>JAFGQW010000125.1 GCA_016935485.1 Planctomycetota bacterium | reverse complement strand
TCGACTCGAGGCGAATCGGCGCGCGGGTCGGCTTCGGCGTGGGATCCAGGTTCTCGGTGAACCCCCCGCCCTGGACCATGAAGTTCGAGATGACCCGATGGAAGATCGTCCCGTCGTAGAACTTGGTGTCCACGTACTTGAGGAAGTTCTCCACCGTGATCGGCGCCTTCTCCGGGTTGAGCTCCACGACGAAGTCGCCGAGCGACGTGCGGAATTCCACCATGACCTGCTTCTTCCTGGGGGCCTTGGCGGCGCTGGCCGGAATCGTCTCCGTCCGCACCGCCTTGCCTGCCGCATCGTAGAGGACGAGGAACGGCGCATCGCCGTCTCCGAGGAAGAGCCGCGCCCGCGGCGCGGCGTCCTGATCGAGGAGTCCCAGCGACGGCCTGCCCTCGGCGTCCAGCCCGAGCTCGGCGCGCACCTGGCCCTCCGGGTCCTTGAGCACGAGCCGGGGCATGCCCGCGTTGGTGTAGGCGAGCTCCGCCCCGCCGCGAGCTCCGCTCAGCAGGAAGCGGCTCGCCTTGAGCTCCTCCTCGAGCAGTGCCGCGCCGACCAGGACCGTCGCCCCCACCAGGACGACGAGCGCTCCGAGCAGCACCCCGAAGCGCCGGTTGGTGCGCTCGAGACGTGCCACTCGGCGATCCATCGTGCCAGGGTCGAGTCGATTCGCGTTCATCCGAAGTTCCTCCTTCCGTCCCTTCTCCCGCCTCTCGCGCCGGCGGCCGGCGGCCTCCGGGGGCCCGTCACTCGCCGGCCGCGAACAGCGCAAGACTCAGCGTGTGCCCGTGCACGAACGTCCTGCCACCGACGCCGCCGAACTCGCCGGCCGCGAAGTGGCCCACCAGCGGAAAACCGCCCAGCGCACGGAAGATCGCGGCCGACTCGTGGTTCGGCTCGTCGAACATCCGCGTGCCGCGCCCGTTGCAGCTGAAGCAGAGGCCGGCCGCCGGGACGCCGCCCTCCCGCGCCGCGGCCAGCAGTTCCGCGAGATCCTCGTCCGCGGTGGCCGCATCCCGCACGTGGAACTGGATCGTCTGCCCCGCGCGGAAGAAGTCGCCGGCGACGACGGCGCCGCGCTCCTCGTCGAAGCCGAGGACGCTCCGCACCAGGAAGTCGCCACGGCCGAACCGGTCGCGGTGCTCGTCGATCACGCGTCCCACCATGAGGCCGTCGCTGATCAGCCGGCGGACCGGCTCCGATTCGTCCGCGTACACCTGGCGCACGCACTCGACGGCCGGACGCCCGCCGAGCGCGAGCAGAAAGTTGCGGTCGGCGCGCGTGATCACGAACGGCCGCCCGATCGGCCGGCAGCCCTGCGACACGAGGGTGCGCATGCGGAGGTTCCCGGCGAGCGCCACGCCGACGGCGCCGCTCTCCACCGCGCGATCGTCGAGGAAGAGGCGGCCGTCGCCCTCGACGCGGCCGCCGCTCGCCATGCCGCCCGCGACCGCCCACCCCGGGCAGACCGCGTCGATGGCCCCGAGCAGTGCGTCCGCAGGGGTGGTGAACGGGTCGGCGAGCAGCACGAGGCTGTGGGCCGCCCCGTCCAGCGGCAAGCCGCGGGCTCGCAGGCGAGACTCGAGATCGCCCGCCGCGAGGTCCTCCGCCTCGAGCACCCACGGGTGCAGCATGACGCCCGGCAGGCTTCCCGCGAGCAGCGTGACGGCCGGGACGCGCTCGAACTCCCGCCCCCCGCCGAACACGCCCTCGGCCGTGCAGCCGACGAGGCAGCCGGGAGCGAGGCCTCCGTGCACGGCCGCCAGCAGGCGCCCGAAGTGATTCCGGTAGCCGTGGGTGCACATCAGCACCGCCAGATCGACCGGTCCCGCAAGGCGCTCCTTCACGGCCGCCGTCACCTGGGCGGCGGCATCGGCGGCATCAGGCTCGGTGGAGGCGGCATGGGCGAATTGCATGCGGAGCTCCGTCCCTGTGCGGTGGATCGTGGCGAGCGAAATATAGGGCAGCCGTCCGCCGGCGGCCACCGGCCTTCGCATCGGGCGCGGTTTCGGTATCATGTCGGAGCATCTTCGGGCCCCGCCCGGCGCGCACCGGCCGGCCGCCGCCCGGCAGGCAATCGCGAGCATGAACGCAGCCATGAAGCCGTGGATCCGCTGGATCGAGGACGAGGAGGCGACCGGCCCGCTCCGGCGCCTCTACCGGGAGGCGATCGCGCGCGCCGGCCGCGTCTTTCACATCGTGCGCATCATGAGCCTCCGGCCGCAAACGCTCCGGACCTCCATGGGGCTCTATCAATCGGTAATGCACGCGGAGAGCGCCCGGCTCGGTCGGGCCGAGCGCGAGATGATCGCGGTGGTCGTGTCGCGGACCAACGGATGCCACTACTGAGTCCAGGCTCACACGAGCGATCTCCGGTCGGAGACCGACGACCCCGAGCTCGCCCGCGCGGTGGCTGAGGACTGGCGGACGGCGCCCCTGCCGCCCGCGACGCGTGCGGTCTTGGCGTTCGCCGAGAAGCTGACGCGCACGCCGGCCGCCATGGTGCGCGCGGACGTCGCGACGCTGCGCGCCGCCGGGTTCGTCGACGAGGAGATCCACGACGTCGCGCAGATCGCGGGCTACTTCAACTACATCAATCGCCTGGCCGACGGTCTCGGTGTCCCGCCCGAGCCGGACATGGCGCGCTGGCCGCGGGACAACGGCACGAGGTGAGGTTCGCGGGCGCAGGCCCGACCGGACCGGAATGCGAGGTGGCGTCATGAGATCGTCCCGGCTGGTTCGTTCGCGAAAGCTGCCGGCGCCCGCAAGCTTCGGGCGCGGCGCGGTGCTCGTCCACGACGACTGCCTCCCCCGGCGCGTCCGGGGATTCGCCGCGTGGGCGCGGCGGTTCCCGGCATGCTACCCCGTGCGCGCCGGCGAGACGCTCAAGTCCGTCGAGGCATTCCCACGGCACGTGCGCCACCTCGTCGACCTCGCGGGCGGCTTCGACCGCCGCGAGGCGACGCTGGTGTGCGCGGGCGGCGGATCGGTCGGCGACTTCGGCGGCTTCGCGGCGAGCGTGCTCCAGCGGGGCATCCGCCTCGTGCACGTGCCGAGCACCTGGCTGGCGGCCATCGACTCCGCCCACGGCGGCAAGACCGGGCTCAACGTGGCCGGGACGAAGAACCCGCTCGGCACCTTCTACCCGGCGGCGGCCGTGCACCTCGTGAAGGAGCTGCTCTTTGCGCAGCCCCGCGCGCGCGCCGATGACGGGCTGGCCGAGCTCGTGAAGATGGCGCTGCTCGCCGGCGGCCCCTGGGCGCGCCGCTTCTGCCGGTCACCGCTCGCCGGCCCGGAGCTCGCCTGGGAGTTCCTCGAGCCGGCGATCCGCGCCAAGCTCCAGGTGGTTCGCACGGATCCCGAGGAGCGCAGCGGGCAGCGCCAGGTGCTGAACCTCGGCCACACGCTCGGCCACGTGCTCGAGGCCTACCATGGGCTGACGCACGGCAAGGCCGTCGCCCAGGGACTCTTCTTCGCGCTCGAGTGGAGCCGCAAGAAGGCCGGCCTGCCGGCCGCCGACGCGGAGGCCTTCGCGGCGCTCGTCGCGCGCCACACGCGGTCGCGGCCTCTCGCCACGCGGTTGCCGCCGATCTCGCGCGCCACGTTCCTGCCGCTGCTGGTCCGCGACAAGAAGAGCGGCTCGGGATCGCACGTCACGTTCGTCTTCCTGCGCGGCCTCGGGCACCCGCTGCGCCGCCGCGTGAGCCACGCCGAGGTGGCGCGCGAAGCCGCGCTCCAGGGCTGGGTCGGATGAGCGGCCCCCGGCCGTTTCGCTTCGCGGGCAGGCTGCCCGCCTCGAAGTCGATCCTGAACCGACTGCTCGTCATCGCCTCCCACGCGGCGCCCGGCACGTTCCGCGTCCGGGGCGACTCGGACGCCGACGACGTGCGTCTGCTCCGCGGGGGGCTGGCCGCGCTCGCGGCCGGTCGGCCCGCCGACTGCGGCGCCGCCGGCACCGTGCTGCGATTCCTTGCCCTTCGCGCCTCCCGCCTTCCCGGCCGCCACCGCCTCACGGGCACGCCGCGGTTGCTCGCGCGGCCGCTCGCGCCGCTGCTCGCGCTGCTGCGCGACCTCGGGGCGCGCGCCGAGATCGCCGCCGGCGATCCGCCGGCGCTCGTCATTGGAAGCAACGGCATCTGGGAGCTCTCACAGCCCATCGTGGTGGACCGGAGCCAGTCGAGCCAGTTCGCCTCGGCGGCGCTGCTCAGCGCGTGGAGCCTTCCCGCTCCGCTCACGCTCCGTCTGACGGGCGCGCCGGTCTCGGAAGCCTACCTCGCGATGACGCTGGCGCTCGTCCGAAACGCCGGCCTCCGCGTCGACGTCTCCGGCGAAGTCTTGACGGTCGCGCCCAGCGCCGCGGTGCAACCGGGCGAACCCTGCGCCGAGATCGATCTCGGCGCCGCCTTCGCGGTGGCCGCCGCCGCGGCCGTGGCCGGCGAGGCCGAGCTCGAGCCCTTTCCGGCGCCGAGCCTGCAGCCGGACCGCGTCTTCGTCGACATCCTCGCGGCGATGGGTGTCCCACTCGAGCACATGCCGGCGAAGCTCGTCGTGCGGCGCGCCGGCGCGCTCCGCCCGGTCGACTGGAACCTGCGCGACTCCCCGGACCTCTTCCCGGTGCTCGCGGTGCTCGCCGCGCTGGCCGACGGGACCTCGCGTTTGCTCGGCGCGCCGCACCTCGGGCTCAAGGAATCCGACCGGCTCGCGCGGAGCGCGGCGCTCGTGGCCGCGCTGGGCCGCACCTTCGAGCCGCGGCACGATGGCCTGGTCATCCACGGGCAGGGCTGGCAGCGGCACGAACGGACGATCCCGTTCGACCCGGACCAGGACCACCGGCTCGCGATGGCGGCGGGCGTGGCGCTCAAGGCCGGGTTCGACGTTCGCGTGACGGACCCGGCGGTGGTCTCCAAGAGCTTCCCGGACTTCTGGGCGGCGATCGGAGAGGCGCCGTGATCACCGTGCTGGTCGGCCACCGCGGAACGGGAAAGACCGCGCTGCTCCGCCGCATCGCGCGGTACCGCCCCGAGGCGATCCTGCACGATCTCGACGAATGCATCGAGCGCGGCGAGGGCCTCTCGATCGCCGAGATCTTCCGGACGCGCGGGGAAGCCGCCTTCCGCGAGCTCGAGCGGGACCACCTGGCGCGGTTGATGACCCGGTGCAGCGGCGCCGAGCCGGTCTTCATCGCCGTCGGAGCGGGGTTTCCGGGGCCGCTGCCCCCGGGTGTGCACTGCCTGTGGGTGCGCCGGGACTCCGACCGCGACGGCCGCATCTTCCTGGATCGCCCGCGGCTCGATCCCGCGCTCGACCCGCTCGAGGAGTACCGCCGGCGCTTCGCCGAGCGCGAGCCGCGGTATCGCGCGTGGGCGGACGACGTGCTCACCCTCGGGGAGGGCTTCATCGACGAGGATCCGGGAGAAGTGCGCTTCTTCGCGGGCCGGGAGGCGCCCGGCCCTGCCGCCATCACGCTGCTTCCGGAGCACGTCCGCCCGGATGCCGCGGGGCGGGAGCGCCTCGCGGCCTGGGCCCGGCGCCACCGCGCGCGGGGGGTCGGCACGTTCGAGCTCCGCGACGATCTGCTGTCTCCGGGCCAGCTCCGCGCAGCCCTGGATTCCCTGCCGGCCGAGCAACTCCTCTACAGCTTCCGGATGCCGCCGGCGGCGCCACCGCGGCCGTGGCCGGCGGGACTCCGGTTCGACTGGGACATCTCGCTCGGCCGGTGCCCGCACGGGGCGCCCGCGATCCTCTCGCTCCACGCCCGTACCCGAGGCGAGACGCTCGGCGGGGCCGCGCAGCGCCTGGAGGCCGCGAGCAGCGGCGGCGAGAATCTCAAGCTCGCCGTCGAGGTGGGCGACTTCGCGGAGCTTCTCGCGGGACACCGCTGGGCGCTCGGCGACCCGGAGCGGCGCGCTTTCCTGCCTGGCTCCGAGGACGGCCGCTGGGCCTGGTACCGCCTGGCGCACGGCCGGCGCCAGCCGCTCGCGTTCGTCCGCGAGGGCGCGGGCTCGGCGCCCGATCAGCCGACGCTTGCGGCGTGGCTCCGGTATCCGGGCGATGCGGCGGCGTTTGCCGCGGTGCTCGGCGATCCGGTCAGGCACAGCTGGTCGCCGGCCGCGCATCACGAGTTCTTCGCGCGGCGTGGTCTGCCGGTCCTGGCCGTGCGCGTGACGGAGGCGGACTGGCAGGCCGGCGCGTTCGAGATCCTCGCCGCGCTCGGCCTTCGCTACGCGGCCGTGACCGCTCCGCTCAAGGCGCACGCCTTCCGGGCGGCGGCGGTCGTCGCGCCGCCGGCCGGCGAGCTCGGGGCGGTGAACACGCTCTACGGCGCCGAAAGCGGCGCGCGCTGGCACGGCACGAACACCGATCTCGAGGGACTCCGGGCCGCGCTCGACTCGCTGGCGCTGCCGGACGCGCTGGCCGTCTGGGGCGGCGGCGGCATGCTGTCGGTGCTCCGGGCCTGCTTGCCCGGCGCCACGTTCGTTGCGGCGCGCTCGGGCCGGCGCACCGCCGGGCCGCCGCTCGAACAGCCGCGCGCCGTGGTGTGGGCCGGCGGCGACCGCACGGGGACGTCGCCGCCGGATGCCTGGCGTCCCGAACAGGTGGTGGATCTCGACTACCGGGACAGCGCGCCGGGACGCGCGTGGGCGCTGCGGGTCGGAGCGCACCACGTATCGGGAGCGACGCTCTTCCACGAGCAGGCGCGCCGCCAGCAGGCCTGGTGGGATTCAGTCGAGAAAACGGTATCCTGATCCCGGCACCCGGGCGTCCGCGGGAGCGGCAGCCGCGAGAGGAGGCACGCGATGAGCGCCAACCGGTTCGGCGAGCTGTTCACGATCACCACGTTCGGCGAGAGCCACGGCCCCGCGCTGGGCGTGGTGGTGGACGGATGCCCGGCGGGTGTGCCATTCGACCACGACCTGCTTCTCCACGAGCTCCGGCGGCGGCGGCCCGGGTCGAGCGACGTCGTCTCGGCCCGCGAGGAGGCCGACGAGCCGGAGGTGCTGAGCGGCGTGCACGAGGGCAAGACGCTCGGCACGCCGATCGCGATCGTCGTGCGGTCCAGGGACGCGCGGCCCGAGGACTACACGCAGATCGCCCGCCGTCCCCGGCCGGGCCATGCCGACGACGTGTGGAAGGCGAAGTTCGGCCACGTCGATCCGCGCGGCGGCGGCCGCGCGTCGGGACGCGAGACGGTCGCACGGGTGATGGGCGGCGCGGTCGCGCACATGCTGCTCGCCGCGGTGTCGCCCGATACGCGTGTGACCGGGTTCGCGCGCACCATCGGTCCCCACTCCCTCACCGAGGAGGACGTCCAGGCCATCCCGGCCGGGCAGGTGAAGTTCGTCGACCAGTTCGTGGCGCGGTTTCCCGCGCCGCAGCAGACCACAGCGCTCGAGGCGCTGCTGAAGGAGGCGCGAGATCAGGGGCTGAGCTATGGCGGCCTCGTGGAACTCTGGGTGGACGGCGTGCCGGCGGGCCTGGGACAGCCGGTCTTCCACAAGCTCAAGGCCGATCTCGCGGCCGCCTGCCTCGGCGTGGGCGCCGCGATCGGCATCGAGCTCGGCGCCGGCTTCGAGGCGAGCCGCGCCGAGGGCAGCGCCTTCCATCAGCCCTCAAGCGGCGCACCGCCGTACGGAGGCATCCGCGGCGGCATCAGCACCGGCGAGCGCATCGTGGCCCGCATCCCGTTCAAGCCCACCGCCTCTCTGCTGGACACCGCGCGCCGCGGCCGCCACGACCCCTGCATCGTGCCGCGCGCCATCCCGGTGCTCGAGGCCATGATCTGGCTCGTGCTCGCCGATCACTTCCTCTGGCGGCAGCTCGATCGGTCGGCTGAGCTCCGGTGCTGAACGGCCCCCGCGCGCACCCGCGGGCGCAACTCGCCCGCGCCACCTCAGCGCGCGCAGTTCGCGCGCGACACCCGCACCCGCCCTTCGCGCGCGCGACACCCGCCCGCGCCACCCGCACCAGGAACCAAGGTAACCACGAAGCGCACGAAGACCGAACACGAAGTCCACGCAGAGGGGAGACGCGGAAAAGGGGGGACCGCAGGCCGTCGACGAGCACCGCAGCAGCGCTCTCCGGCAAGCGCGTGGCAGGCGGGGACGGATCAGGAAGCCCGGCACCGCTTCGCAATCCTC
>JAFGQW010000124.1 GCA_016935485.1 Planctomycetota bacterium | reverse complement strand
GTCCGACGCCGGGATACCGAGCGGAGTTGAATAGGTAAAACGGGTCGATTGGGGTAGCGGAGGGCTCCGCTCAGTATTTTTGTTCTCCGAGTCCGCCGAATGTCGCGCGCTACTCGTTCTCGGACTGCGCCTTGCGGAAGCGCCCCCGTCGGGTTCGATCCGCGCCGCTTCTCCGGCGAGTTCGCGCCGTCACGGCCAGGTTCACCTTTGCTGTCGTAATATACCGACATCACCCAACCGTTTCAAGGCCCGGATTCCCGTTTTCTTGCCGCCCGGTTTGCGGAGGCCCGGGCCCGAACGGCCCGCCGATCCACGCCCCCCGACGCCCCGCCGCCCGCCGCCGGGCGGCCCGGGCCCGCGCGGCCCGGGAAAGCCTTGCTGGCCCGGGCGTGCCGTGCGAAGAAGGTCGGGGATTACGCTGCGCCGGGAGGATCTCCATGAAGCGAACGCTGATCTCGCTGGTCTCGCTGCTCGCGCTCCACGGCGGCGCCGCCGGCCAGCACGCCGCGCCGGCGGCGGCCGGCGGCGAGAAGCGCATCACCGTCGAGGACGTGCTCCGCGGACACTCACCGGTTCGCACCACGCCGGTGATGTCGCAGCTGCGCTGGCGCGCGGACTCCGGCGGGTTCGTCTACCGACCCGCCGAGGCGGCCCGGCAGCGGGCCTGCCGCTTCTGGACGGAGGACGTGGCCGGGGGCGAGCCCCGCGCGCTGGTGGATGTGAAAGCGGTGGAGGAAGCCGTCGCGAAGGACGGCGGCACGCCCCCGGGATTCGCCGCGTCCCGGTTCGAGCTCGACGCGACCGGCAGCCACCTCATCTACTCGCTCCGGCGCGGCTACCTCTTCTACGACCTCGAGCGCGGCGCCGTCACCCGGAGCGCCCCGTTCGACCGTGAGGCCAAGCGCTTCCCGACCCTTTCGCCCGACCGGCGGCACGTGGCCTACGTGGTCGACAACGATCTCTTCGTCACCGATCTGGTCTCCGGCCAGGAGAACCGCTTCACGACCGACGGTTCCGAGGACATTCTCAACGGCGTCCATTCCTGGGTCTACTTCGAGGAGCTTTACCACCGCGACTGGCGGGCCTTCTGGTGGTCGCCCGACAGCACCCGCCTCGCGTTTCTCCGCGCCGACGACTCGCCGGTGCCGCTCGTCACCCTGGTCGACGAGGTGCCGACGCCGTTTCGCGAGGTCAAGCAGCGCTATCCGAAGGTGGGACAGACCAATCCGGTGGTACAGCTCGGCGTGGTGCATCTCGCGGACGGCGCCGTGACGTGGCTGGAGACCGGCGCGGACGATGAGGACCTGCTCGGCCACGTCGCCTGGACGCCGGACGGCGCGCGGGTGGCCGTGCAGGTGCTCAGCCGCACCCAGAACCGGCTCCGACTGGTGGTCTGCGACCCGGAGTCGGGCGCCGGCACGACGCGGATCGACGAGACGAGCTCGAGCTGGATCCCGGTCCGCGCGGACTACCGATTCCTCGCCGACGGGGCGCTGCTGTGGCCCTCGGAGCGGGACGGCTTCCGCCACCTCTACCTCTACGACGCGAGCGGCCGGCTCGGGCGCCGCCTGACCGAGGGCCCCTGGACCGTGCACAAGCTCCTCGGGGTCGACGAGAAGCGCGCCAGGGTCTACTTTCTCGCCGACCGCGGCTCGAGTCTCGAGCGCCACCTGTTCGTGGTCGGCCTGGACGGCGAAGGGCTCGCCGCGCTCACTCGCGCGCCCGGCATGCACGCGCCCACGCTCGCCCCCGACAGCGCGCACTTCATCGACTCGTACACCTCGAGCGAAATCCCGCGCCAGCTCCTGCTCAAGCGGATCGACGGCGAGACCGTACGCGTGCTGGACGAGGCGAAGGTGGCAGGGACCGGCGGCTACCACGTCTGCCGCCCCGAGCTCTTCACCTACCGGACGGCCGACGGGCTGGAGCTGCCGGGCTGCCGGCTGCTGCCGCCGGGATACCGCGCCGGCGAGCGCTACCCGGTGCTGCTCTCCATCTACGGCGGCCCCGGCAGCCAGAGCGTCGGCAACCGCTGGCAGCGCGCTGCCGACAACGTCGTGGACCAGGCGCTGGCGCAGATGGGAATCGTCGTGGTGAACCTGGACCACCGGGGCGCAAGCCACCTCGGCCACGCAGGCAACGCCCAGCTGTACGGCAAGCTCGGACACTTCGAGGTCGCCGACTACGCCGACGGCGTCCGCCACCTGATCCGCGAGGGCATCGCCGATCCCCGGCGCGTGGGTATCTGGGGCTGGAGCTACGGCGGCTACGTCGCCTGCATGGCGCTGCTCACGGCCCCCGACGTTTTCACGGTCGGCGTGGCAGTGGCGCCGGTGACCGACTGGGCGAATTACGACTCGATCTACACGGAGCGCTACCTGGGGCTGCCCCAGCACAACCGCCGGGGCTACCGCACGAGCTCTGCACTCACCCACGCGGCGGCGCTGCGCGGCAAGCTCCTGCTCATGCACGGCATGATGGACGACAACGTGCACTTCCAGAACACGGTCCAGCTCGCGCGCGCCTTCGTCCTCGCCGGCAAGCCCTTCGACGTGATGATCTACCCGCAGGCGCTGCACGGGATTACCGCCAACAACGCCCGGCCGCACCTGTTCCGCACACTGTTCGCCTACCTCGAGACCCACCTGGTCGGAGCGCGCGCGCCCCGGCGATTGTAGGCGGCCGGGCCCGACGCGGGGGCAGGCTCCCCGGTCACGACCGCCGCCTCGTCACGTCGGCGCCGCCGGCGACGGCACCGCCTCGGGCCCGCCCGCCGCCGATTCTCGATCGGGCGACTTCAGCACGTGGTGGAAGACGTAAGCGGTAACCGGCGTCACGAGGAGCAGCCCCCACAGGCCGAGCAGATGATGGCCCACCACCAGCAACACGAGCACGACCAGCGGGTTCATCGACAAGTGGGCGCCGTAGATCCGTGGGTTGAGGATGTAGGCCTCGATCAGGTGCACCACAATCACCACGACGATGAAGAGCAACATGTTCCCGAAGCCGTTGTTCCCCAGGGACACCACGCAGATGGGCGCTGACGAGATGAACACACCGGCCACGGGAATGAACGAGCAGAGGAACACGATCACCGCCAGCACCTCGATCAACGGGATCTTCAGGATCGCCATGCCGATGGCCGTGAGCGCCGTGTTCACGAGCGCGATCACCGTCTGCGCACCGAGCGCCTGAGCGAGCACCTGGCCGAACGGAGAGAACGTCTCCCGCGCCACCTGGAAGAAGGGCCCCGCCCGGGTCCGCTCCAGGCTGTAGTAGCCCTTCACCAGCCGCGGGAAGTCCCAGACGATCAGGAACGAGAAGATCAACGACAGGAGAAAGACCGTGACGGCCCAGAAGAGGTGTCCGATCACGGTGGGCACGTGCCCGAAGAGCTCCGCGCCCTTGGCCGCCAGGAAAGCCTGGACCTTCTCCTTCGACAGCAGGTCCTGGAGGCGAAACGCGCGGATGACCCGGATGAGAAAGTCCATCAAGTTCGGCTCGCGTTCGCGCTTGCGGTCCACCTCGCCTTCCACCCGGAGGCCCTCGCCTGCGTGCGCGGGTGTGCGCGCCTCCTCCGGCGATCTGGCTTGCCCGGGCCCGGTCGGCACCAGGGGTGTCTCCTCCTCCGGCGCGTCACCCTCCGCTCCCTCCGCAAGGTCACGGTCACCCGCGGCCGGCCGGTCCCCTTCGTCCGCGGCCCCGTGGCCGCCTTCTGCCGCCGCCTCCTCCTCGTCCAGGCGGAACTCCTCGACGCGCTCCAGGATGCGCTCTCCGAGCTTCGGCACCTGCTTGACCGCGCGCTCGAACTCCTGGGCGATGCGCGGCACAAGAAAGACGAAAAGTCCGGCCCACACCGCAAGCAGCAGCAGAAACACCATCACGACCCGGCCCCGCCGGGGCGGGATCAGGTTGGGCGTGCGGCGCACCACCGCCTCCATGAGCACCGAGAAGAGAAACGTGAGGAAGATCAGCGCAAAGAAGGACCTCAGGTAGAGGAGCACCGCGAGCAAGAGGATCCAGAACGCGCTCTTCTGCACGCGCGGCTTGGCGAGGAACGAGAGCGGGTTGCGGTCGTACTCCGACTCGAACACGTCCTTGGGCGACGGCGCCGGCGGCCGCGTCCCGGAGGGCTCATCGGGCTTCATCGCGTCCACAGAATCACCTGGAATACGGCATAGAGCACGAGGAGGAGCAGGCCGTCACGCCGCCGGACGCCCCGCCCGACCGCCACGAGGACCGCCATCGCCACCGTGAAGACCAGCAGCGCAGGCGTATACCATACCAGAGCCTCCGCGCCGATCGCCAGAGGCCGCACGAGCGCCACGACGCCGAGCACGAGCAGGAGGTTGGCGATGTTGCTGCCCACGAGGTTTCCCAGCAGGATCGCCCCCTCTCCGCGCCGGCCCGCGCTGAACGAGACGGCGAGCTCCGGAAGCGAGGTGCCCACCGCCACGACCGTCGCGCCGATGACGCCGGCCGACACGCTCAGCTGCGCGGCGAGATCCGCGGCGCCCCGGACGAGCACCTCCGACCCCACCCAGACCAGCGCGGCCCCGAGGACCAGCAGGACGGCGTCGCCCGGCAGCGAGCCGGGGGGCGACGGCGCATCGATCGCCCTGGTGCCGGGATAGGCCGCCACGCGCGGGCGGAAGAGCAGCCAGATGTAGATCAGGAAGACGGCCAGCCCCGCTGTGGCCGCCATGCGGTCGATCCCCCCGGCGGTGCAGGCAAGCACGGCAAAGGCGGCCGCCGACCCGACCATGACGAGCAGGTGGCCACCGTGGCGACCGGGTCCGGTCCGGAGCGGCTTCACCAGCGCCGCAAGCCCGAGCAGGAGTCCGATGTTGGCCACGTTGCTGCCGAGCGCGTTGCCGAGCGCGAGCTCCTGGCCGCCGTCGATCTTGCCGAGCACGGCCGCCAGCGACGCGCCCAGCTCGGGAAGGGACGTGCCCAGCGCCACCAGGGTAAGCCCGACCGTGATCCGCGGCAGCCCGAGTCTCACCGACAGCCTGACGCTCGCCAGGACGAAGAGCTCCGCCCCCGCAAGGAGGAACCCCAGCCCGATCCCGAACAGGAGCAGGCTACCGGCGAGAGGGTGACCCGGTCGCACCAGGTCGACGAGGGTATCGATCACGTCCGGATCCTCCCCGGCGAAGGCACCACGAAACCGACGGCGAAGCATGGTAAGCCGCGCGGCGCGGCCTTGCCACCCGAAAAGGGCCCACGCGCTCCGGATCAGCGCGATTTCCGGATCTCGTCCACGGCGCTCGGGTTCTCGACCGAGGATAGATCGGCCGCCGTCTCTCCCAGGTAGACGCTGCGGATGACCCCGCGGACGATCTTGGCCGAACGCGTCTTCGGCATCGCCTCGACGAAGCGGATGTCCTCGGGACGAAGCGTCTTGCCGAGGTGCTTGACGACCTGGTCCTTGAGCGCCTCGCGAAGCGCCTCGTCCGGCTGGACGCGCGGCTGGAGCACCACGAACGCGACCACCGTCTCCCCCTTGATGTCGTGCGGGACGCCGATCGCCGCGGCCTCGGACACAGCTGCGTGCTCGATCAGCGCCGCCTCCACCTCGGCCGGGCCGGTGCGCTTGCCGGCGACCTTGATGGTGTCGTCCGAGCGGCCGCGCAAGAACCAGTAGCCGTCGGCATCGCGCTCCGCCCAGTCGCCGTGGAACCAGATGCCCGGGAAGCGCGCGAAGTAGGTCTCGAGGTAGCGCTGGGGATCCTTGAGGAAGCCCTTGGTCATGGAGGGGGCCGGTTTGCGGCACACCAGGTGGCCGATGCCGACCGGGAGCGACCGGCCGTCCTCGTCGACGACGTCGATGTCCATCGCCAGGCCGGGCCCGCGCAGCGTGCACGGCTTGAGCGCGGTGATGGGCAGCGGCGACAGCAGACAGCCCACGATCTCGGTGCCGCCGGAGATGTTGATGATCGGCGCGCGCTTCTTGCCCACCCGCTCGAAGAACCAGCGGTACGACTCGGGGTCCCAGGGCTCGCCGGTGGATCCGAGGTAGCGCAGAGTCATCATCGCGTAGCGGTCCACCCATTCGGCGCCGTAGGTCATCAGCAGCCGAATCGCGGTCGGGGAGATCCCGAGGTGCGTGAGCCCGTGGTTCTCGACCATCTTCCACAGCCGGTCGGGCTCGGGGTAGTTCGGCGGCGCGTCCGTGATGAGGAACGCCGCGCCGTGGTGCGCCACCCCGATCATCATCCACGGGCCCATCATCCAGCCGATGTCGGTCACCCAGCAGAAGCGATCCCCCGGCTTGACGTCGAACGCGTAGCCGAGCTCCTTCGCGATGGTGGCGAGCGCCCCCGCGTGGGTGTGGCAGGTGCCCTTGGGCCGGCCGGTCGTGCCCGAGGTGAACAGGATCATCGACAGCTCCTCGGCCGCGAGGCGCGCCGTCTCGAGAACGGTCGGCTGGCCCTGGACGAAGGCACTCCAGGCCACGTCGCGGCCGGCTTTCATCGGCACCTCGGCGCGGGTCTTCTCGAGCACGACCATGCGCCGGAGCGTCGGCACCTCGGCGGCCGCCCGATCCGCCTCCGCCTTGAGCGGCACCGGCTTGCCGCGGCGCGTCGCGCCGTCGGCCGTGAACAGGAGCCGGGTCTCGGCGTCGGCCAGCCGGACCGCCAGCGCCCGCGCCGCGAAGCCCGAGAAGACCGGGATGGCCACGGCGCCGATCTTCAGGCATGCGAACAAGGCGATCACGATCTCCGGGCACATCGGCATGTAGATGCCCACGGTGTCGCCGCGGCCGATGCCGTCGGCGAGCATGGCTGCTGCGACCCGGCACACCTCGGCGGACAGCTCGCCGTACGACAGCCGGCAGACATCGCCGCCCTCCCCCTCGAAGATGAGCGCGGTCCGGTCGCCGTGGCCGGCCTCCAGGTGCTTGTCGAGGCAGTTCAGGATGATGTTGGTCTTTGCGCCCTCGAACCAGCGCGCCCACTCGATGCCCCGGGACGTATCCAGCAGCCGCGTGTACGGCTCGTACCACCGGACGTCGAGGTCCTCCAGCGCCGCCGCCCAGAACCACTCGATGTCCCGCACGGACCGCTCGATCAGCTCCTCGGCGCTCGCAATGCCGTGGCGCCGCATGAAGCGGGTCACGTTGGCCTTCTCGATGTAGTCGCCGTGGGGTTCCCAGATGATCTCGCTCATCGCCGCACCTCGCTCGCGTTCCGTCGCATCGGTCGGGCCGGGATCCCGGCGGAGCCGCCCGACATTCACCCGGCGACCGGCACAGGGTAGCAGAACGGGAGCGTCCAGGGGGAGGGGCCAGCCGTTTTTCGGCGGGCGGTGGCGTGCCACCCGCACGCGCACCCGCACACGGGCACGGGGTCAGACCCCATTCCCAGCTAGCGCCCGCCGAAGACCCGGCCGTAGCGGTAGTAGACCTCGAGGCACATCGTGAGCAGCGCGGTCGTGCCGATCGGGCCGAGTGCCGCGGCGTCCGGGCCGGACGCAATCCACGAGCCCTTCTCGCTTCCTTCGGTCTGCTGGGTGGCGATGACGACTTCCTTCATCGCGCGGTTGAAGCGCTGCCAGTCCTGCCCTCCCGCCTGGAAGGCCGCCAGAGACCCGAAGTACCAGAACCCTACGTCTCGCCGACCGGGCTGCTCGCTCGTGTGCCGCGGAAGCGTTTCCATCCGCCGTCGCCAGTCTTCCTTCAGCGAATCGCTCGTCGGATCCTCGCCGAGGAGAATCCGGGCGAAGAGCTTGGCCGCGACAAGTGCGTCGTTCGTGACCGGAACGAAGGCGGGCGCTTTCCCGGCGCCCGCCGGGCGTGCCGGGCCGGCGCATGACTCGACCCAGCGGCGTGCCGCCCCCCACGTCGACTCCGTCACCTCGAGTCCCGCCAGGCGCGCCGACGCGACGGCCAGGGCGGCCCACACCGCCACGGAGGGGTCGACCGACGCGGCTTGCGCGCCGTCCCCGCCCGTCGCTGTCGCCATCGCGTGGACGAGGTACTCCAGGCCTTTTTCACACGACGGCCGCAGCAGCAGCGATCCGGACATCCCGTAGGCCTCGCCCATCGCGAGCGTGGCGACGGCGTGCGCACACAGGTCGGTCTCCTCCCCGAAGCAGCCCGAGGCAGCCTGGATGCGCTTGAAGTACTTCAGCGCGTCGCTGACCGTCTTCTTGTACGGCCCGGCCTGATGGTGGTGACCAGCCCCCAAGAACGCAAGTAGGGCGAGCCCCGTGGTGGCGCTCTGACCGGAGCCTTCCGCCCAGAACCCCTCCTCGGGCACCTGCCGGCGCGCGAGCCACTCGAGGCCGATATGCACGGGCATCACGCTGCCTTCGCCACCATACCTCCGCCGCAGGCCGACCCCGCCGCCGCCGAGCCCGATGGCTGCATGCGACTGCCTGCCCTCGTACGGCTGGTCCGTGGGCGAATCGTCCTCGGACTCCATCTCCTCGACCTCGGGCTCGTCGATCGATTCCTCGCCCGGACCCTGGCCGGCGGCAAGTTGTCCTCCGCCGGCATCGCGTTGGGCCACGGCCTGCTTGGCATCGATCCATTGGCTGCGCACCTCGCGCACGCGGTCGAGTGCCCGGCGGAGCGCCACCTCATCGCGTGGATCGATGCGATGGCGGTCCTCCGGAAGCAGCACGAGGAACGACGTGTAGGCGGACTGCACCTGGTGCTCGAGCGACACGGAGATGATCTCGGCGACGATCTCGTCCCGGGTGGAGTAGGCGCCGCGGTCCAGCGCCGCGAAGTACGCCTCGTCGGCAAGCCCGGTGCGGAGCCTGAGCTGCCGTTCCAGGTAGTCGAGCTTCGCGCGGGCGAAGAGCTCCCGCACGGTGATCGAGCCACCCGGTTCGGTCCGGAACTCCTCGACAGAGGTGAACGTGGTCGTTCGCGTTCCGGTCGTGGCCGAGAGCGTGATCCGGTGGGCGCCACCGCCCGCGTAGCGCCCCACGATCGCCATCTGCTCGCCGAGGTACACGTCCGGGAGCGGCCGCGGAAACACATCGAAGGTGTCTGGCGCCTCCAGCCGGAGGTCCGCCAGGACCGGCGCCGCCGTGCGGTCGAGAAAACGCTTCAGTCGCGTCTCGATCTCCCCGCCAGGACGGAAGATCTCGGCCGTGCCGCGCGTCGCCTCCGCGATGCCCTCGAGTAGCCCGGCATCCACGTCGACGCCCACGCCGAATGGAAACACCCTGAGCCCGGACTCGCCTCCCGCCCTGGCGATCTTCACGATGGCCTCGGGCCGGGTCTCGCCGAGCGTGGGCAGCCCATCCGTGAGAACGACCACCGTGCGCACGCGCCCCTCCGCCTTGCCGACGTCGAGCGCCGCCTGGAGGGCGTCGCCGAGCGCCGTTCCGCCGCCTGCGTGGATCGCGGCGACGAACTCGCGGAGCTTCCCCAGGTTCTCGGGAGTGGCCGGAAT
>JAFGQW010000123.1 GCA_016935485.1 Planctomycetota bacterium | reverse complement strand
TCCGCCATCTTGTCGGCCGGCGCCTCGGCCTTGCGCGCGTCCTTCAGTCGAGCCAGCCGCGACGGCGCCGGCGCGCCCGGCGGGCGGGCCGACTCCGGCGCATCGCGGTCCTCGCTCTTGAGCTTCTTCTCCGCTTCGGCCAGGCTCGGCGCGCGGGACGCGTCGAGAGCGCCGCTCCTAAGCGCGGTGGCGAACAGGAATGCGGCGCGCTCCGGGTCCGGCCGCACCATCTCGAGGAGCTCCCGCACGTGGCGCGCGCCACTGTCCGCCTGGCCGGCAAGGCGCCGGGCCAGGAGGATCCGCTCGACGATGTTGAGGCGCGCGAACTTCCAGGGCTCCAGGTAGGCGCCTAGGTCGGCGCCGAGCAGCCACTGGTCGAGGAAAGTCTTGTGCGCCTTGCTGGCGAGGTAGGGCCGCACCACCTCGTCGAAGAACGGCCGGTCCTTCTGGTAGAGGAAGAAGTGCAGCTCGTGGCAGGCATGGCGCGAGTAGAGCTCCCGCCTCTCGGCCGCGGCGAGCTCCGGCCAGCGCAAGAGGAATGCGAATGTCTTGAGGTCGGAGTTCCCGCTCAGGGTCTGCAAGAGCCGGAACACCCCGGCGAGGGAGTCATAGATCTCGGTCCGGGCGGTCGTGACGTCGTCGATCACGGCGGCGGTGCCGGCGCGGACGAACTCGATCCGCCGCTGCTCGGCGAAGTGCCGGTCCGGGTCGAGACCCGCGGTGAGACTCCGGTCCCGCGGGGTGAACGGCCGCTCGGCCATGGGGAGCGACGCGTAGGTGCTGTCCTGCCGGTCCACCGCCAGCACGTGCACGAGCTGGCCCGGGCCGAGATCGGCGAGCGGTACCCGCACCCGTCCCGCGGCGTCCGGCCGCAGGTTCGCCAGCGTCGGCGCCGCTTCCGGCAGGAAGTCGAGATTGGGGAAGATCCCCGGTGCAGTGGATGTCGCCGCCCGCGCCACGCCGCCCTCGCCGCCGTAGCGGCGACCCACTCCGCCGCGCCGGCCGCCGAACGCGCCGCCGGCGCCGCCGTCGAGACCGAGGGCGGTCGCCGTCTCGTCGAGCGCCCACGGGTTGAGGAGGAGCCCCGGCCGCCGCAGCATGTTGCCCGGGTACTTGCGGGCGTAGCGCCGGTCGAGGATGTAGCGGTACTCGTCGCCGATCTCGCGGCCGGCGTGGTAGCTCGACTCGGCGTGGTCGACCAGCGCCCAGCGCGCCTCCGGACCGGGCGCCACGGCGATGCCGGTCAGCGGGTCGTACGGTTCCAGGTAGCGCGTGGCGAACAGGTGCACGCGCGTGTGTGGCGTTGCGTTCGCGAGCTGCACCTCGAGGTGGTTCTCGGCCGTCGAGAGATTGACGATGTGCAGCGGCGCGCGCGCCGCGAGCTCGAGCAGCCGGTCGCGGCCGATCACCCAGCCGTCCCGCGACGCGCCGGCGGCGACCCTGACCGCGATGTGCCGGTCGGGCCCCTTGAGCCACAGATCGTAGTCGCCGGCGGGCAGCTCCCTGAGCTCGACGAAGCCCTCGGCGACGGCGAGGTGCGAGAACGCGTCGCGCGCGAAGGTGTCGCCGCGGACCTCGAGGAGCGAGAGGTCGGAGCGCGCCGGCGCGCCGGCCCGGCCCGGATAGGGGACGTGCAGGGTCGTGCCGACCGCGCCGTGCAGGCTTTCGGGCCAGGCGCGCGGCGGCGCCTCGAGGGTGAAGGCCCCGATCTCGGCCGGGAAGCCGGAGGTGCGGAGCGAGACGATCCCCGGCAGGGGGCCGAGGCGGATGCGGCCGCGCGCGTCGGTCTTCAGGGTCACGTGGACCACGTCCGTGAAGTCGCGGTGCTGGAGCTGGAGCTGGACCGCGCGGTCGGGCTTCGGCTCGCCGTTCTTGCCCAGGAGATCCAGGACGTAGCCCTCGGCGGTGCGGCCGAGCAGCGGGCAGGCAGTCTCCGCCGTTGCGTCGATGCGACTGAGGGCGAAGCTCGCGGTCGGGCTCTCGAGCGGGATCGTCTTGCCCTCGCTCAGGCTCTCCACCTTGCCGCGCAGCGCGGCGGTCAGCTCCACGAGGTTCTCGGGAACGCGGATCTCGTGCACCAGGTCCCGGTCCGCGGCGAGCGCGAGGTCCCGCACCACGAGGTTGGAGGCGACGCCCTCGAGGTCGACGGCAGTGATCGTGAGCTCCGGTTCCTTCAAGAGCGCGAGACTCGCCGGCACCCCCGCCACGCGGAGACTGGGCCGCACGAGAATCCTGGCCTTGCCGCCGGCCAGCAGCGCCTCGCGATCGACGACGATGCCGGCGTCGAGCTGGTAGGTCTCGGCGCGATGTTCGAAGCGGGCCCGGGTGGAGAGCCGGCCGTGGTGCAGCACCAGATCGCGGGTCTCGTTCTTCGCGCCGAACGGGACGTTGATCTCGCCGCGGTCGTCCGCGGCGAAGCTCCGCCCGTCGAACCAGATCGACGCGGCGCGCCGGTGCTGACCCGCCTCATCGAGGACGCGGAAGACGTGGCCGGCCACGCCCACACGCTCGGTGTACTGCAGCCGGCCCTTCTCGATCACCGCCCGGCTCGAGAGCCCGTTGCCCAGGAATTCGACCACGTAGGTGCCGGGCTCGCGGAGCGACGGGAAGTCGAAGTGCCGGCGGACGCGCCGGAAGGGCGACTCGCCGTAGGTGTAGGTCTTCTCCTCGTTGGCGATCATGCCGTCCAGATCGATCCGGGCGTCCACCTCGGCCTTCTTCTCGCGGTGGAAGTCGAAGGTGTCGATGACGAAGACCTTGACGAGCAGGGTCTCGACGTTTTTGACGTCCACGTCGATCGCCACCGGTTCCTCGGCCGCGAAGTGGCGACGCTGCGTCGGGGCAAAGAGGATCTCGACCCGTTCCTTGAGCTGTTCGTAGTAGGCGGGGTCGTCGAGGAGCGAGTACCAGCGCTCCATGTCGCCCGTGCCGAGCAGGATCTTGGTCTCGGCGAAGAGCCGCCGGAGGTAGTCCTCGCGCACGAACTCGGCATAGGGGGCGTAGGCGTCCTCGCTCTGGAAGAAGTGCTGTAGGTACGCGCGCACGAGCGGCTCATCGTTGCCGATCCGGCCGAGCTCGGTCGGGAAGTCGCGGTTCGCGTCGACGACCTCGGTGCCGGCGCGCGTGCGGCGGATGTGGTCGGGATTCACGTAGGTGCCGGGCCGCGGCAGCCGCAAGTAGGCGAGGAACCGCTCCGGGCTCGGCTTGCCGGCCTCGAGGTCGTGCGCCAGGCGGGCGTAGAGGACGTGGGCCTTCAAGGAGTTGTGGGCCGGCGGCAGGCGCTGGGCGAAGATCCACAGACGATCGAGGTACGCCTCCCGCGCCTCGAGGTCGCGCGACCAGCGGAGATCGGCGCTCGGCTTGAGCCGCGGGAGCCACACCTCGATCAGGGCCGATTCGGCGAGGAGCTTCGGCCTGAGCTGCACCAGCTCCTCCAGCTGCTCGAGGAGGAGGTTTCGGTGGATGGGGAGGGAGCCGAAGCCGCGGCTCCGTGGGTGGTCCAGGTTGCGGGCGATGAGCGCCGGGAGATTGGGGAGATCCGGGCGCCGGAGCCGCCCGAGGAGGCTCATGAGGAGGTCGTCGGTCAGGCTGGCGCCGGCCATGGACTCGAGGGCCGAATCGCGGAGCCCGTCGAGGGAGCCCCGGTGCTGGGCGAGGGCGCGGCGCAGCAGGTTCCGCGGCGCGATGAGCTCGGGGTCGAGCGCGGTCGGCAGGTCCGGCTTCTCGCCGCGCGCCTGCCGCTGGGCATCGAAGCGCAGCCCGAGCCGCTCGCGCAGCAGCGCGTAGGTCGCGGCCGGATCCCGGTCGACCAGGAGGAGCGCCTGGCGGTTTTCGATCTCCAGCACCCGGGGGGTGCGGCCGTGGCGCTGGATCCAGGTCTCGAGCAGCGGTTTCACCTCGTCGAAGGCCCCGACATGCTGCTTGAGCAGGCACTGATAGAAGTAGTAATCCTCGCTCCCGGGCACGAGCTGCTTCAAAACGGCCGCGCGGTCGGCGGCGAGGGCGAAGTCTTCGGGAAATCCGATCGGAGTCCCCTGGGCCGCGGCCGGCGGCGGCGCCCAGGTTCCGGCGACGAGAACGGCGCCGAGGCCCGCGAGAAGCAGGCACCGGCCGAGGAACGTCGAGCCGGCAAGGGGGGGAGTAGTCATGCGCATCCTTTCGCCCTCCATGGACAGGACGGACCGGGGAGCCCGGCATCGCGCCGGGACCGCTGCCAACGCCCAGTGTAGCCGGGGCCGCTTCGGAATCCAGCCCGAGTCGTCTCCACGCGAGACGCCGGGGGCAAGGGCCGGCGGGCCGGACACGGTCCGGCCGGCAACGGCGGCCGGCAAACGAGTCGGGCTTCGACGCGGCGAGCGGCGGGAAGTTCGCGATTCTTTGCCGGAAGACTTCTTCCCGCCCATTCTCCGGGGCGGGTGCTGCCCGCCGCGGTCCGGCCCGGCATGCGCGACGGATACGAGCTCGCGGCGCCCGCGGTTCGCCCCGGCCGTTCCGCCCCCCCCGCCTCGCACGTCCACCGCCCCGCACGCTCGGCCGGCGCGCGCGCGTGCCCCGGCCGGCGCTCGCTGCCGCTCAGCGCTTCCGGAAGATCAGGGGCGAGCGCTGGAAGAAACGGGTGCCGAAGCGGACGTTGACCGCGTCGAGCACCTCCCGACACGGCAGCGCGTCGCCCCACTGCACGTCGCCCCTGTCCGACAGCAGGGCGACCAGATCGTCGGCGGCGTACTCGATCGTGTGGTGCGGATTGGACGGACGGTAGGAGGTTTCTCTCCGGAGCGGCGTGTTCAGGATGAGGATGCCGCCGGGCGCGAGCAGGTCCAGCCACGCGAGCCAGCTCTCCGGCCGGAGGTGTTCCACGGTGTCGAACGACACGATCGCTTCGGGTGCCCCGGACCGAAGCCCCGCGTCGAGGTGCTCGAGATCATGCCGGTGGTACGCGATATTCTCGCGCGCGTAGTGCCGGGTCGCGTACGCGAGGGCGCGCGCGTTCCGATCGATGCCGTGAACCCGCGGCGCACGAAGCGACGTCGCGATGCGATAGGTGCCATAGCCGCAACCGCACGCCGCGTCGACGACCGTGCCGGCGCCCTCCGCTGCCAGCACCGCGCACGCCCACTCGTAGCGCACGAGGTGGAGAATGCTCTGCGCGTCGGCGTGGCAGCGCCAGTCTTCCTTGCCGAGCGGAGGGACGTAGAACTCGCCGCGACTGACCGCGTACGTGCGGAGAACCGTCGTCGCATAGCGAAGAAGCGCGCGCGGAGACCGCTCGATCAGGTCACGCCGGATCTTCGCGGCCACGTGCGCCGGCGCGAGGTTCATCCTCATGGCGTGCTTTTCGAACCGCCGGTCGCACTGCCTGGACCTCGATTCCCCGCCGCCGCCCGCGGCGCCGAAGATCCGGACCGGACCGCCCGCTGCCCGGAGCGCCAACCCGCGGCCTCGCACGCAGTTAGGCGGCACCGCGGCCGTGGCGAATGGCCCGGACCGAGAAAACCTGTAACCACACGGCCTCTCCGGGAAAGAGGCTCTCGTCGGCGTGAAACGCCTTCGAGTGCCGTGCGAGAAACCCCGTGACAGGAGAGACCCATGAGAAACGCGCAGACCCTCCTCCTCCTCTTCCTCCTTGCGGCGGCTTCTCTGCCGCTGCTGTCGGCCTCCCTGTTGGAGGCCAGCCTCCATGACCTGCAGACCGCGGGCCAGGTGGTGGTCCACGCCCCGTCCGGCCAGCATGTGTGGACCTCGTCGACGGCCTGGGTCGATCTGCCCGGCATGAAGGGTGCCGTGACCCTGCCCAAGGGCGGAGACCTGATGGTCAGCCTCACCGTCGAGGGCGAGGTGACCGGCGGCTCGTCGCCGGTCCTGTACGTGCGCGCCCTGGTGGACGGCAACGCGCTGAGCCCCACGGTCATCAAGCTGTTTGCCGGCGCGTCCGGCACGCGGACCACGTCGAGCACGTTCTTCGCTGCCGGGCTCCTGGCCGGCCCGCACCAGGTGAACCTCCAGTGGAGCGTGGGCGCCGGCGCCACCGCGCACGGGTACGGACGTTCGCTGGTGCTCCGGTTCGCCACGCCCGACTCGCCGCACCTCCGGCTTGCGGGCGCGGAAGGCCAGTCGCTCACCCGGC
This sequence comes from Planctomycetota bacterium, assembly GCA_016935485.1. GTDB lineage: Bacteria > Planctomycetota > JAFGQW01 > JAFGQW01 > JAFGQW01 > JAFGQW01. The sequence continues at coordinate 26,419 of JAFGQW010000123.1, read as the reverse complement.
AGGGCGGCGGCTGGCTGGATCTGCCCGGCATGACCGCGACCGTGGATTGCCCGTGGGACGCCCGCGTGGGGATCCACGTGTCGGGCGAGTTCCTGGCGCTGGCTGCGACCCGGCGCGTGTTCATCCGTGCGGTCGTCGACGGCCACACCGTGGCCTCTCCGAGCGACACGATCGTCGCCGAGGGGGTGTCCTCGGGCACGCGCGCCTTCACCTTCATCGTGCCCAAGCTGGCCCGCGGGAGGCACACGGTGCAGATCCAGTGGGCGAGCGACGACTACGCCATGGTGCTCTTTCCCACGCTCACGCTGACCGCATTGCCCGACGCCATCAACTGCCTGACGGGCTGGTTGCAGCAGGCCGCGCCCAGCGGCGTGTCCAAGGTCAACAGCTCCGCGAGCTACGTGCCGGTCCCGGATCTGGGGGGCCTGGTCTTCGTGCCCGCCCGTTGCGATCTCGCCGTGCGGGTGGCCGCGGAGGCGGGCACCGGCCCGGGCGCCTCGTTCTATCTGCGCGTGCTCGTGGACGGCCAGCCCACGAACGACCAGAGCTATGTCCTGGCCGCCGACACCGGCACCCTGCAGCAGGCGCGGGAGGGTGTCTTCGTGGTGCGCAACGTGGAGCGGGGCTGGCACAACGTGGAGGTGCTGTGGGCGGCGAGCATGGGCGGCACCGTCTACCTCGGCGACCGGACGCTCATCGTCACCGCCGTGGTGGGGCAGCGGCCGCTGCTGGTCACGGCCACGGAATCGACCCGCCCGACCGGCTACCCGTACGGCGGGCAGTTCGGGAGCGGCGTGGTGGCGATGGTGGGCGGCAAGCGCACCTTCCGGGCGTACGTGGCCGACAACTTCTACCGGGCCGATCCGGGCGTGGCCGACTGGTTTGCGGAGAACTCCGGCGGCCACCTCTTCGTGGTGGAAGCGGCCGTCATCGGGCCCAACCTGAAGAAGTACGACGAGAAGTACTACCGCGAGAACATCCCCGATCCGTTCACGGAGATGAAGCTCGAGGCGCTCCGGTTCGCCGACCAGGTCTTTGACTTCTCCTATTACGATCGGGATGGCGACGGCAAGGTGACACGCCACGAGCTCTATGCGATCTGCGTCTTCTACCAGGATTCGATCTTCGGCGAGGTGCGGCCCATTCCGGCGCTGGTGACCAACGACGGCGTCACCCTGGACTACTCGGGCTGGATCGCCACCGCCTACGTCCCGGATTTCAAGTTGCCCGCCGAGCTGGGTGTGCTCGACCACGAGCTGAGCCACCTGCTGCTCGATGCCGGCGACATGTATGAAACCAACGATCCCACGGCCCCCGGCCCCTACAGCATCATGGACGATGCCCGGTACAACAGCCACCTGGATCCGCTCCACAAGCTCGTCCAGGGCAGGTGGTACGAGGCGGCGGGCATCACCGCGGACGGCTACTGCGTGATCAAGCCCATCGAGCTCGGGGGCAACTTGCTCAAGCTCTACGACCCGCAGAGCCACAAGGGCGAGTACTTCCTGGTGGAGAACCGCCAGCGCGTGGGCTACGACTGCCACCTGCCGAGCGACGGCCTGGCCGTGTGGCACTGCGACGAATCCCGCCTGCCCAACTGGCGCACGGCCGTGGAGATCGAGCCCGCCGGTGGTCCGACGCTGCGCTACCCGGACTACCTCTTCCGGGGCGTCATGCCGGGCTTCCACCTGGACAACGACCTGTGGCAGGGCTCTCCCCGGACCGACACGCGGTGGCACGACCTGACGGCGAGCGGCATCGGCGTGTGGGCCATCCAGCGCGTGGACGACCAGGGGAACATCCGGGCGTTTCTGGACGTGCCCGGCCCGGGCGTGCTCTGCCAGGTGGAGCAGCTGGCCATGCCCATCGACCCCTTCCGGCGGCAGAGCATCCGCATCCGGCTGGTCAACACCCATACCGCGGCCGATCAGTTCAAGGTGACCGTATCGGTCAAGGGTTGGGCGTCGTGGACCACGACCTACGTGCCGCTGCAGGGATACGAGCAGCGGATCCTGGAGCTCCAGGTGATGCCGGACATGCCGGCGGGCTTCTCCGTGCCGGTCACGGTCCAGGCGCAGAGCACCACGAGCAGCGCCATCCAGTGCACGGACACGTGCACGCTGCACTACACGCTCATCACCGATGGCGCAGGCTTCCCCGGCGGCACGGTGAAGCTGGATTGTCACTACCCCGGCGAGAACAGCCGGTTCTACGAGATGCGGGCTTCGCTCGGCTCGGCGCCCGGATTCGTGGTGCCCGGCGTCGGCACGATTCCGCTCCACGCCGACAGCCTCTTCTTCGCCACGCCCTACCTGTCCCACATCTTCCAGAAGTTCCAGAACCGTCTGGATGCCGGCGGCTGGGGCTGCTCCTACGTGGCGATCCCCAACGATGGCCGGTTGCGCGGCGTGAACTTCCACTGCGCGTACGTGACCTACGATACCGTGCTTCATGCCGTGTCCAACGGCGTGATGATCGCCATCCAGTGACGCGGGCTTCTTGACGTGCCCCGCGCGGCCTCCGGCCGTGCGGGGCGTTTTCGTGCCGCCGCCACGGCGATGGGTTGCCCCAGGAGTGGTTCCATGCTTCCCTCCCTCGTTGCTCCGCCGTCCCCTCGGATCTGCGGCTCCAGCGAGGAGCTTTGCCGATCGACTCCGACGGGTGCTGCTCGTTTTCCTCGGCATCGCCATCGCAACCGGTATCGGTGTCGAGCCCGCACCGGTGCCCGGGCGAAACGGAACACGCCGATCGCGATCGCGATACCGACTCCGATCCCGCCAGAAAGCGGATCGGTACCATGCTCCGCTTGCCCGGTCGCGACTGGCGTCCGTGTTGCGTTTCTTGCCGGCCGAGCCTGCCGGCCGGTCTCGCTCCAAAGCGCGGTCCGTGGTGCGCTCTGGCCCGCCCGCGAGAAAGACGTGGGCCGGAGTTTCCCGGAGCGGGTAGAATGGCCGCCCTTGCCCTGGTGCGAACCGAGGAACGCAAGGCGTGCTTTGGTGACCCACGAGACCCTGCCCCTGGTCGAGCGCGCCCGCGCCGGCGACGAGGCCGCGTGGGCTTCGCTCATCCAGCGCCAGAACCGGCGGCTGATCGGCGTGCTGGGCGGCTGCCTGCACTCGCTTCCGGATCGAGCCGAACGCGTGGAGGATCTGCTCCAGGAGGTGCACCTCGAGGCGTTTCGGTCTCTCAACCGATTCCAGGACCGGGGGCCCGGGGGCTTTGCCCGCTGGGTGGCGGGCATCGCGCGGAACAAGGCGCTGCACGCGCTGCGATCCGGGCGGCGCCACGAGGAGCCGGAGCGCTTGGATCGGACGGACGCTCCCCCGCTGCGGTCGGTTCATACCACGCCCGCGTCCGGGGCCATCAAGCGCGAGCTGAGCCGGCTGGTGATGGCTGCGCTGGATCGCCTGCCCGACGACTACCGGCAGGTGGTGCTGCTCCGCCACTTCGAGGGCCGCGACGGCCGGGCCACGGCCGAGGCCCTCGGGCGAAGCGAGGGAGCGGTGCGCGTGCTCTTCTTCCGGGCGCTCGCCCGCCTGGGCGAGGAGCTGCACGCGATCCAGGAGGCCGTGTCATGAGCGCGCACCGGCCGCCTCCGTCCTCGCCGCCGCCGGCGCCGGACCCCGCGGATGCGCTCTCGCCGCAGGAACAGCCGCTGGCCGACCTCCTCTGGGAAGCGCAGGATCTGTTCAACCAGGGGCACGTTCTCTCCGTGCCGGATCTCCGCCGGACGGCCGGGGTCCGGTCCACGGCCACGTTCGACGACGCCCTGCACGCGCTCGAGGCGTTGCAGGCCGAGCTCCCGTCGGCGGCGGCGCCCGTGCTCCAGGCGGGCGACCGGCTGGGCGGAGCAGAGATCCGGGGGGTGATCGGCCGGGGCGGCATGGGCATCGTCTACGACGCGGTGGAGCCCGGCGGCGCGCGCGTGGCCCTGAAGATCCTGGGCCCGGCCCTCCAGGGCGACACCGTGGCGCTTCTTCGCTTCAAGCGCGAGGCCCGTCTGGCCGAGCGGCTGGATCATCCCCACGTGGTCAAGGTGCTCGGTGCGGGCCAGGACGGCGCGTTTCTCTACTACAAGATGGAGCGCGTGGAAGGGCGATCCCTGCAGGCGGTCCTGGGTGCGGGTCTCGCGGAAACCGGAGACGTCGCCGCGTCGCGGCCCGACGCCGATGCCTGCCGCCGGTGGGCCGGTCGCTTCGCCGCGCTGGCCGATGCGCTCCACCACGCGCACCAGGCGGGCGTGATCCACCGCGATGTGAAGCCGTCCAACATCCTCGAGGACGAGCACGGCCGGCTCCGGCTCGTCGACTTCGGGATCGCCCGCACCGCGGACGCGGAGACCCTCACCGCCACCTCGGCCATCCTGGGCACGCCGCTCTACATGGCGCCGGAACAGGCGCTGGGTCGGTCGCGGGACGTGGGACCAGCCACCGACGTGTACGCCCTGGCCGCGACGCTCTACGAGGTGGTGACCCGCCGTCCGATCTTCGACGCGGTGGAGGGCTGCGCCGGGCTGATCACGCGGATCGCGAGCGAGCCCCCGCTGCCGCCGCGCCGGGTGAATCCCCAGGTTCCGCGGGCGCTGGAGGTCGTGCTCCTTCGCTGCCTGGAAAAAAGGCCCGAGGCGCGCCTGGCCTCGGCCGCGGCGCTCGGCGAGGATCTGCGCCGGGTGGCCGCGGGACAGCGGGTCCACGCGCGGCCCGTCCGCCGCGTTCGCCGGTATGCGCGGCAGCTCCGGCAAAGACCACTCGTGGCCGCCACGATCGTGGCCCTGGTGGCGGTGGCGACGTGTCTCATGGCCCTGATCCTGATCCGGTCGCCTTCGCCGTGGGCCGAGAACGCGTCGGCCTCGTGGATCCGGATCCGCGAGGATGCCTGGATCCAGCTCTTCGCCTCGCACGACGCGCCGGTGCTGGAGTCGCTGGACCGGGAGATGGCGGCCTTTGCGCCCGCCACGGCCGACGAGATCGACGAGGCCCGCATCCTCCGGGCGTGGATCGCGTACAAGCGCCTCGAACCCGGGCGCGCGCTGGAGCGGCTGGACCCGCTGGAGGAGCTTCGGAGCCGCCGGGCGGCGCACTACTTTCGCGCCATCGTGCTGCGGTCGATGTGGCGCTACGCCGCGGCGCAGGACGAGGTCGACCGGGCCGAGTCGCACCAGATGCGCACCCGGCTGGATTACCTGCTGACCGCGCTCTACCTCGGCACGCAGCAAGGCGAGCGGACCGAGGCGCGGGGCCGGTGCGAGCGCATGGTGGAGGCGTGCCCTGACTACTTGCCCGCGCGCATCGTCCAGGTCGAGCTGGCCCGGACGACCGGCGACTACGGCGCGGCGCTTGCGGCGTGCGGGACGCTGCTCGGGATGCGACCCGGAGACCCGACGCTGCTGCTGCTCCAGGGCTACGTGCACCGGCAAGCCCGGCAGTGGGCCCTGGCCGAGGGGGATTTTCGCGCGGCCCTGGCTGCGGACCCGAGGTACGAGGAGGCGCGGGTGGCGCTCTTCTACGCGCTGCGCGAGCTCGGCAAGGACCGTCGCGCGGAAGCGGACCAGGTGCTGGCCGAGGGGCTCGCCATCGAGCCGCGTTCCCGGTGGCTCTTGAACTCGCGGGGCTGGGAACGGCACCGGGCCGGAAACCACGCGGGTGCGGTCGAGGACTTCGCCGCCGCGCTCCGGGTCGACCCGCATCTGGAGCTGGCGCAGATCAACCTGGGCAACGCGCTCCTGGCGCTGGGCCGCGAGGACGAAGCCGTGCGGTTCTGGCAGCAGGGGATCGAGGATCCGCGGCAGCCGCCCGCCAACGTGGCCGCCATCCTGCACGAACGGGCCCGCTACGGGTGGCGCCGGGGAGAGCGCGCCGCGGCCTACCGCGACCTTCGAAACGCGCTGGCCGTCTGCTACCGGCCGCTGGTCCACGAGAAGCTGGCCATGTATCTCATGGACGAGGAGCGCTACGGCGAGGCGCTCCCGGAGCTGGATGCGCTGCTGGAGCGCGTGCCCATGCACAAGGCGGCCCGGGCCCAGCGCGCGAGATGCCGCCTCTTCACCGGAGATCTGGAGGGCGCGGGGGCCGACATCGAGAGAGCGCTCACGCTCTGGGGCCAGGACGCGCCCGCCTGGGCGTGGCGGGTGTGGGCCGAGGTGGCCACACTCGCGGATGACGCCCCGACCGTGGAGGCGGTCTTCGCCACGGCATTGAAGAAGGAGCTCAAGAGGGAGGAACGTCTGGCGCTGGAGATCCTGAAGGCCGGCTGGGAGCTGGACCGGCCGGATCGCACGGCGGAGGCGGATCGGTCGGTGAAGCATTGCCGGGCCCTGTTGAGACCGGGCGATCCTGCCGAGGACGCTTGCCAGGTGGACGCCCTCGCCGTGCGGGTGGCGGGGCGCACGCAGGGATGGCATGCGGCCGTGGTCTGCTGGGAGGAATCGGGGCTTCCGGCTGTGAACCCCGCGTCGAGCGGCGGCTGCTTCGAGCTGCTCCGGACCTGGATCTTCCTGGCGCGGGAAGGCGATGGGACGGGCAAGACGGACCGCCCGGCGCCGGCCGGCGATCCCCTCCGGGAGCTGGCCCGGCGGCGGCTTGCGGGCAGGAACCTCGACGAGGAATTGCGGCGCAGCTTGCCGGTCCTCGAGGACGGTCCGAGCGCATGGGTGCTCGGCGAGGCGTGGCTCGCGCTCGGCGCGGCCGCCGAGGCGTGGCCGGCCCTGGAGCGAGCCTGCCAGGCCCTCGACCACGGACTGGTCCATCTGCACGCGGCCGAGGCGCTGGGCCGCCTCGGGCGCGTGCCGGGCGCCGCGGCTGCGCTCGGCGAAGCACTCCGCAAGGGCATGCCGCGCTATTCGTGTCTTGCCCGGTGGAAACGGGCGGGCCTCGGATTCGGCGAGGCGGTGTGCACCGAGCTTCGCGAGCGGTGAGCGCCGGCTCCGATCTCCGGCCCGGTATCGCAATCGCCTTCCGCCGCGCGGGGTCAGAGCCTGTGCCCGCCCGCTACTGCCGGCGGAGGACCTCGCGAGCTTGCGCGAGCGACGACACCGCCTCACCCGAGAGCGCCGAGAGCGCCGCGAAGAAGGCCGGCCGGAGCCCGCGGGCGCGGAGCTGTTGCTCCTCGCTGCGCTGGGCGGCGATCTCGAGCTTCTCCAGAAGCTGGACGAGGCGTCGGGCGACGAGGTCGCCGTCGATGTCGCGATAGCGGCCGAGCGACTGGATCGCCGCCGTCGCCTCGTCGACGGGCGCCTTCTCGGCGTGCCGGAAGAGGATGGTGATCGCGCGCCGGTCGCGGACGCCGCCGAGCGTGCCGAGGAGCGCAATGACGACGGAGACCTGTCGCGCGGACTCGAAGTGGCGCAGCGCCTTGAGCACATCGCCCGCGACGGCCGGGTTCGGCGCATCCGCGAGCGCCGTGGCGACCGCGACCGCGAGCTCGGGCTCCGCGATGGCCGGCAGAGCGCGTGCCAGCGCCGTCGAGGCCTCCGGCAGGAACGGGTAGCGCGCCAGCACGGCGAGCGCTTCCCTCTGCCCGGCGGTCTCACGCCGCACGCGCGCGTGCTCGAGCGCGGCGATGGCCTCGGCCACGGCCCGCTGCGCTTCGGCGAGGTCCACGTGTTCGGCGGACGCCGCGACGAGCTCGGCGGTTTCGAGGAAGTCCTCGCGACGGCCGATCGGTCCCGCGACGGCGAACAGGAGGAAGTGCTCCTCAGCGAAGCCGACCGCCACGGCCGCGGTGCCGCGGGCGCCCGCGTCGTCGACGAAGAACGCGGCGGCGGCGGTGGCACCGACATCGTTCGGGCTCTTCCAGATCTCTCCGTCGCGCTGCCCGCAGTCGCGGAGATCCTGGAGAATCATGTGCACGGAGAGGCTGCCGGCGCGGCGGACCATGAGGGTCCTCTCCGGCGGCATGCTCGTCGCACCGTAGAGGAAGTCGGCCGCTTCTGCTGGCGGCGCCGCGCCGAATCCGCGCGGCGGTCGAAACGAGAACCCCGTGCCGGCATGCCACCAGCGCTTCTCGAGGAACCGGTCGAGAGAGCTCGCGCCACCGGCGCGAAACGTCCGGAGCATCCAGCGCAGAGCCGGAAGCGCGGCGTCCAGGGTCTCGCCCGCGAAGCTCCAGTGCAGGGCCACGGCGCTGTGGCGGTCCAGGCGAATCACCGCCGTCAGGACCATGCCCTCGCGGAACTCCGCCTTGGCGCCGAGCCCGGACGTCTGCAGGACGATGTTCTCGAACGCGCAGTCCGGCTCGCCCGGGATCACCTGGGACGTCTGGCCCGGGAAGCGACGTTCCAGGTCCTGCTCGAACTGGGCCGCCACCGCCTCGACGCTGATGGCCGGCCGGAGATAGATCGAGAGGTTGCCGCCCAGGTACTCCTCGCCCCGGAAGCGCGCAAGCATGCCTGAGCCGTCCTTTTCCGCTTCGCGGCCGCCGGCCAGGCCGGCCGGGATCCAGAGCCCGAAGGGCGGCTTGTCGTTGCGGAAGTAGGTGCCGCGGCGGGCTTCCTTCTGGGCGGAGAGTCCGGAGCCCGCCAGGGACAGGAGCACGAAGACGAGCGTGGGACGCAGCAATCCAGACATGGTCGTTCTCCCTCCAGCGGGCCGGACCACGCGGCGTGGCCGCGGGCGGGCGGCGCGGGATCGTGCGGCACGCGGGTGCAGACGCGCGTGCCGCAAGGCGGGACGAGCGCAGTTCGGAATCCTGCGATAGCGTATCTGCGGGACGGTGTGCGGTCAATCGCGGTGCTGGCAGCGCACGGCCCCGGGACGTTGGAGCTTGACGGCCGCCACGTGCACCGCGCATCATGGGACGAGGTTGCACGTGACGTCGAGCGGAGGCATCGCGAAGCACCGATTCGCCCTCGCCGGCGCCATTGTCTTCGTCGGGGGCTTCGTCTGGCTGGCGTTCGATTCGACGACGCTCCCGCTCTTCGCGGTATTCGCCGTGATCGTCCTCGTCCTGTGCTTCGCGCTGGACTGGTTCTGCGACCGGAGAGACGATCGGGAGGAGTGACGCCGGGGGTTCGGGGTGCGATCCGGTGCGCCGCGGGTCGGCGCAGGTCGAAAGGCGGTGAGCGATGTCGTTTTGGAGCGGGTTGGGGTGGTGCGGTCTTGTCGCGCTTGCGCTGTCGGCGCCGGGACAGAGCGAGGACGCGATTCCGAGGGAGCTCGCCCGCGAGGCGAGCCTGGCGCTGCAGGCCCGGAAGTCCGAGATCGAGGGCAGCCTCGGGATCGTGCACGAGTGGGTCGAGCGGCTGCGTGCAGCCGGGGAACGGAAGCGAGCGCTCGTGGTCCTGAAGAAGGCCGTGGCGGCAGCGCCCCGCGACATGATCTGCCAGGGGCTCTACGCCGAGACCCTCAACGACCTCGGACAGGTCAAGGCGGCGGAGAAGACCGCGCGGTGGGTGCTGGAGCACGCGTGCGAGGATCGGGCGCGGGACGCGGCCCGCCGCGTGTTCGGCGAGCCCGTGCGGCCGGTCCCGCCGAAGCTCGAGCGCTCCGTCGCGGATCCGATCGGGATCGTGCTCGTTGCGCTGCCGCCGGTGGAGGTGGGGCTCGTGCAGGCGGTGGCGGAGCGTCTGAAGGGCGAGTTTCCGATCGAGGTCCGCATCCGGTCGTTCCCGTTCCGACCGCTGCCCCAGGCGGAGCGCGGCTCGATGCTGCTCGAGGTGGGCCAGCACCGGGCACGGTTCGACAAGGACGCGAGCGAGTCCGAGGTTCAGGCGCTGCTCAAGGAGACGGGTTTCACCGCGGAGGAGCTGCGCGTGGATCACGTCTTCGTGACGGCCTATCGGGGCTGGCTCCGGCAGACCGACCGGTGGAAGAACCTGCGCCTGTTCGATCTTGGCGTGACGCGGCAATACCGGCCGCAGTGGAGCGGCGAGCAGATCATGGATTGCACGATCAACAAGCAGATCGCCCTGGTTCGCCGGCCGCAGGATATCCTCCTCCTGGTCACGGGTGCGGACCTCTTCTTCACGAAGGACCTCGGCTTCAACTTCGCAGTCAGCGGAAACCGCTGGTCGGTAATCTCGTACAACCGCTTCCTGCCCTGGTTCACGGGGGAGATGCCTGAGTGGAAGAAGCTCGTCACGCGCACCTTCAAGCAGGTGCTCTGCTCCGTGGGACGGAGCGTCGGCATCGCGAAGTGTTCGAGCCCGAGGTGCGCCTGCCGCTATGCCAACGGACTGCGCGACCACGACGCGAAGACCGAGATCTGCTGCCCCGAGTGCCGGGCCCGGATCGAGGCCGCCATCCGCAGCTGAACGGAGCGGCTCAAGCGAGGTGGGTGGGCGGGCGCCGGAGCGCGACAGTCGCCCGAGCCGCGCCCGGTCGGTGCCGGAGAGGCGCACCCCGGCGTGGAGCGAGAAGCCTGCTGGACGGCGAGGCTTGCGCCGGCGGCTGGCGGGACGGGAGCATCGGGATCGCGGCCGAGTCGCTCGGCGCCACCTACGCCGACGCCGTGCAGGGCCGGGTCGTGATCGCCGGCCCAAGCCGATCCGGTGCATGCCCGCGTCTTCGGGAGCGGCATGGAGCTCATCGCGCGGCCCGCGAAACTGCGCCGCTCTCGACGGCAAACGTCACGGCCCCGTTCGGCGTGTCGACCACGACCGCGAGCCCGCCGCTCGTTTCGATCCGCCAGGGGATGCTGGCGGGGCGGGCCGCGAGCTGCATCACGGCCACGAAGTGGGTCTTCTCGCCCTTCCGCCGGGCAACGACCATGGGCACCTCCTCCGTGGCCGGATTGCCGGGGGCCACGGCCGTGAAGACTTCGGTGTCGGGTGCGGCCTCCATGTCCAGGGCAAGTGAGGCCCCTTCGTCCTGCCAGACGGCGCGCCATCGCTTCGCGGTTCGGGCCAGGCGCACCTCGCGCGGGATCTCGTACCCATCCGAGGTGCCCAGCCGCTTCACGGCCTTGCCGTGCAGCGAGGACGTGAGCGCGCCGCGACAGTGGAAGGTCCAGTCGAAGGTGTGCTTCGTTTCGCTTTCGACCTCCACCACGTCGATCAGGATGCCGCCGTCGAGCAAGGCCAGGCTGCGACGAAACCGGGCGCCGGGCAGCGCCGGATCGGCCGTCGCCGACACCGCGGCGAACCGCAGGGGGGCGTCTGGCGGAGAGGTGCGGAAATAGCGCAGCGTTCCCGTCGCGGACCGCTGCGAGCGCCCGTCCATGGCCACGGTGTTGTGGCTGAGGGTCCGGCGGTACCACTGACCGTGAAGCGGCGCGCCGTAGCGGATGCAACCGGGATCGAGAGCGCGGATCTTGCCGTAGCCGTAGACGATCACGCTCAGCTTGTCCGGGTGGCCGTGGCCGCCGCCGTGGGGTCCGTAGTCCATCATCACGCACACCGCATCCGGTCCGCCGTCCAGCTGCAGCACGGCGATCCCGCTCGCCTCGCTGTTGCGGCTCGCCTCGACCGACGGCGGCGCCGGGGGCAACGTGTCGATGCCCCACAGCGCGGCCTGGAGCGAATCCCGCGGCCCGGCGTGCAGCACGCGCAGCACCTCCGCCTCGCCGCTTCGTTGGTAGCCGGCCTCGAACACCTCGCGGCACTGCCTCAGGTCGACGTCCCGGCTGTCGTTCAACCCCGGGAGCGTCAGGTTGGGCAGCGCTTGCCGGAGCGGCGCCAGGAACATCGCCCGGTACTCCGGCACGTCCACCGCGATGCCGCTGTTCAGCCCTGCGGCGACCAGCGGCTCCAGGGCGCGGAGCGTATAGAAGTGGTAGCCCCACGCGCCCTCGAACCACGAGCCGTCGGCCCGCACGCCGCGCTCGATCTGGCGAAAGTAGCCGTGGCGGGAGTGAAAGGCACTGTCGATCAGCTCCGGGTCGTCGAGGTAGAGCCCGACCAGACCCACGGCCGCGTTCTTCCAGCACTGGATGTTGTGAATGCCCATCCGGTGGTCGCGGATGGTCTGGGCGGCCGGCCGGAGCAGTCCGTGCTCGATCTGCCTGCGCTCCTCCGGGGTCAGGGCCTCGTGGATCAGATCGCACCCTTGCACCATGGGGATCAACCAGACGGATTCGTCGAGCGTCTGCGAGCCCACGCGACCGCCGCCCACCCGGTTTTCTCCATGAATGGTATGCCGCTCGTACCGGAGATAGCGGCGAGCGTAGGCGAGCAGGATCTCCCGGGCCTTGGCGGCGTAGCGGGGTTCGCGGCGAAGCTGGTAGACCAGCCCCAGGTCCCGGCACGCCTGGGCCAGAGCGCTGTGTTCGCGCGAGAGGATCACGGTGTCGTACGGTTCCCCGGTGTAGACCTTCCTGCAGGTGGGGCACCGGTGCTCCCTGGCGGAGAGCGTTTCGAGGGTGCTGCCGCACTTCTTGCACGTGTAGTGATGCCACCATTGGCCGCCGCGAGGCGGCAGCTTGATGGGACGTTCCATCCAGGCGTCGGCGTTGCTCAGCACCGCGGCGAGCGCCTTGGCGACCCACGGCTTCTCGCGAAGGCGGAGCCGCAGGGCGTCCACCTGGGCCGCGGTCAGCAGCAGTTTCGGGTGCGGGCCCGGCGCGAGATCACCGCGATCTCCGGCCCATGACGGATGCGCGGCCAGCCACAGGCTAAACAGCGCGATCACGGTCTTCACGGCGACCTCCGTCCCGAAAGTGCCGGCCGCGGGGACGCGGCCATCCGTGGGCCGCGGCCCGCCGCACGCCATTGTAGGCGGGGGAAGGAACGAGGCAAGGCGCGACGTGCAGCGCGCGAACTTCCCCTGGCACGGATTGGCGCGGCAGGAGGGCTACCGCGAGAATCCGGTTCTGGCACCGTACGCCCTGCCACCGCGATCCCCATGGTCGCTTCACCGGCGCTTGCGTTCCCGGATCGCGGCCTGGACCGCCTTGAACGCGTTCACGAGGCCCGCCCCGGTCTCGTTGTCCTTGCCGCGCGGAACCAGGTCCCGGGCCGTGCTCTCGAGCAGCTCCTTGACCCGCCACGGCGGGAGGTCCGGATTCGCGGAGAGCATCAGCGCACAGACGCCGGCCACCTGCGGACCGCTGAGCGAGTTGCCCTGGCGCAGGTTGCCGTCGTCCAGGTACGAGGCGTCGTCGTCCGTGCCGACCAGCCCGAGCCGCGGTCCGGGAAACGCCACCACATCCGGCTTCACGAGGCCGCGGGGCAGGGGGAAGTCCTGGTAGAGCTTGACGCTCTTCCACTCGACGGGTCCCGTGCTGGAGAAAGGCGCGAGTCGTCTGTGCTCGTCCACGCCGCCCACACAGATGACGCAGGGGATGCCCTCCGGGATGCGAATCTGCTCCGGCACGTCGGCGTCCTGGCGGAAGTTCCCGGCGCCCGACACGAGGACCATCCCCGCACAGGTGGCGTGCTCGGCCATCATCCGCCACAGGCCGCGCGTCTCCCCGAGATCGGGGATGCTGAAGCTCATGTTGACCACCCGAGCGCCTTCCTCCAGGGCGTACTGGAAGGCGCGGGCGGCCAGGTACGCTCCTCCCTCCGCGCGAACCGCCATGAGCTCGGCCCGCGGCGCGACGCCGGTGACCTGTCCGCCCGTGCCGTCGCCCACGATGAGGCACGAGGTCAAGGTCCCGTGCTGGTCCGGGCCGGCATCCAGCACCTCGGCCTTCATCCGCGTGAAGTCGAAACCGTAGAGATCATCGACCAGGCCGTTCTGGTCGTCGTCCTTGCCGTTGTTCGGGATCTCGTCGGAGTTCAACCACATGTTCTTTCGCAGGTCCCGGTGCCGGTAGTTGAGACCTTCGTCGAACGACGTGACGACCACGCCCTCCCCCGTGACCTTGAGGCTCTTCCATACCGCGGGCACGTTCAGCTCCTTGAGGTTCCACGGGATCCTCTTCCTCCCGATCGCGAACGGCTCGCGTTTCGTCCGAGACAGCACCTCGGCGACCTTGCCGGCGCCGCCCTCCTCCCAGGGGAAATACTCCGCCGGGTAGACCCATCGCACGCACTCGAGCGCCTGTGCCGCGCGCGCTTTCGTCTGGGAAAGCGGCACCACCACGGCGTTCACGATCCAGAGCGGGCGCACATCCCGCGGCGAGCCGAGCGCCGCGAGCAACCCCGGCTGCTCCTGAGCGGCGATCGCCTTCAAACGGGCGATCGTCTTCTTGCGGAGCTCCGCCGCCGGGAGTCCTCCGTTCTCCTTCTGGAACTCCGCGAACGCCCCTCCGTCGGCGAGCAGCTGGCTCTTGCCCAGCACCAGGTAGTACGCCCACTCCTCCTGTCCGGACGCGCCGAGCGGGAGCACCAGCAACGATGCGAGCGCGAGGACGCCTGGCTTCATCGGATGGCGACTTCCTCTGGATCCGGTGGACGTGCGAACGGATGGTCCGTCGCACTGAGGGCGCGCGGGCGGGGCCGCTACCGGTCCCGATCCGGCGCCGCGATGCGGGATCCCCGTGCGCCCCATTCTCCCGAATGGATCGCCGGCCGGCAAGTCGACCGTGCGGCACGCGGGCGGCACAGGCGGTAGAGCACGGTGCCGTCGTGGTCGCGCGCCTGGCACTGGTCGGGAGGCGGCGGGGCCGTGGTGTTCGCGCGTGCCGACCCCACGGCGACCACCGGTGTCCCGGCATCGTCACGCCATCCTCGGCTTGACCGGCGCCCACCGGGGGGATAGTCTCGACCACGGCCGAAACGTGGATCGTGGAAGGGTCGTTCGCCATGAGCCGAGCGCTCCTGATCGTGGGAGAGGGAGGGAAGCTCTTCGCGGGCTTCCTGGACATGCAGCGCCTGCTCGTCGGCTCCCAGAGGCCGCTCTCCTTGACGGTGGAGCGAAGCGGCCGCCAGCTGGTGATCTCGATCGAACGGAGCATTCTCCGCGCTGCCGCCGGCCCGGGAGGCCAGCTCCAGGTGGCGACCCGGTGAGGAAAGCGAGGAACTCGCGCAGGAGGAAGGCCGGCCACGGGGCGGTCGTGGCCAGGGCCTCCACCCGGGCGGCGGAGGTCTCCAGATGCTGCTGCATCACGCGGTCGAGCGCGGTGCGCTCGGGACGGCGGCGGCGATAGCGCGAGGTGGACGCGTACGTTCGGGAGCGGCCTGGGCGTGTGACACTCGATCTCGCCCTTCGGGGCGAGAGGTCGCGTGCGATGGGGAACGGTTTCGAACGGGTCAGGGCGGCACCGTGGAAGATCGGCTTCTCAGGCCGAGGACCGCTTGGATACGACTTGTGGCTTGCGGGGCGGACGTTCCACCACGGGAGCGCTGGACTCCCTCTCCCGCCGCTGAAGATCCCCGGTGATCCGCTTCAGGTCGTAGCCGAGCGACTCGGCATGAGCTTGCCGATGGCGTCGAATGGCAGCGACGATCTCATCATCAACGCGGGGTGTCATCCATTAACTCCTCGGGCGTGCAGATGACGGGTGGCTCGTACCCGGCCTCCCTGCATGCACATTCGATTGCCTGCCGCATCGTCGCGTTCGCGATATGCCTGCAGTTCCAGCTCAGGAGGTAGTCTACACCGTGGACCGTCGCCACCGCGATGTGCAGAGCATCCTCGGCGGCCGTCCTGGGGATGACGCCGCTCTCGACGAGTCGCGCCGCAAGCTCGCCGGCTGCATTCGTGACGCGAAGCCGCGCGATCCCCTCCAGGAATGCTGCCCTCTCTCGCGCCGCGTTCTCGTCTCCGGCCGAGGCCTCGGTGGCAACCAGCTGCGAGATGAAGAGCTCGTACGTGGAGGCCCGAAGAGCGAACCACTCGTGCGTGATCTGCTGACGCGCAGCGACGACCAGATCCCGGCTGGGCCGCGACGTAGCGTAGCCGATCACGGTGGTTTCGAGGTACACCGCGGGTTTCGTCATCCGTCGCTCTTCTTCGGCGTGACTTCCTGTTGGGCAGTTCTGCAGTAATCCCGGGTCACAGTGCGGCGCCCGGTGCGACCAGTCTACCATGCCCGGCGCTTCGGGACACGAGGGGTGTGGGAAGCGGCCGTGGGGCGCCGGCGTGGGAGAGGATTGCCCGAGCGGAAAGGACAAACCAGCGCGGTTCTGGCCCGCCGGGGAGCGTATCGGGGGCTCGGGGCGGGGTCAAGGCCCCGGCAGGGCGAGGATCGCGACGACGGACGCCGTGCCGCGCCTGACTTCGAGCCGGACGGACGAGCCGGGCCGGTAGGTGCCGATCCGGTAGATGAGGTCGTCCCACTCCGGCGTGGCCTCGTCCTCGACGCGCACCACGGTGTCCCCAGCCTGCAGGCCGGCAGCGGCCGCCGGGGAATCGGGCGTGACCGCGGCGAGCGTGGCGGCGGTCTCGCCGGCGGCAAACCGCGGCCGCGCGATCCCGAGGCCGGTCTGCTCCTGGAATCGGCGAAGCGTATTCCGGAGAGCGAGGCGCTGGTAACGCTCGCGCATCTCCCGGAAGTGCGATTCGAACTCCTCGTCGGACAGGGTCGCGAAGCGAGCGACGTCGGACTGGCCGGGGACGTGGAGCTCTACCCAGCGGAGGAAGCGCGCGCGCCAGAGATGGAACTGCGCCTCGGTCAGACCGGCGATGGCTGCGGCGGACAGGCCGTACAGGGTCGGACCGCCGCTCTTCGGGTGGAAGAGGAGCGCGAGACTGTCCTTTCCGCTCGAGAGCGGGCTCGCGGCGTCGCCGATGCGGTCCTGCACGCGCTCGAGGAACTCGGCCCCGGTCGCCGCGTGGAGGAGAATCCAGGTCGTCTCGAGAGCGCGGTTCCGCTGGCGCTCGGTGCCGTAGCCGGTGAGCTCGCCCGGCAGGGGGTGCCAGCGGCGGTAGGCACGGTCGGCGCTCGCGGACCACTGCGCGCGGAAGGCTGCGAACTCCGCGTCGCTCATGCGCTCGAGCGCGGCGGGCGTGCGGGACAGGAGCACGCCGAGGTATCGCTCCTCGCCGGGAACGAGCCAGGCGATGTCGATCCAGTCCTCGTCGCAAAGACCGGCCTGGTCGAGGCGTGCGAGGAAGGCGGCGCGGCCCTCTCCGGCGAGAAACGCCTGGCCGAGGGCCAGACGGACCCGGCGCTTCGCTGCGGCGTCCTGGGGCGGCGGCCGCGTCGGTGCGTCCGCAGCAGCTGGCGGTGAGACGGCCGCCTCGCCCGGTTGCCGCGGGATCTCGCGCGGGCGCGCGGGACGCAGGAGGTGGATGCGGTCGCCGGGGGCGGAGAGCGCGAAGAGGGCGGCGATCGTGTCGAGCTTCCCGGCGAGCGGAGTCTCCGCGCGTCGCGGCTCGGTCTCGAGCCGCCACCAGCCGGCCGGGTCCTGCGCCGGACTCAGCCGCCGCAGCAGCTCGCGGTCCCACCGGGCCGCGGTCTCGCCGCCGATGCGATGCGCCGCGATCGTGCCGTACACCAGCGCGAACGCGTCGATGAAGTGTCCCTCGAGATGGCCGGCCGATCCGCCGGCCGTGTAGGCGATGGCCGCCCGCCGGAAGTGGGGCACGGCGGCGTCGACGATCGCGCCGTGCTCGCCGGCCACGAGGAACGTGGCGAGCGCTCCGGCCGTGGAGACGAACTGCGTCTCCTGGTGGTAGCGAAAGCCGCCGTCGGGATTGAGGAATGTGCGGAGGTAGGCGAGCGCGCGCGCGAAGGAGTCCTCGGGAACCGGCAGGCCGCACTCCTTCGCATGGGCCATGGCCAGCGCCACGCAGTATGCGGAAGCCATGTTCGAGCCGAAAGGAAGCTTCCGCGGGTCGCCGTAGGTCCAGCCGCCGTCGTCGTTCTGATAGCGGCGGGCCTCGTCGAGGAGGTCCCGGATCGTCTTCTGGAGCGGCTCCTTCGGATCGATCCGGTGCACTTCGCTCAGCAGCAGGATCGCGAAGGGCTGCTGGAAGGTCCAGTGCGACCGGTAGCTCCGGGCCGCTGCGCGCACGTAGTCGACCGCGCGCGCGACGACCTCCTGGTGAGGACCGGCCCGCGGCGTGCTGCCGCCGGCCAGGAAGGCGAGTGCGGCGAGGCTCGTGAGCGTGATGTCCGCCGATTCGCCGCCGAAGAGTGCGGTCCAGCTTCCCGTCGCCGCGTCCCGCTCGGCCAGCAGCCACTCGGCGGCGCGGCGGACGAGGTCGCCGCGGACCTCCGGCGGCGGTCCGGGGTCGAAGGACAGGCGGCCAAAGGGATGGAGCAGCGCCAGCAGCCCGAGCGCCGTGTCGTACGCGATGCTGCTGAAGCCGAACTTGCGGAACTTCGCCAGGTCCTCGTTGCCCGGCTCCGCGGCGAGCGGCTCGGGCGCGCGCTGGATGCGGCCGTCCGCCTGGAGGTCCGCGAGCTTCACGAGCGGCCGGAGGTAGGCCTGCTGGTAGCGCTGCGCGAAGGTCCCGCCGAGGTGGGAGCACAGCATCGAGGAGATCCAGAAGCACTCCGGGAACGCGCCGTGCACGGAGTCGCCGTGGAGGGTCTCGAAGTTCCGATCGATCCAGTCCTGCGCCTTGCGGGCCAGCTCCGTCTCGCCGCGGCTCATCAGCCGCAGCGCGTACAGCGCGCCGGCGGTGCGCCCGCCCTCCGAGCGCTTGAGCTTCTCCATGTGGGCGGCAGTGCCGTAGGAGAAGCCCCCGTCTGGATTCTGCATCACGCCGTAGTGCGCGACCGCGCGGTCCAGCAGGGTCTCGTCGAAGGCGATCCCCTCGCGCCGGAGCGCGCACAGAGCGATCGCCGCCAGGTTCGTGGCGGCGACGAGATCCGTCGAGTAGTTCGCGTGCGGCCGGCCGCCGTGAAACCAGCCGCCGGACGGTCGCTGCAGCGCCGCAAGCCGCCGGCCGAGGCCCTCGAGGCGCACGCGAACCCCGTCGATTGGCTCCCGCTGGTGGATCGCCGCGAGCGCGAGCGTCGCGAACGCCACCTGCCAGGTCTCCATGAAGTCGCCGGCGCCGATCGCGCCGCTCTCCGGCACGGCGCCGAGCAGCCAGTCGACGAAGCGCTTGACCTGCGCGCGGTACCGGCCCTGTGCCGTGGTGCTCCCCTCGGCCAGCAGCGCCAGCCCGTTCACGAGGCTGTAGACCGGGACGGCCTTGTCCTTGCCCCAGCCGCCATCGCCGAGCTGGCGCGCCGCGACGAATGCGAGGCCGCGCTCGATGGCGCGGGCGCAGGCGGGACAGTCGCGCGGGCAGGTCTCCGTGTGCGCGAGCGGTGCGGCGACGGGGGCACCGGCCGGGCGTGGCGGCGGCTGGGCCGCGACCGAGACCGCAAGAAGCGCAACGACGAGAATCGCCGGACCGAGCCGGGCAAACGCACCCATGGCCGTAGCTCCGCGGGTTCCACCGCGGGCAGCGTACCGGGATGCGCGGCGAGCGTCAATCCTCCCGCGGGCTTCGTGGGGCGCGATGGGCGGTCCGGCGCCGTGGCGACAGAGCCACTCGAGCCGCGCGCCGGCGGCGCCGGAGAGCTGCTGCACTTCGGGGTGGAGCGAGAACCCTGCTGGACCGCGAGGCGGGCTCGCCACATCGCGTTCCAGGGCCGGCTCGGTCCAGGCAGGCTCCTCGGTCACCAAGGAGCGGCAGCTCTTCGTGTGGGCCTTGCGCATGAAGGCCGGCTGCCGCACCATCTTGAGAGTCTTTGCGCCGCCGGCGGATCGCTGGATCGTCGTGCGAACCCCTCAGGAATGAGCACAAGTCTGGGCCATCCGCCTCCGTCCTCGGGCAAGTTCGATGTGACCCTACTCGTCCTTTTCCTTGAGGGCCTGCGTCGCGGCATGTCGAACGGACTCGTCAGGATCCTCGCGAGCCAGGCGTTCGAGCATGGCGGGGGCGGGATCCGGGCGGCTCGGGGCGGCTTGGCGGGCGGCCGGGCGGGGGTGGGGACGGACGGGGGCCGTCGCCGACGGGGCGCCGGGGGTCAGGACTCGTCGGGGAAGAGAGCGTCCGGGCAGAGGGCGAGCGCCGGCTCGTCATCCCGGGGCGGCGCGCGCGGGGGCGGGTCGGGGTCGAGTCCGAGGCACAGGAGGATGGCGCGGATCACGGGTGGATCCGCCGTCGCTCTCGCTTTGCTCGAGCTATGGCGGACAGGTCCGTGATCAGGGCGATGAGCCGGCGGCGGGCGCCGCAGTGGGGGCATTCCAGGGCGTCGATCTGGAACACCCGGGGCAAGAGCTCCGCCCGGGGGACCCTGGCGTGGCGCCGATTCGAGGAGGCGTTGAAAGGCTATCAGGACAGGTCTCCCGAGGGCTCTCATCATCGGGTAGCATGGGGTCAGGTCGACGTTCCGGTCTGATTGACCGAAAACGAGTCCATGCGGACGATCCGCCCTGACTGGAGGGTTGCCATGCGCGTCTGGCACCTGATCCTGGTTGTCGCGCTCGTCGCGATCACGGTCGTCCTTCTTGTGCTGCCGCGCAGCGAACCCCCCGAAACGCCCGCCCACGCCCGGTCGTCCCCGACGAAGACCGCGGCGGCAACGGAGGCCACGAAGCACGAGCCCGAACCACCCCGCACCGATGTCGCGTTGCGGCCCGAACCGGCGGCGTCGGCCAGGGTCGCCGCGGCGCCCGCCACTGCGGCGCCCGTCCAGGAACCGAAGGGCGGCGTGTGGGGTGTTGTGAATACCGAAGCCGGCGCGCCGATCGAGGGGGCCACGCTCCGGCTGAAGACGCTCCGGGTGTTCGGTATCGGAGGCAAGACGGACGTCGATCGCGAGGTGGTGTCCGGCTCCGACGGTCGGTTCCGGTTCGCGGACCTTCCCGACGAGAAAGACGCGCTCTTCAGCGTCACCGCTTCGCACCCGTCGTACTACGCGCTGCGCGTCACGACGAAGGGGAACAGCGCTTGCACGCTCACGCTCGGCCCGCCCGGAGTGGTCCGCGGGCGCGTCGTGTACGAGGGCACGGACGAGCCGTGCGCGGGCGCCATCGTGCAGCTGTCGAACATGCGAGGCGGGAGCGGACACGCGGAAACGGACGAGAACGGCGACTACCGGATCGCAGCGCTTCGCCCCGGGGCCTACCACGCGACGATCGGGTCAGGCCGGCGCATGCTCGCGCACGAGAACGTGAGGGTCGAGGCCAACAGCGAGACGGAAGCGAACTTCCGGGTGAAACGGAGCGTGGCCGTCCACGGCATCGTCCGGGATGCGGGGTCGGAGGCCCCGGTCCAGGGGGCGGTCATCAGGTCGCAGCTGGGTCGGGAGTCGATCGAGGTCGGGCCGGACGGATGCTTCACGCTGCCCGACGTCGGGCACGGACGGTACCACGTGACCGCGCCAGGGTACGTAGCGGCGGCGATGCTCCTCCGGGACGTGGCCGAGACGTCGCCGGAACGACCGCACGTGGTCCGACTGGAGCGCGGCGCGGTGATCGAGGGCGTGCTCCAGAAGGAGGACGGCGGGCTGCTGCCCGAGAATGTCCGCGTGATTGCGGACAAGGAGGGCGAGCGGCGCCACATGCTCGCTCGTCCGGACCGGGTCGCGGAGGTGGCCAGGGACGGTCGATTCCGGATCGAAGGTGTGCCGGCCGGCGTTCCGGTTCGCGTGATCGCCGTGGAGGTCATGCGGCAGCTCGCCGAGTCGGAACCGCTCACCCTGTACGCCGGCGAGACGCGGCGCGACGTGCGATTGACGCTCCCCGCGACCGGGTCCATCGCGGGCCGGGTGACCGGACCCGACGGCCAGCCGGTCGCCGGGGCAAGAGTCTCGGTCCGCCCGTCCGGAGACACGCTCCCGGTCCCGGTCGCCCGGCAGACCACCGGCGCCGACGGTCGCTACACGCTGGAGCGCGTCCCGCCCGGACGCCACACGATTCACGTATCGGCGAACGAGTTCGCCCATGCGACGCGTGACTGCACGCTTGAGAAGCCGGAGCCCCTGAACGGGGTCGACTTCCAGCTCTCCTCCGGGCTTTCGATCGGCGGCGTGGTTCGCGACACGAACGGCCATCCCGTGGCCAGGGTCTCGGTGTCCGCATCCCCGGCGAGCGGTGCGATCTCCGCCATCGGGCACGCCACGACCGACGAGAACGGTCAATTCCTCGTGAAGAACCTCGCCGCGGGAACCTACCGGATCAGCTGCTTCTCGCCAGACTACGGACCACCGATGAGCGGAGACCGGACGGTGTTCGCCGCGGCAGGGACGGCCGACGTGGCGCTCGTGCTCGAAGCCCTCTCCGGCGCCGTGACGGGCGTCGTGAGCGACCGGGCGACCGGAGTGCCCGTCCCGCGCTTCTCGGTGTGGATCATCAAGGACGGGGGCTCGTTCCAGCAGAAGTTCAGCGACCGCGACGGCCGCTTCCGCCTGGCCGGGAGACCCGCGGGCCGGCAGTCGCTGCTCGCCACGAGCGAGGACGGACGCGTCTCGGAGATCGCGACCGTCGAGCTGACGCCCGGCGGCACGCCGGCGCCTGTCGAGCTCTGGCTTGTCCCTGGCACGTCGATCCAGGGCCGCGTGCTCGCACCCGACGGTTCGCCGGTCGAGCGCGCCGGCGTCGAGGTCGTGCGGACGTCATCGCCCCGCGGCACGGTGGGCCGCGCGGCGACGGATCGCGACGGGTGGTTCCGGTGCATCGGACTCAGGCAGGAGCGCGTCATCGTGCGCGCGAGCCACCCCGAGTGGGTCGAGGTCGAGAAGGAAGTGACGCCGGGCAACGCTCTGCCGGAGGTCGAGCTTCGCCTTGCCGCCGACGGCGCCACGGTGACGGTGACGGTCGTCGACGGCGCCGGGAAGCCGGTCGCCAGCGTGCCGGTGCAGTTCTCCCGCGACGGCCGCCTGATGCAACCGGACTACTTCAAGGACAAGCCCCCTCCCGGCACCGATCCGCGGGGAGCGAACCAGCGGCTCTTGCAGACGGACGAGAACGGACGTCACGTCCGCCGGTTTCTGCCGCGCGGGCGCTACACGATCGAGGTGGACGTCTCCGAGGGGCGCGGCTCCGTGGCCGTCGACGTGGAGATCGGTGCCACGACAGCCGTGACGCTCCGGCTTGCCCCGCGCGGGTGACGGTCTCGCCGCCGGTTCACATCCGCGCGGCCGGCCGTGATCTGCGGTGAGATCAAGCGTCTCCTGAACGTCGGGGAGTTCCCCACCTACCGGTTGAAGATGGAACCGGTGCCCCATGGTGCGATGTACGATCGGATGGCCAGCCGGCGCAAGCCAATCGCCGCCCTGACCCATTCGTTCCGGGGCCTCACTTCGGAGTGCCTTCCGCCCGGCCGGGGCATGCCGGCCTGAGCTCCAGCGGCCGGGCCGGGGGGCGACGGAGCGGCGGCGATTCCGCCGTGGCGGGCGGGGTCAGGCCGGGTCGTGAGGACAGGCTCCGGACTTCGGGTACCGTGGTCGAGGCGCGGGGCAGGCGAGGTGCACGTGGGGTGCCGCCGCGCGGAAACGGGCGGCCGTTCATCGAGTTGGTCAGCGTGCCCGCGGGATCGCCCCGCTTGAGGAGCCGGGCGGCAATGTACTTCGCGGAGTGGCCGAATCGGACCGGAGCGGGCCGATCTGCTTCGGGGGGAAGTTCACGACGGCCAGAAACCAGCCTGCCGACCAGCGTCCGCGTCCAGGTAGTGCCGAAGATCCGTGACGAGCATTCCTGCCTTGTGGCGATCTCCTCGAGGCGTTCGCGCCGATCGACTCCGGGCTGGTCGGCTGGAGCCGGCCGGTAGTCGCTTCTGGCGCCCGGTCCGTGCCTCCTTCCGCTTGCGCCAGCGTTTGGGATCACGCCGGGCATGAAAGCACGCGATCACGAGAGCGAGGTCATCCAAGACTCGATAGTACACGGCATACGGAAAGCGTCGGACGAGGGCTCGTCGCGTATCCCGAAACACGACCGGAAACCGGTGAGGGTTCTCGCGGATGGCCCGCAAGGTGGCTTCAATCGCGGCGAGGAACTCCTCGCCAAGTCCTGGCTCTTGCGCCTCGTACCAGAGAAACGCGTCGTCCACGTCAGCCGCCGCCGGTCGGAGCAGGATCTTGCTCACGGCTGACGTCCGCGGATCTGGCGGAGCACTTCCTCCCAGGCAATACCCTCGACGTCCCCGGCATCGATCTCGTCCAGACGGCGTTCGAGCTCGGTCCTTTGCGCGTCGGTCACCGGCACCTGCGAGGGATCCTGGCAGAGACTCTCCCAGAGTTGCTCGATCAACCGAAGGCGCTCGGCCGCGCTGAGGGCGGATAGGTTCAGGTCAGGACTCATGGCATCATGGTATCTCGCATGCTCGTGTTCGCCAAGTGGCGGGCAGGGCCCAGCCGCCCGGCCGACCGCCAGGTGGCGACGAAGCGGACAGGACAAACAACCGCGGTTCCGGCCTGCCGAGCAGGGTAACGGAGGGTCGAGGTCGGGACCAGGCGGGGGCGTGATCGGGGCGGAGGCGCGGGTTGACGCGGAATCCGGCGGGCTCGAGACCGCACCCGGAGTCGTGGTTGGGATCGATCTCCTCTTCTGGTAAGATCCCGTCTCATCGCACGCACGCGCCACCGAGATACGGACGCCATGAGAATCGGTATCGACGCCTGCTGCTGGACGAATCGCCGCGGGTTCGGACGCTTCACGCGCGAGCTGCTGACCGCCATGCTCGCCCTCGAAGACGCGCACGACTACGTGTTCTTCGTCGATGCTCACACCGCCGGGCAATGCACGTTTCCCGCGCGCGCGGACGTCGTGATCGCCGAGGTCGGCCAGGCCCCGGTAGCGGCCGCCTCCGCGCAGAGCCGCCGCACCCTCCGCGATCTGTGGGCCATGAGCCGGGCGGTGCTCTCGCGGGAGATCGATCTCTTCTTCTTTCCCGCGGTCTACACCTACTTCCCCGTGCTGAACGCCGGCACCCGGATCGTGGTCACGGTGCACGACCTGATCGCGGACCGGTTTCCCGCGCTCACGTTCGAGAACCGAACACGGAGCCTCCTGTGGCGATGGAAGGAAGGGGTGGCCCGCGGCCAGGCCGACCGGCTCCTCACCGTCTCCGAGCATTCCCGCCGGCGGATCCTGGAGCGATTCCGGCTGCCGCCGGGTCGCGTGGCCGTGGTGACCGAGGCCGCCGCGCCGCGGTTCCGACCGCTCCCGGATGGCCCCGATCGACACGCGGCCCTGTGGCGCCACGGCCTGGATCCTGGCCGGCGGTTCCTGCTTCACGTCGGCGGCTTCAGCCCCCACAAGAACCTGCTCGCGCTGCTCTCGGTGTTCGCCCGGCTGGCCGGCCGACCCACGAATGCCGACGTCGACCTGGCCCTGGTCGGTGATCTGGAGAACGATGCCTTCCACACCCATGTCCCGGCGCTCCGGTGCCGGGTCGAGGAGCTCGGGATCCAGCCCCGGGTTCGGTTCACCGGCTTCGTACCGGACGGGGATCTCGTCCACCTGTACGGCGCCGCCGCCGCGGTGGTGCTCCCGTCGTTCGAGGAGGGCTTCGGATTGCCGGCGGTGGAAGCCATGGCGTGCGGCGCCGCGGTCGCGGCGAGCCGCGCCGGGTCCCTTCCCGAGGTGGTGGGGGATGCCGGTCTCTTCTTCGATCCCCACCAGCCGGACGAGATCCTCCGTGCGCTCACCGTCGTGCTCGGAGACGAGGGCGTGCGCAACGAGCTCCGAACCCGCAGCCTCGCGCGGGCACGCGACTACGCGTGGCCCACGGCCGCCCGGCAGGCCCTGGCGGTTTTTGCCGAGGTCGCTCAGGCGGGGAGCGATCCGTGAGCCGAACGCTGCGCTTCTGCCTGGTGACGACCTTCTATCCGCCCCACCACTTCGGGGGCGACGGCGTGCTCGTCTACCGGCTGGCCAGCGCGCTCGCCCGGCGCCACCACGAGGTGGACGTGATCTACTGCGTGGACTCGTACCGGCTCTTCAACCGGGCGCCGCCTCCGCGCCACCCGCCCGACCATCCGAACGTCCGCGTGCACGCGCTCCGCAGCCGCCTGGGCCCGCTGTCGCCCGTCTACACCCACCAGACCGGCCGGCCCGGGCCGAAGCGCCGGGGGCTCGCCCGCATTCTCGAGGACCACGCTTTCGACGTGATCCATTACCACAACATCTCCCTCGTGGGCGGTCCGGCGGTGATCGCACTGGGACGGGCCGCCGTCCGGCTCTTCACGGCGCACGACTACTGGCCGGTCTGCCCGCTCTCGACGCTCTGGCAATACGGCCGGCGGATCTGCACCAATCGGCAGTGCATCCGCTGCGGGTTGCACGCGGGGCGACCTCCCCAGGCCTGGCGCGCAACGGGCCTGCTGGCTCGGGCACTGAAGCGGATCGACGCCTTCCTCTGCCCCAGTGTGTTCGTCATGCAGATCCTGCGGGATCATGGGCTCGATCTTCCCTACACGCACCTTCCGAACTTCGTGTCGGAGCCCGAGAGAATCGCCCTCGACGAAGCGGTCGCCGCGATGGGACCCCGCTACTTCCTCTACGCGGGCCGGATCGAGAAGCACAAGGGCGCCGACGACGCCGTCGCCGTGTTTCGCCACCACGACGCAAGCGCTCTCTGGATCGCGGGCGAGGGCAAACACGAGGCCCGGCTCCGCCGGCGCGCCGGGGGCGCCCCCCACATCCGTTTCCTCGGCCACCAGCCGCGGGACGCGCTCTTCGCGCTCTACCGCGGCGCGCAGGCAGTGA
>JAFGQW010000122.1 GCA_016935485.1 Planctomycetota bacterium | reverse complement strand
TGCTGAGCACGCTGTGGCATCTCGAGGGCGAGCGGATTCGCGATGTCTGCCCCAGCGGGCACGTGATCATCGCCGCGCTCTGCGTCTGGATCGCGTTTCGCCGGCGACTCGCGGTGCGCTGGCTGCTGGTTCCGGTGGCCGCAGGGCTGGTAACGGCCACCGTGTACCTCCGCTTCCACTACGGGGTGGACGTGGTGGCCGGCCTGCTGATCGTGCTCGGCATCGCCGCCGTGAGCGCCCGGCTCCACCCCGGTGTCCGCAAGGCAAACGATGCGAGCTGACCGGTTGCGGGTGCTGCGCGTGATCACGCGCCTGAACATCGGCGGGCCGGCCCGCGAGGTGGGCGCGCTGTGCCGGCTGGCGGCCGCGCACGGCGTGAGCACGCTCCTGGCGGCCGGCCGGAGCGCGGCGCGGGAGGGCGATCTGTTCGAGAGCCTGGATACCGGGTCGGCGGCGAAGGTGCGGGTGCAAGGTCTCGAGCGGCGGCTCGATCCGCTGGCCGACCTCCGCGCGCTCTGCGCCCTGGCACGCCTCATCCGCCGTTTTCGGCCGCAGATCGTGCACACCCATCTCTCCAAGGCCGGCGCTCTCGGACGCATGGCCGCCTGGACGCTCGGGGTGCCGGTGATCTGCCACACCTACCACGGCCACGTCCTGTGCGGACACTTCGGCGCGGCCGCGTCGGTGGGGATCCGCCTCGTCGAGCGCATTCTCGGGCGCCTGTCCGATGCCGTCATCGCGCTGGGGCCGGCGGGCGCGCGCGCGCTGAGCCAGCTCGGCATCGGACGCCGGGTCGTCATCGTGCCTCCGGGGTTCGATCCGGCGTGGCTTGCCGGCCTGGCCCGCGCCGATCGCGAAGCGTGCCGCGGTGAACTCGACGTCGCGGGGGAGCGCCCCGTCCTGCTCGCGCTGGGCCGGCTGGCGCGCGTCAAGGGACTCGATCTGCTCCTGGAGGCGGTGGCGCACCTGGTGCGGGACGGCGTGCGGCTGCGTCTTCTCGTCGCGGGCGATGGCCCCGAGCGCCCCCGTCTGGAGGCGCGGGCGGCCCGGCTCGGGCTGGCCGGTGTCGTGCGATTCCTCGGCTGGCGCACGGATACGGCGACGCTGCTCGCCGCCGCGGACCTCCTGGTCCTTCCTTCGCGCAGCGAGGGCTACCCGCACGCGATCGTCGAGGCCCGGGCCGCCGGCCTCGCGGTGGTGGCGACGGCGGTCGGCGAAGTGCCGGCCATGCTGGCCGGGGATCCATCAGGATTCCTCGTCGCCGCCGCGCGGGTGGAGGCACTCCACGAGCGGCTCGCGCCGCTTCTCGCCGACCGGGATCGGATCGCGACCTGGCGCGCCGGCCGCCGGCCGCTCCCGTCCGCCCCGGCCCCCACCGAAGCGGCGATGGCAGCCCGTACCTGCACGCTGTATCGCGAGCTCCTCGGCGGCGCGGCACGGTGCGCCGGCGGCGGTGCGCCATGACGACGGCGGCGATTCTCGGTGCGGCGCTCGCGGCGGCCCTGGCCTACCTTGGTGGTTTCGCCGCCGCCGCGTTCGCGCGGCGGACCGGCGTGATCGACGAGCCCGGAGGGCGCAAGGGCCACACAGCGCCCACGCCGCTGCTGGGAGGCGGCGCGCTCGCGGCCGCCTGGCTGCTCGTCGTCGGCGCCGGCGGGACGGCCGCGACCGGTGTGCTGCTGGGTGCGATCGCCGCCTGGGCGCTGGGCACCTTCGACGACCTCAAGCCGAAGGGACTCGGGGCGGGCTGGAAGCTGGCGGGGCAGCTCGGGGTCGCCGCGGTCTGGCTCGCGGCAAGCGGCTATCACGGCGCCGCGGCCCTGGGCGGCGCGGCGTGCGTGCTCTTCGCGATGAACGGCTTCAACCTGCTCGACAACACCGATGGCCTGTGCTGCATCGCGGCCTTGCCGCCGGCGCTGTGCTTGACCGCCGTGGCGGGCGGTGAGGACACCGGGTGGGCGTTCGCCGCGGCGGCGCTCGCCGGCGGACTCCTCGGGTACCTGCCGCACAGCTGGCCGCGCGCCCGGGTGTTCCTCGGCGACGGCGGCAGCCATCTCATCGGCTTCGTCCTCGGCGCGCTCGCATTCGAGGCGGCACTGGCGAGCCCGTCCGCGCCGGGCGCTCGCGTCCTGGCGCTGCCGGCGCTGTTCGCCCTCGCGCTTGCGGACACCGCGACGGTGACCGTGAACCGCCTGCGGCGCGGCGCACCGCCCTGGGTGGGGGACCGCACGCACCTTAGCCATCGTCTCCATCGAGCGGGCTTTGCGGAACCGGCCGCGCTGCTCGTCCTCGGCGCCGTCGCGGCCGCCGGCGCGCTGCTCGCGGCGCTCCTGCTCCGGGGGTGAACCCGGCCTGTTCCGCCTTGTGCCGCGCGGACCGGTCCGTTAGAATTCCCGTGGCGTCTTGCCGGTCTGGTGCGTCCTGCCGCGCGGAGGAGGAAACAAGCGTGCGCGTGCGATCGGATCTCCTCGCTGTACTCGTCCTGGGCGTCGGCCTGGCGGTGACCGGGCCGCGGCCGTCATGCGCCCAGGAGGGCCGGGCGCCGCCCGCCGCGTGGGTTCCCGGACAGGAGGCGATCCCGATCCCGCCGGTCTACTGCGAGACCTGCATCCGCGAGAAGCGCGTGGCGGGGAAGATCCGCCCCATTCGGCTCATGGAGCGCGACGGCCGCGACGTGCTGGCGTTCATCCAGAAGCCGGAAGTCCACTATCTCGAGTGGGATCACCTCAAGTTCGTCAGTCAGATCCCCGCCGTGAACCTCGGGCTGGAGATGCTCCCGAAGACCGAGGAGGAGAAGCGCAACTGGCTATTCCTCAAGCGCGAGATCGAGGACCTGCAGCCCCTCTTTCCCGGGCTGCGCGTCGGCACGCTCAACCCGCACCAGATGGCGCACCTGATGATGAACCGGCTGATCCGCTACTACCAGCAGTTCGAAACGGAGATGGAGTTCTTGAAGGCGGTCGAGGGGCTGGTGCTCGCCGACTACGGCATGGGGCCGCACCTCGGGATGAAGGGGCCCTTCGAGATCTACGTGCTCAAGGGCAAGCAGAACTATCTCCGGTGGGAGGACCGCTTCCTCGGGCGCCAGAGCATCGTCGGCCAGAAATGGCACCTCTTCGAGGACCGCGTCCTGGTGTTCTCGAGCTACTACTACGGCGACGTGAAGCTGTTCAACAACTTCCTCCACCACAACGTCGCGCATCTGCTGCTGTGGGGCTACCGCGGCTGGACCTTCAAGCTGCCCGGCTGGATCCACGTCGGCTACGCCCACTACGTGGAACGGTCGATCCACCCGCGGTACAATACCTGCTGCTTCGACGAGGGCGGCGAGCCCGACACGGTCAAGGGCTGGCGCTGGGACACGAAGGTCCGCCAAGCGGTCGCGGCCGCCGATGTCCCGCCGCTCGCCGAGCTCAAGCTCAAGGTGGAAATGGCCGAGTTCGTCGGCAGCGACCACCTGATCTGCTGGAGTCTGGTCCGGTTCCTGATCGAACAGGACCGGAAGAAATGGCGCGACTTCGTCGATGCCATCAGCCAGCCCGGACGGATGGACCAGGACGAGGCGCTCCGCAAGACCTATGGCTGGACCTTCAACATGCTGGAAGAACACTGGCGCGAGCATGTGCTGCGCACCTATCCCAAACCCTGAGGGCTGCGGATCGTGACGGCGCGCGGGCTCGCCGTCCGCACGTTCCCGAGACCCGAGTGAAACGGCGCGCGCAACGATGACCAAGCACGTATGGATCTTGCTTCTGCTCGCCGCGGCGCTGGTGGCCGTTCGGGCGGCCGCACAGACGGACGCGCCGCCGTCCGCCGAGGAGCGAATCGCGGAGTTCAAGAAGTTCTACAACCGCGACAACGTGAAGGTGCGCCGCGCCGCGGTCGAGGACTTCAAGGGCGTCGACACGCTCGAGGCCGCCCAGCTCCTGGTGGCGTGCTTCAAGGACTCCGACCACGAGCTGCGCGAGACGGCGCAGGACGCCCTGGGCATGATCCGCGACAAGAAGGCGGTGGAGTGGATTCTCGACCGCGCGCGGATGGCGAGTGACACGGAGCTCAGGGGGCGGCTGGTGCTCGCGCTCGGCGAGATGCGTCACCCCCAGATCCTGCCGACCTTGACCGGGGTGATCCGCCACCGGGAGGCCTTTCTGCGCCGCAATGCCGTCCTCGCCCTCGGCAAGCAGGGCGACCCGCGCGCGGTCGGCGTGCTCATCGAGGCGCTCGACAACGAGAGCGAGGACCTGGTGCGCCAAGCGCTCTTCGAGGCGCTGGGCAACCTCGGCGACCCGAAGGCATCGCCGGCGATCGAGAAGCAGCTCGGCGCGGGCCACTGGTCGGTGCGCGTCGCCGCCATCGAGGCGCTGGGCAAGCTCCGGACCGAGAGCGCGGTGGGGGCGCTGATCGCGCAGATGCAGAAGGAGGAAGGCCGCCTGCTGACCGACATTCGCGCGGCGCTGGAGGACCTCACGGGCGAGATCCGCTTCCGCGAGGACCGGGCGCTCTGGAAGGAGTGGTGGGACAAGTACCACGCCCAGTTCCGCGTGCCCTCGCGCGCGCACCTCGAGGAGCTCAAGCGCAAGCAGGAAGCGGCGGCGGTGGCCTATGGCGCCGCGCCCCAGAAGTACCACACGATCGAGACCTGGTCGCAGAACATGGTGTTCTGCATCGACGCCAGCGGGTCGATGGGGGACAAGATCGTGCTCGCTCCGGGCGCCGAAGCCGAGTTCTTCAAGAAGTACAAGAGCCGCATCAAGCTCGACATCGTCAAGCAGGAGCTGATCGATCTGGTGGCGGGCTTGCGGCCGTTCGTGAGCTTTCGCATCATCACCTTCGCCAGTCGGGTGACGCCGTGGAGCGACGGGATGTGGCCGGCCAACCCCGGCAACAAGGCGCGCGCCATCAAGAAGCTCGATTCGCTGACGGCCCTCGGCGGCAGCACGTCGGGCGGCGGCGCCAAGCCGGGGCGGAGCAGTGCGAGCGGCAGCCTGGCGGCCGGCCGGACCAACACCTACGGCGCGCTGATGACCGCGCTGCAGATCCCCGAGACGGGTCGGGATCCGCAGGGCCGGCTGGTGCGCACGCTGGCCGACACGCTGTTCTTCCTGTCCGACGGCATGCCGACGATCGGCGAGACGACCGATCCCGCGGAGATCCTCCGGCGCGTCACGCGGCTCAACGAGACGCGCAAGATCGTCATCCACACGATCGGGTTCGACAAGGCCAACCGCGTCTTCATGATGGATCTGGCCCGGATGAACTCGGGGCGCTATGTCCTGATCGGCGGGGAAGAAGAGCGGTAGCGGCTGGCGAGCGGGGCGGGGGCGGCCCGGATCCGGACCGCCCCGGCGGACCATGCCGCAACCGGCGCTCAATCGGCGCCGCGCGCCTTCTTGCGGGGCGGCGACTTCGGGCCGGCCTTGCTTTTCGGGGCGGGTTTATCCCCGGGTGCGGAAAGTGCGTGCGCCTTGCGCAGCTCACGGCACAGCGTGTCGGTCAGCCGCGCGAGCTTCGCCACCTCCTGGCGGAGGCCGAGGATCTCACCATGGACCCGGGCCGCCGGCTCGGGGCGCGGGGCCGGTTTGGCCGGGTGGAGGCGCTGAGCCCGCGCGGCCGGCGCTGCGCCGTCGACGGGGCGACGGAGGTGCGTTGCACCCCGGGCCCGGGCGAGCTCGGCCGCGTTCTTGCGGAGGGCGGCCTCGAGCCGGGATCGCTCCGCAAGCAGCCTCGCCACCCGCGCACCGCTGCCGGGCGCCGCGGCCTCGCGGCGTCGGAGATCCCGGCGCGGGCGGGCGCGCTCGCCGGGACTCGCGCCCCTCGCTCTTTCCGGGGAGGCCGGCCGCGAACCCAGCGCCTGTGCTCCGTGGCGGCGGGCCTGGACGGCTCGCTCGACGGCCTGGGCGCGCCGGGCGATCTCGGCTCGCCGCCGCGCCTCGGCCGGCGGGCGCGGGGCCGGCTCGGCAGGAGCGGCCTGCGGAGCCTGCGGAGCGCGGACAAGCCGGAGCTTCAGTTCCCGGATCGCCTCCTCGGTCGTGCCGAGCGCGCGCTTCATCCCCTCGAGCCGCCGCGCCGCCGCGCGCGCCGCCAGACGCTGGCCCGCCGCGCGGCTCGCCTGGACCTTCTGCTCCAGGATCGGGATCTCGTGTCGGAGCATCTCTACCCGCTTGGCCAGGGCGGCGAGCCTCTCGTGGTCGTCCGGACTCGCGGCCGGCGCCGGCAGGGCCGAGGCGGCGGCCGCACCCGGTGCGGCCACGACCAGGGAGATCGCGAGGCCGGAAGCCAGCGCGATCCACAGCATGGATCTCATCATCGGTCTCCTCCTGTTCGTTGCTCTCGCGGTCCGAACCGCCGGGCCGCCTGATCGGTGACGGCCCGTGAAACCG
The DNA here is from genome assembly GCA_016935485.1 of Planctomycetota bacterium. Lineage (GTDB taxonomy): Bacteria > Planctomycetota > JAFGQW01 > JAFGQW01 > JAFGQW01 > JAFGQW01. The sequence goes on along the minus strand of JAFGQW010000122.1, from coordinate 12,153 downwards.
GCCCGAAGCCACTTTGTTACAGCCGCCTCGGAGGAAAGCCCGCGCGCCCGCGGGTGGGCGTTTTCCGGCAGCCTGCTACAATTCGCGCAGGTTCCGCGACGAAGAGGCCCGGAGTGAGACAGCGCATCGCGGTCATTTCCGACATCCACAGCAACCTCGAGGCGCTCGAGGCCGTGCTGGCCGAGATCGACCGCCTGGGGTGCCAGGAGATCATCTGCCTCGGAGACCTGGTGGGCTACGGGCCCGATCCGGAGGCCTCGGTGGACCTGGTGATGGAGCGCTGCGGGGTCGTCCTGCGCGGCAACCACGACGACGCGCTGTTTCGCCCCGTTCTCGACTTCAACCCCATCGCGCGCAACGCGATCAACTACACCCGCAAGATCATGAAGCCGGGCCTGGTGCGGGCCGGAAGGAAGGCCAAGCGCTGGGAGTTCCTCCGGCATCTGCCGCTGCAGCAGCTGCGGGGCGACTGGTTGCTCGTGCACGCCTCGCCGAACGATCCGCTCAAGGAATACCTGCTGAAGACCGATCTCCTGTTCTGCCGCGACAAGATCGCCGAAGCGCTGGAGCGCACCCCGCGGCTCGCCTTCGTGGGACACACGCACTTCCCGGGCGTGTTCGACGAGAAGCTGCGCTTTCACGAACCGCGCGATCTCAGGGACGGGCAGTATCGCTTCGGCGACGGCAAGGCAATCATCAACGTCGGCAGCGTCGGTCAGCCACGCGACAAGGACCCCCGCGCGTGCTTCGTGACCGTCGAGGCCGACGGCGCGCGTTTCCACCGGGTGGAGTACGATTTCACGGCGGTCCAGCAGAAGATCCTCGCCAGCGGACCGTTCGACGAGTTCAGCGCCGCGCGCCTGGCGCGGGGCGAGTGACCGCGCGCGCGGCGCGCACGGCGGGCGCGCCGCGGTGCGGAGCGCGCGGGCCGTCCCCCGCCTCTTCTCGCATCGGGGAGCATCGCACATGACCGAGAAGCCAAGCGCGTCGGCGCCGGCCGGCCTGCCTCGGTTGGCGCTTTACGCCGGGATCTTCCTCACGTCGCTCGCGCTGATCACCCTCGAGGTGACGCTAACGCGCGTGTTCTCCGTCATGATCTGGAACCACCTGAGCTTCATGGCGATCTCGATCGCCCTGCTCGGGTTCAGCCTGGCGGGACTCCTGTTCTTCTTCGTGCCGGCGATCCTCCGGCTCCCGACCCAGGCGCTGCTCCTGATCGGGTCGCTCGGCTTCGTGGCCGGACTGTTCCTCGTCGGACTCTACATCTACCGCAGCCCCGTGCTGTCCGCGCAGATCGGCGTGCACTTCAGCCCGCAATGGAAGGCGGCCGCCATCTACCTGCTGGTGCTCTTCGCACTCCTCGTGGTGCCGTTCTTCTTCTCGGGCTTCGTCATCAGCGCGGCCATCGTCAAGGAAGCCCGCGACGTGGGGCGGATCTACGCCTCCAACCTGATCGGCTCGGGGGCCGCCTGCCTGTTCGTGATCGGCAGCCTCAACCTGCTGGGCGCCTTCCGGACGCTCCTGGTGGTGTTCGCGGTGGCGCTGCTCGCGCTCGTCTGCTACGCCTGGCGCCGGCGCGGCTGGTGGCTGACTGCGGTGCTCGGCGTCCCTGCGCTCGCGCTCGCCATCGCCACCGGGCACAACATCGTCACGCTCCCCGACCAGGTGCAGGTGATCCATCCGATCCGGCTGCTGAACAAGCGCGCCGACGCCGAGGGCCGCACCCTGCTGAGGAAGTGGAACTCGTTTAGCTGCGTCGATTTCTACACCAAGGAGCCGTACGAGGGATTCTGGGGCCTCAAGCGCGAGATCTACGCCGGCCCCCTGCCGGAAAACCTCGGCGTGCTGATCGACTCCTGGGCGCTCACCACCATCCTCAACCTCACCGACGATCTCGAGCGCTCGCCGGCGTTCGGCTACGTGCCGTCGAGCCTGCCGTTCGAGGTCTTCAAGCTCCGCAACGTGGCGCCGGAGGTGCTGGTCATCGGGTCGGGGGGCGGCATCGATGTGCTCACGGCCCGCCACCACGGCGCGCGCCACGTCACGGCCGTCGAGATCAACCCTCTGATCGTCGCCGGGGCGCGGCGACACTACCCCGAGCTGCGCGACCTCGGGGAGCGGGACCCGGCGCTTCGGGGCTGGACGAACGCGAGCGTGTACGATCTGGAGGGCGTGGAGGTGCACGTCGCGGAGGGGCGCAACTTCGTCGACCGCACCGACCGGCGCTTCGATCTGATCATGCTCCCCGGGGTGGACACCGCCACCGGCACCGAGGCCGGCAACTTCAGCTTCTCCGAGAACTACCTCTACACCGTGGACGCGATGGTGGCCTACATGGACAAGCTCGCGCCGGACGGTCTGGTCTACGTGCTGCGGTTCGAGGGGACCGACAAGCCAAGCGAGATGCTCCGGCTGACGGCGATCGCGGAAGCGGCGCTGCGCCGCCGCGGCGTGCCGGATCCGCGCCAGCGCCTGCTTGTCTACCACTCCAACGTGCACGTGTTCGCGTGTCTGGTGATGAAGCCCGGCGCGGATTTCACCGCGCCGGAGCTCGCCCGCTGCCACGAGAAGCTGGAGCGGGAACTGAAGTGCCGGATCCTCTTCTCCCCGGCCAGTCCCTCGACCGCAAACGAGCCCCACTTCGAGCAGTACCTGTCCGCCTCCGGTCGGGATCGGCAGGCGTTCCTCGCCGGCTACGAATACCGGGTCCATCCCGTCACCGACGACGAGCCGTTCTTCTTCAACTTCACCCGCTTCCGGGATATTTTCCACCCCTTCGTGGAGCAGCGGAAGGGGGCCACGCACATGCTCTACTACGTGGGGCAGACCGTGCTCTACTACTGCTTCCTCGGGGTGCTCGCGCTCGGGCTCGTGTTCGTGGTCCTGCCTCTGGTCCGGTTCCGTCTGGCGCGCACGCCGGTTCCCGGGCGCTGGCGCTTCGTCGGCTACTTCCTCGCGCTGGGCTTCGGCTACATGGTGATCGAGATCGTGCTGATGCAGAAGTTCGTCTTCTTCCTCGGCTATCCGGTCTACGCGATGAGCGTGATCCTCTTCAGCTTGCTCACCTTCTCGGGGCTGGGGAGCCTCGCCTCGCGGCGCGTCCGGAGCGGGGCGGGCCTCGCCGCAACGTTCGCGGTCCTGCTCGCCCTGCAGGCGGCCCTGCTCGTCGCGTTCGCGCCGATCACGGCCGCCGCCTTCTCGCTGCCGCTTGCCGGGCGAATCGCCGTGGCGGTCGCGATCACCGGCCCGCTCGGGTTCCTCATGGGAATGCCGTTTCCGCTCGGCATCCGCTACGCCGAGGCCCATGCCCGGCCGCTGCTGCCCTGGATCTGGTCCCTCAACGGATACGCCTCGGTGCTCGGCAGCGTGATGAGCGTGATTCTCGCCATCCAGGTGGGCTTCACGGCCGTGCTGGTCGTGGCCTTCGCGGCCTACGTGGCGGCGCTCCTCCTGCTGCTCTCGGTCCACCGGACCGAGGGAGCGCCGGTGCCTTGAGGGCCCGCGCAGGAGTACCGGCCCGTTCTTGCGGCTCTTCTGGCCCAGGTTCGCGGGGCACGAAGCGGGCAGAAGCGCTCCCTCGAACCGGTTTCCCGCCCCACGAACCTGAACCCAGACCTCCCGGCGAAACCCGGGAGATTGTGCTTCCGCGGGTCCGGAGCGCGGGAGAAGCCCGCGGCCCGCAGCGAGCGGACGTCAGCGGCCGGCGGGCGAGGCTGTGCCGCCGGCAGGACGGCGCACGCCAGGCCCGAGCCGCGGCGCGAGGCTCGATCCGCACGGAGGGCACGTCTCCAGTGGTTGCCGCGCGCCCTGGAACCGGAGTGCCGGCCAATCCACCGGCGGATGGCCGGCCGTCTCGGTGCCGTGGGACTCCCGGCGCCGCGGCGGGGCGGGGGGGATGCCGCGAATGCGGTGGATCCGGACCGCGGTCAGGTGGGTCTCCGCGAAGTGGACGACCGCGCCCTTGATGCAGACGATCCGGTCGCCGGCGCCCTTGCGACGGAACTGCTGGTAGTAGGGGTTGCCCGGGTGGACGATGAACTTGACGTTTCGGTGCACGTACTGGTCGTAGCACGGCTCGGCGGCGCCCGGCCGGATCTTCTCGGGCGGGCGGAGAAAGGGCGCGGGCGGCAGGTGCAGGTGCAACCGGCGCCCGACCAGCGCGCTGCCGCGCGAGCGGTAGAAGAGGGCTTCCTCGCGCTCGGACAGCGTCTCGTAGGATCCTCCCGCAGCGAGCGCGAGCAGGAACAGGCTCAAGGCGGCGACAGTCTTCATGGCAGCTCCTTTCGGTCGGCCGGGCGGCGCGCAGCGCATGCAGGTGGCCGCGACGGCGCGCAGCGCGCGCAGGTGACCGGAAAGTCGTCCGCCGAGCGGAGCGGTTACAGGAAAAACCGGCGCCGGGGAGCCGGGCAGGCGGGGCGAACGGAGAAAAGCGCCCCCGAAGGCGGGGGGTCCCGCTCCGGGGGCGCTGCGATCGGCGGGAGCGGCGCGCCAAGCGCACCGCTCGCGGGCTTTCAGATCTTCGGCTTCTGGTAGTTGATGATGAGCCGCTGGATGGCGATCTGGCTGGGCGGCATGACGTTCTTACTGCGCACGCCGATGTCGAACTCGATCTTGAACCGGATGTGGCGCAGGTTGCCCACGCTGCGGAGCCTCGTGAGGTCGGTCTCCCACACGCTGCACGGCGCCTGCGGCGTGTTACCGGCCGGATACCAGCGGGCCGGATCGGCGTGGGGCTTGCCGCCGTCGTCCGGTGCGCCCTGGAAGAAGATCCGCGCGGTCTGACCCGGCCCGGGCTGGTTCACCCAGGTCAGGTCCTTGCCTGTCTGCAGGTCCCCGTTCGTCGCGTTGCTCGCGTCGAAGGACCAGGCCGGGCTGGCTTCGCCGGAGTCGTACCAGTCGGAGTAGGCCACGGACTGGCCGTTCGCCGCAGGGCTGAACTGCATGCGCGTGGAGAAGTGGGCCGGCGTGGTGGATCCCGTGGCTACCTGGGGATCGCCGCCGCGATCGCGCACGATATTGTAGCCGTCGCCCCCGTTGCCGGAGCGGTTGGGCTGAGGCGGGCTCGGGTTGCCCTTGCCGCCGGTGGCGTCGAGGCTGGCGCCGGCTTCCACGGTGACCGAGGTGCCGCTCAGCCAGATCGAGCCGCCCGACCCGCCGGCGCCCCAGCCGCCGTTGATCGTCGTGGCCCCGACGAGTGTCGTGTGGCCGTGGGCGCCGTTTCCGCCGACGGCGCGGATCTTCCCGGAGGCCCTCACTTCGATCTTGTCGGCCGCGACCAGCTCCAGGCCGCCGCCACCGCCGCCGCCCGATCCGGCAACGATGTCGTCCGCCGGAACCGTGCTGGCGGTGGAGATGGCGGCGTTGCCGCCCGCCCCGCCGCCGGTGCCCCCGGTGGGCAACGCCACGGGATTGACGCCGGTCTCGATGACCCAGTTCCGACCGTACTCGCGCCCGAAGGCGCCGATGTTGCCGCACAGGTAGTCGCCTTCACTCCCGGCCAAGTAGTGGCCGCCGCCGTTGCCGCTGCAGCCATCCCGCAGGATCGTCCCCGAAGGAGTGCCGCGATTGCCCCCGGTGCCACCGCCGCAGTTGTCCTCCATCACGGTGATCAGCCGGTTGTCGGAACGGTTCGGGTCGTTGCAGTTGAGGATGACGCGCGGATAGCCGGGCCCGCCGCGCATCTCCATCGGCAGCGCGCCGATGGTGCTGTTCGGGTACGGGTTGGAGTCCCCGCCGGCCCCGGCTCCGGGACCGCCCCGCCCGCCGATCACCAGGCCCACGGCGGACGCCTTGCCGGCCGGCGCGGGATTGCCGTGCTGGCCGGACACGTCGATCACGCCCTCGACGATGATGCTCTCCAGCGCGTTGATGCGCAGCGGGTAGGGCCCTTCCACTGTGAGGGTTCCGGTGGAGGACACGGTCAGACGATTGTAGTCGATCTCCGCCACGCCGTCCGCGGCCAGCGGCAGCTGGGCGGTGTCGATCTTGGTGGCGCCGCTGATGACCACGTCGCCGAACTCGCCACTGCCGCCGTAGCCATAGGTGGCGAAGAGGCCCACCTGGCCCGGCTTCGTCCAGGCCGCCGTGGTCCGGCACTGCGGCGAGACATGCTGGCGGTCGACGAAGTTCTCGACGATCGCATTGGTGACTTCGGTGTCGGCGCGGGTCACGAACGCCCACATCACCTGGGTACTGCTCGGGAACGGCAGCGCATTGCGGTACGGCAGCTCGTCGATGTAGGCTACCGTCGACACGTTCTTGAGGGCGTCGACGGCGAGCACCCAGCCTGCCCGGACCGGGTAGGCAAGCGGGAAATCGTTCAGGTCGCGCAGCCCCAGGTTCTTCACCGCCGGGTTCACGTGGTTTTCCGGCTGGGCCGTCTCCATGGTCACGACGATGACCGCCGGCTTGTCGGGCTCGGACTGCGGGAAGCTGCCCAGGGGCCGGAGCGTCAGGATGGAGCGTCCGTTGACGACCTGGTGCGTGATGCCCTGGCGGGCCTGCCCCGGGAGCGTGGTGGCCGGCGTCACCTGGGCGAACTCGAGCCCGCTCGGCCCGTCAGTCACGCGCCACATCCGGAAGTTGTCGAGCGTGACGGCCAGCGGATTGAGCGGCTCGTCGAAGGTGATTCGGATCTCGGCCGCCGTGTTCACATCGCCGGGCGCCACCTGCCGCGTGATGCCCTGCGAGACCTCGGCGACGAACGGTGCGGTCTTGAAACCGACGGCGTCGTAGTCCGGACCGGAGTTCGGCAGGGTGAAGATCTGGTTGGTGGTGTTGGAAGCGATCGCCCACGACGCGATCACCGGCGGATTGGAGCTGTCGCGGATGGCCAGCACGCCGCCCGCGTCGCGGAACTCGTCGGCGGTGATGGGCTGGCTCGGAGCCGTGAGCCGGATCGCCAGCGGGCTCTTGGCCGTGATGTGGCTCTGGGGGTCGAAGGGGCTCGTGACCACCTTGTTCAGGATCCGGGTCGGCTCGTAGCGATAGCGCGGCACGGCGGTAGAGGTGCCGGGAATGACCGTCGTGGGCGGGGTCGCCGCAACCGTGGTGAGTACGCTCGCCAGCCAGGTCTGCCCGCTCACCAGATTGATGATCGGGTTGAGCGTCTGCTCGACGCCGCTCGCATCCAGGACCGAAACGCGCGCCACGGTGGGCCGCTGCGGCGGGACCTCCTCGCGATACGGCGACCGCGCGGTGCCGATGTCAACGGTGAGGAAGCTCTCCGTCCGGGTGAGGTTCACGCCGCGGCCACTGAGCGAGCGCACGCCCGGGCTGTTCTGGATGTGTACCGAGCATGCCGCGTTGATCGCCGGCACGCAGATGGTGTACTCCGTGTCGGGCAGGAGCCCGCCGTTGGTGAACTGCGGATCCGTCGGCAGGTAGGGCGTGAAGATGACGCGGCGGCCTTCCGTCCTGAGCTCGCCCTGCGCGCGCGTGGCACCGGCGCTGGCCGACGGGTAGAAGTAGATGCCCGAGAACACGGTCTTCTCGTCGACCGGCTGGTTGAACTCGATCTCGATCGAGTCATTCAGGTAGACGCGGCCGGCCTGCTTGGAGACAGAGAAGCTAACGACGTCGAACGCGCCGCCGTCGCCGCTGCTGCCACTGCACTGGCCAAAGGCGATGGCGGCGGCAACGAGCAGCGCCAGGCCGAGCCACCGGTAGGCGACCGCCCCCGAACCGCACGGGTTTCGCCCTGGGGACTTCCACATGGGGTTTCCTCCTCAGAAGACGTTTCCGCAAACGGGCTGAGCATACACAAGCTGATCCACACCCGCCGGCCAGCAACTCCCATGCCCGAATGTGGGGCATGGCACTACTCGGCCGCAAAGGCTCTCTTATAACAAATCCTCCGCCCGGATCATCGAGAATCTTCCCGGATCGTGCGCTCCGCCACAGGCCGATGTTCAGGATCGCACAGGTTGCGGGAGGCCGGGCAGAAGAACCGTGCGGCCCCCCCCAGCGCGGGTGGGATCCGGCCAGGCAAGGTCGGTCCAGCCCCCCGGCGCCCCGGGCTCGACGTCCAGTCGACCCCGGCAGGTTCACATGGTCGGGTTCCACCCCGAAACGGGCCGGCATCGACCCGCGCAAGCCAGCAGCGCCCGCGTGGGGCCGGACACCCGCCCGAATCGACCAGCCTGGCCGGCGACCCTCGGACCAGGTCGAGGCGCAACTTCCTGCGTTCGGTGCGAGAGCCGGTTCCGGCTCGTGTTCTGGCGAGCCGGTCCGGGGGAGTGATCTTCGCGGTCCTTCCGGCCCGCGGGCCCTCAGTTCGCCGTCCGGCTCTGCAGGGCGCGCCGGATGGCCGCACCGTAGGGCGGCTCGAGAACGCCCGCCTCGGTGACGATCGCCGTCACGTGGCCATGCGGGGTCACATCGAAAGCCGGGTTGTACACCGGGACGTCGGCGGGGGCGATGCGCCCGCCGCACAGCTCGGTCACCTCGCCCGGATCGCGCTCCTCGATCGGGATGGCGCTTCCCGAGGGGAGCGCCGGGTCGATCGTGGCGATGGGAGCGACCACGTAGAAGGGTATCCCGCGCGCCGCTGCGTTCACCGCGAGGCCGAGGGTCCCGATCTTGTTGGCGACGTCGCCGTTGGCCGCGATCCGATCGGCGCCGACGACCGCCGCCTGAACGCGGCCCTCCGCCATCACCTGGGCCGCCGCGCTGTCGCAGAGGAGGACCACGTCGAGTCCGGCGTTGCGAAGCTCCAGGGTCGTGATGCGCGCTCCCTGGAGGAGCGGGCGCGTCTCGCACGCATACACGCGAATTCGCTTGCCCTGCCGGTGCGCGTGCACGAGCACACCCAGCGCGGTGCCCGCCCCGGCGGTGGCCAGCGGCCCCGTGTTGCAGTGCGTGAGCACACCCCAGCCGTCCAGGATCCGCTCGGCCCCGTACCGGGCCATGGCCTCGCAGGCGGCGGCGTTCTCCGCCTCGAGGGCCCGCGCCGCATCCAGCAGTGCCGCGTGCTTTCGGCGCGCGGACCCGGACTGCTGGCGCGCGGCCGCCTCGAGTCGATCGAGACACGCGAACAGGTTGACGCCGGTCGGGCGGCACGCGCGCAGCCGGCTGCTCAGCTCGCGCATCCGTTCCAGGAACGCGTCGGGTTCCAGATGCACCGCCCTGGCCAGCCCGAGCACCAGCCCGTAGCTTGCGGCCACGCCGATCGCGGGAGCGCCGCGGACCCGGAGCATGCGGATTGCGTCCCAGAGACTGTCCACGTCGCGGCACTCGATCGCCTCGACGCAGCCGGGCAGCCGCGTCTGGTCCAGCAGCCGCAGATGGCCGTCCGCTCCGCCCACCCACTCCAGCGCGCGCAGCGGTTCCTTCACGGCGCCCAACGGTGCTTCTCCCGCATCTCCCGATCGCGCGCGAGCCCGTCCCGGGCCAGCTCCTCTTTCAGCGCCCGGATGCGCTCGCGGAAGGCGGGATCGCCGACGCCGAGGATCTGCGCGGCGAGGATCGCGGCGTTGACCGGCCCGGCCTTGCCCACGGCCACGCACGCCACGGGCACCCCGCCCGGCATCTGCACGGTGGACAGCAGCGCCTCCGCCCCGCCCAGCGGCGACGGCAGCGGCACGCCAATGACCGGCAGCGGCGTGGACGCAGCGAGCGTGCCGGCCAGATGGGCAGCCATGCCGGCGGCTCCGATGAGCACGCGCAAGCCGGCGTCGGCGGCCCCGCGCGCGAAGGCGGCGGCCGCGTCGGGGGTCCGGTGGGCGGACAGCACGCGCACCTCGTAGGGCACGGCGAGCGCTCTCAGCTGCTCCAGGCACGGCTCGATGGTCTCGATATCGTTCGCGCTGCCGAGAACCACGGCGACCAGGGGGGGACTGCTCACAGCGGGGTCTCCTTGCGGCCCGGGGGACGATCGGGCGGCGCCAGGCCGCCTGTGCGGCGCCTCGACGCGACCGGTCCGGGCGTCCGGTGTTCGTTCACGGCATCACGCCTTCGGGAAGTCCGCCGGTCAGCCGCCGGTGAATGGTGAGGTAGCGAAGGCGCGTCTCTTCGATGATCTCGCGCGGGAGCGTCGGAGGTTGGCTCTTCTTGTCCCAGCTGGATGCGAGCAGGAAATCGCGCACGAGCTGCTTGTCGTAGGGGTGGAGCGTTCCTTCCGGCCGGTAGGTCTCGGCGAGCACGAACCGCGACGAGTCGGGCGTGAAGCACTCGTCGATGAGCACGGCTTCGCCGTCGATCAGGCCCCACTCGAGCTTGGTGTCCACCAGAAGGACGCCGCGCTCGCGGGCGCGGGCGGCCACCGTCTTGAAGAGCTCGAGGCTCTGCTGGCGGACCCGGCTCGCCAGATCCGGGCCGACGAGCCCGTCCAGGACCGCGTAGGAGATGGGCTCGTCGTGCCCGGTCGCGGCCTTGGTGGAGGGGGTGAAGATCGGCTCGGGCAGCGCCTGGCCGCGGCTCAGCCCGGCGGGAAGCGCCAGCTCCCAGACGAGCGGCCGGGCGTCCCGGTAGGCCTCCCAGAGCGAGCCGGCCAGGTAGCCGCGCACGATCCACTCCACCGGCAGCGGGCGGGCTTTCCGCGCGCGCAGCACGCGGCCCCGGTAGGCCGGGCCCGCCCGGCGCACGGCTTCGGGAAGCACCTCCCAGGCGGAATCGAGCGCGTGGTGGCGCGTCCGCCCGCTCAGCTCGCGGAACCAGAACAGGCTGAGGCTGTTCAGGATGCGCCCTTTGTCCGGGATCCCCTCGCCGAGGACCACGTCGAAGGCGCTGGTGCGGTCCGTGGTGACGATGAGCAGCTCGTCGCCGAGATCGTACACGTCCCGCACCTTGCCCCGGCGCGGCTCCGGCAACCCGGGCAGATCGGTCCGAAGCAGGATCTCGTTCATCTCGCCGGTGCTCTCCTCCGGAGGACCTGGCCCGCCGCTGCCGCCCGGGCGTTCGATTGCCCGGTGCTCGGCCACGAGCGCGCGACGCGCGGTCGGCCCGCGCGGCACAACGCCTATCGACGGCGTCCAGGGCGGATTCCGCCACGCCGCGAGGAGACCCTGGAGCTCCCTCGCCTGCTGCGGGCGCCGGGGCAGGAACCGGGGGGGATGGTAGCAGAGGCCACCGGCCAGGTCAAAGGGCGGGCCGGCCGGAGCCGGCAGGACTTGACAAGGCCGGCGGAATCGAGAACAGTCTTGCTCTCGAGCGTCGGGCGGGCGGAGCGAAGAACCCGGGTGCTCCGCGGATCCGTCCTCGGAAGTCCTTCTTGGATCGTCAGAAGCGATGAGTCTCACCTTCCAGGAGATCGTGCTGCGCCTGCAGACCTACTGGGCCAGGAAGGGCTGCCTCCTCTGGCAGCCCTACGACATCGAGGTGGGGGCGGGCACGTTCAACCCGGCCACGTTCCTCCGCTGCCTGGGGCCCGAGCCCTGGAATGTCGCCTACGTCGAGCCGTCGCGCCGCCCCACGGACGGGCGCTACGGAGACAACCCCAATCGCCTCCAGCACTACTATCAGTTCCAGGTGATCTTGAAACCGTCTCCGGCGGATTCCCAGGCGCTCTACCTCGAGAGTCTCGCCGACCTCGGCATCGATCTGGTCGGCCACGACGTCCGGTTCGTGGAGGACGACTGGGAATCGCCCACGCTCGGCGCGACCGGCCTCGGCTGGGAGGTCTGGCTCGACGGCATGGAAGTGAGCCAGTTCACCTACTTCCAGCAGGTGGGCGGCATCGATCTCAACCCGATCTCGACCGAGCTCACGTACGGGCTGGAGCGCATCGCGATGTTCCTCCAGGGCAAGGACAGCGTCTTCGAGCTCGCCTGGAACCGGGAAATCACCTACGGCGACGTCCACCACCGGGACGAGGTGGAGTTCAGCCGCTACAACTTCGAGATCGCCGACGTCGGCGCGCTGCTCGCCGCGTTCGACGCCCACGAAGCCGAGTGCCGGCGCGTGCTGGGCGAGAAGCTCGTGGGGCCGGCCTACGATCAGGTCCTGCGGTGCTCGCACGCTTTCAACCTGCTGGATGCCCGCGGCGCGATCGGCGTGAACGAGCGCGCGCAGTACCTCGGCCGGGTGCGCCGGCTCGCCGGGGCCTGCGCGCGGGCCTACCTCGAGATCCGCGAGGAGATGGGTTTTCCCCTCCTGAAGGCGAAGGAACGCATCCCGGCATGAAGCACGGAGGTTCCGGGACGATCTGGCCGCTGG
>JAFGQW010000121.1 GCA_016935485.1 Planctomycetota bacterium | reverse complement strand
TGCGCGGACGGCTTCCTGCTGGACGGGTTTCCCCGCACCCGGGCGCAGGCGGAGGCGCTCGAGGCGGCGCTCGCCGCGGCGGGGCGGGGGGCGCTCGATGTGGCGCTCTCGCTCGAGATCCCGGCCGCGGAGGTGGTGGCGCGGATGTCCGGCCGGCGGGTGTGCCGGCAGTGCGGCGCGCCGTATCACGTGGTGCACAATCCGCCCCGCGCCGCCGGCGTGTGCGACCTGTGCGGGGGGGAGATCTACCAGCGCGACGACGACCGCGAGGCGACGGTACGCCAGCGGATGCAGGTCTACGAGGAGACGGTCCGGCCGCTCAAGGCCTTCTACGAGGAGCGGGGCCTGCTGGTGGCGATCGATGGCCGGGCGAGTCCCGACGGCGTGACTGAGAGGGTGCTGGCCGCGCTCGAGCGGTGGCATTGATTTCGCCAAACAGATGCACTAGAACGATTTCCGACGGCGAGGGACGGGACCCGGAGGATGCCCGGAAGCAGGGCGGAGCGTCAGGCGAGAACGGTGGACGGAATCGTGGAAGCGGCGCTTCCCAACGAGCACTACCGCGTCGAGATCCGCGGCGGCCGGCGCATCCTGGCCCACGTGACCGGCACGATGCGGCTGAACTTCGTGCGCATCCTGCCCGGCGACCGGGTCACGATCGAAGTCTCTCCCTTCGATCCGGGCCGCGGCCGGATCGTGAGCAGGAACTGACGGCAGCGGCCCGCGACGCGGGCGCTGGCGGCACGGACGTCCGGTCCGGCCCGGCGCCGGGACGGTGGTGCGGGCCGTGGCGTCGAGCGATGAGGTGGACCATGAAGGTGCGCGCCAGTGTCCGGAGGATGTGCGAGAAGTGCAAGATCATCCGCCGCCGCGGCGTGATCCGGGTCATCTGCGTGGACCCGCGGCACAAGCAGCGGCAGGGATGACGCGGGCGGTGACACCGGGCGCCCGGGATCGCCGGCAGTGCGCCGGGCGGGCTTGCTGAGGATCGAAGAGATGCCACGAATCGTCGGGGTCGACATACCGGCCCAGAAGAAGATCGGGATCGCGCTCACCTCGGTCTACGGGATCGGCTACACCACGGCGCGCCGAATCCTGGCGGAGGTGGGAATCTCGACCGATGTCCGCGCCAAGGATCTGACGGACGACGATGTCAGCCGGATCGCGAACACCATCGAGAAGAACCACGTCGTCGAGGGCCAGCTGCGGCGGCAGGTGCAGCAGAACCTGGCGCGGCTGCGCGAGATCGCCTGTTACCGCGGGCTCCGCCACCGGCGCGGCCTGCCGGTCCGGGGGCAGAAGACCCGCGCGAACGCGCGGACGCGCAAGGGGCCGCGCAAGACCGTGGCGGGCAAGAAGAGCGTGAAGGGCCAGCACTAGTCGGCGGCGACCGCGGTCCGGCGGCGGCGCCGGCGGCCCGGTCGAGGTCCGAGGAACCTGAGGCATGGCAAAAGGCAAGTCGAAGAAGAAGATCCGGCGCAGCGTCACCAAGGCGATCGCGCACATCAAGGCGACCTTCAACAACACGATCATCACCATCACGGACACCGGCGGTGAAGTGCTGTGCTGGAGTTCGGCCGGGACCATCGGCTACAAGGGATCGCGCAAGTCCACGCCGTTCGCGGCGCAGCGCGCGGCCGAGCGCTGCGCGGAGCTGGCGCAGAAGTTCGGCGTGCGCGAAGTGGAGGTCCGGGTGAAGGGTCCCGGAGGAGGCCGCGAGAGCGCCATCCGGTCGCTCCAGGCCGCCGGGCTCGAGGTCCGGGCCATCGAGGACGTGACCCCGCTTCCCCACAACGGCTGCCGGCCCAGCAAGCGCCGGCGCGTGTGACGGCGGCGGTCCGGCGGCGGGAGCACGGGACCAAGTCAACGCGAACAGACACGAGAGGCCTTCGTCCGGGGGCGGCGGGATCGGGCCCGGACGGGGCCGCGGTGGTGGAATCGGCGCACGGCGCCCAGGGAGTCTTCTGATGCGGATCCGTTGGCGAAATCTGGAACTGCCCAACCGAGTCACGGTGGACGAGGACACGTATTGTGGCGACTTCGGCGAGTTCACGATCGAGCCCTTCGAGCGGGGGTACGGTCACACGATCGGCAACAGCCTGAGGCGGGTGCTGCTGAGCTCGCTGGAGGGCACGGCGGCCACGGCACTCAAGATCGAGAGCGTCCCGCACGAGTTCACGGCGATGCCGCGGGTGGTGGAGGATGTCACCGACATCGTGCTCAACCTCAAATCGCTGCTCGTGCGCCTGCCGACGGACGAGCCGATCCGGCTCACGCTGGAGCGGCGCGCGGCCGGCGAGGTCCTGGCCGGCGATCTCCACGGGCCGGCGTTCGCCGAGGTCGTCAATTCGGAGCTCAGGATTTGCACCCTGAGCGAGGACATCCCGCCGAAGGAGGCGCCGCTCAAGTTCTGGGTCGAGGTGCGCCGCGGCCGCGGCTACGTCACGGCGGAGGAGAACGAGCCCGAGGACCGCGAGCCGGGCGTCATCTATCTCGACAGCATCTTCTCGCCGGTCCGGCGGGTGAGCTTCCGCGTGGAGAACACGCGCGTCGGCAAGCTCACCAACTACGACCGGCTGATCCTCAGCCTGTGGACCGACGGCACGGTCGCGCCGGAGCTGGCGCTGGTGGAGGGCTCGAAGATTCTCCGCAAGCATCTCAACTGTCTCGTGCAGTATCCGGGGCCCGGCACGCCGGTCGAGGGCGAGCTGTCGGCCGTGGAGGAGGAGCGTCCGGTCAGGCTCGATCCCGAGCTCCTGAGAAAGCTCAGCATGCCGATTGCCGACCTGGGCCTCAGCGTGCGCGCCTCGAACTGTGTGGAAAGCGAGAACATCCGGACCGTGGGCGATCTGGTCGCGCGGGACGAGAGCCAGCTGCTGGCGGTGCGCAACTTCGGCAAGACCAGCCTGAAGGAGATCCTGGACAAGCTCGAGGGGCTGGGGCTGGAGCTCGGCATGGACGTATCGGAGTACCTCGCCCGGATGGAAGCTCCCTTGCTGTGAGGCGCCCGGGCGCGACGGACCCGCCCCGGGGGCGGAAGGAGTTGACCGCATGCGACACCGACGGGCCGGACGCAAGCTCGGCCGGAAGACCGCGGCCCGGATCGCGCTCCAGAGAAGCCTGATCAACAGCCTCTTCAAGCACGGGCGCATCCAGACCACGCTCGCGAAGGCGAAGGAATACCGGCCCCGCGCGGAGAAGCTGATCACGCTCGCCCGAGCCGATTCCGTGGCCCGCCGCCGGCGAGCCTTCGCAATCCTGAGGGACGCCGGGGTGGTTCGCAAGCTGTTCGACGAGATCGGGCCGCGTTTCCGCAATCGTCCCGGCGGCTATACGCGCATCTTGCGGGTCGGCAAGCGGCGGGTCGGTGACGACGCCCCCCTGGCGCTGTTCGAGCTGCTTCACGCCGGCGGTGCGGAGGAGGCGGAGGCCGCGGCGCCGGCCAAGGCGGCCCGACCGACGCTCGCGGAGCCGCAGAGCAAGAAGGACCAGAAGCAAAGGAAGGCCAAGACCGGAGCGTAGCGCGGCCCTCCGAGGCGAAGTGGCGCCGGAGGGGCGGGTCTGCGCGCGCCTGCGGCCGGCCAGACAGGGAGATCGAAGGCATGGGGTCGCCGTCGCTACTGGCTGCCGTCGCCCTCCTGTTCCAGGACGACCGGACCGCCCCGGTGGGCCCGGCCGGCTGGACGGCGAAGAACTGGATCGGCTTCGTGCTCTACATCGTCGTCTTTCTCGCCGTGGTCGCGTTCATCTTCTACATCGGACGCGACGAGGAGGACGAGGTCGAGACCGAAGGCCACAGCCCGCCCGGCCCGAGCCAGACGCGTTCGTGAGCGCTGCTCAGGCAGGCCGCACCTGGCCTGCGCCCACCAGCATCTCCAGCTCGCGGATCAGGTTGAGGTCGGCCGGACGCACGCGGTAGGCGTTGCCGGCGCGGACCTGCCGCGGCGGCGTCGCACGGTCCCAGGTGAGCACGAAGTGCACGTCGGCGGGTCCCGGGTAGTCGACGAGCACGTTGCGGATCTTCGCGAAGACTTCCGCGGTCTGGCGGTCCCGGGAAACCACGATCTTGAGCAAGCGAGGACCGAAGGTGCGGGCCCCTTCCTCGATCGGCAGGATCTCCTCGACGTAGAGGCTCGGCGTTTCCCGCCGCCGGTCCACACTCGCCCGGACGAACACCGGCCGGTCCTCGGCGAGCCGGGGCGCGTTGCGCTCGTAGGCGCCGGGGAAGAGCAGCGCGGTCACCCGCCCCGTGAGGTCCTCGAATTGGGCGGTCGCCATCTTCTGGCCGGCGCGCGGTCCGGAGCGGATCGCCTGTACGGCGACGCTGCTGAACACGCCGCCGACGGTGACCTGGGCGCGGTCGGAGCGCGCGGCAAGGTCGGCGATGGTGGCGGTGGCGTAGCGGGCGAGCACGCCGCGGAACGACTCGAGCGGATGGCCCGAGAGGTAGAAGCCCAGCGCCTCCTTCTCGCCCTTGAGGCGTTCCGCGGCGTCGAGGTCCGGCACGTCGGGAAGCGGCGCCGCCGGCAGATCGCTCGCGCCGGCGTCGAACAGCGCCTGCTGGCCGGCGCGCAGGTCCCGGGCGACGCGGGCGCCGTGCTGCAGGGCTTCATCGACGCTGGCGAGCAGCGCGCCGCGCGGGCCGAGTTCATCGAGCGCGCCGGCCTTGATCAGCGCCTCGAGCGCGGTCTTGTTGAGCAGGCGCACGTCCGTGCGCTCGGTGATGTCGCAGAGGGACCGAAACGGCCCGCCGGTGCGCCGGGCGCGCTCGAGGCTCTCGGTGGCCTTGTCGCCGAGGCCCTTGATGCCCCCGAGTCCGTAGCGAATGGCCCCCGCGTCCACGACGAAGTGCCAGGCGCTGCGATTGACGTCGGGCGGCAGAATGCGGATCCCCGCGCGCTCGGCCTCCGCGCGATGCGCGATCAGCTTGTCGGTGCTGGTCATGTCCTGGGACAGCAGCGCCGCCGTGAACGCCAGCGGGTGGTTGGCCTTCAGGTACGCGGTCTGGTAGGTGATGAGCGCATAGGCCGCGGAGTGCGACTTGTTGAAGCCGTAGCCGGCGAAGTACTCCATCTGCGTGAAGATCGCCTCCATCCGGCCGGCGTCGATCCCGCGGGCGACGCCGCCGTCGACGAAGTGCGACCGGAAGCGTGCCATCACCTCGGGCTTCTTCTTGCCCATGGCCTTCCTGAGCGCGTCGGCGTCCGCCATGTCGAAGCCGGCGAGGACGTTGGCGATGCGCATGACCTGTTCCTGGTAGAGGATGACCCCGTGGGTCTCCGCGAGGATCGGCGCCAGCGCCGGGTGGAGGTAGTCCACCGGTTCGCGGCCGTGCTTGCGGTTGATGAAGGTGTCCACCATGCCGCTTTGCAGCGGGCCCGGGCGGTAGAGCGCGAGGATGGCGATCAGATCCTCGAAGCGGTCCGGGGCGAGCTTCACGAGGATCTGGCGCATGCCCTCGCTCTCGACCTGGAAGATGCCGCCGGCCTGACCGGCCGCCAGCAGCGCGTAGGTCCTCTGGTCGTCGAGGGCGAGCGCCGCCAGATCGGGCCGGGTGCCGTGCTGGCGCTCGATCTCGCCGAGCGCGCGGTCGATCAGCGTCAGCGTCTTGAGCCCCAGGAAGTCCATCTTCAGGAGACCGATGTCTTCCAGCTTGTCCATGGTGTACTGGGTGGAAATCTCGTCGCCGCGCCGGTAGAGCGGAACGTACTCGGCGAGCGGCGCGTCGGCGATGACGATGCCGGCGGCATGGGTGCCCGCCTGGCGTGCCACGCCCTCCAGGCGCTGCGAGATATCGAACAGGCGCCGGAGCACCGGGGTGGATTCGCTGAGCACCCGGAGCTCCGGGTCCTGGGCCAGGAGCTCGCGGAGCTGGACGCCGGGCTGGGCGGGGATCTTCTTGGTGATCCGGTCCACCTCGGCCAGCGGGATCCGCAGCACGCGGCCCACGTCCCGGAGGACGGCGCGCGCCGCGAGCGTGCCGATCGTGATGATGCTCGCGACGCGCTCCGCGCCGTACTTCTCCCGGACGTAGTGAATGACCCGCTCACGGCCTTCGGTGCAGAAGTCGATGTCGATGTCCGGCAGGCTCACCCGGCTCGGATTGAGGAAGCGCTCGAAGAGGAGATCGTACCGGAGCGGATCCAAGGCCGTGATCTCCAGCGCGTAGGCCACGATGCTCCCGGCGGCGCTGCCGCGCCCCGGTCCGACCGGGATGCGCTCGCGCAGCGCGAACTGGATGAAATCCCAGACGATCAGGAAGTAGCTCGAGAAGCTCATCTCGCGGATGACCCTGAGCTCGTGCTCCATCCTGGCGGCGGCGGGCGCGGGCACCGGGGTGCCGTAGCGGCGCGCGAGCCCACGCGCGACGATCTCGCGCAGGTAGCCGTCGGCGGTCTTGCCGGCGGGCGGCTCGAAGCGGGGCAGATGGGGCGTGTGGAAGTCGAGCTCGACCCGGCAGCGGTCGGCGATCTCTCGCGTCGTGGCGAGAGCCTCCGGCAGGTCGTGGAAGACGGCGCGCATCTCGGCGGCCGGCCGGAAGTGGAGGGGGTACTGGCGGAGCTGGATGCGGGTGGGATCGTCGAGCGTCTTCTGCGTCTGGATGCACAGCAGCACTTCTTGGGCCTCGGCGTCGTCGGGGTGGATGTAGTGGACGTCGGCCGTGGCCACCAGCGGGATGCCGGTGCGGCGGTGGAGCTCGCGCAGGCCGCGCACGACGACCTCCTCGCGGTCCTGACCGTGGCGCATCACCTCGAGATAGAAGTTGTCGGGGCCGAAGATCTCGCGGTGGCGACGGGCGATGGCCTCGGCGGCGGCGAGGTTCCCGCGCGCGAGCTGCCGCGGGATCTCCCCGCTCGGGCAGCCGCTCAGCGCGATCAGGCCCTCGGCATGCGCCGCAAGCGCCTCGACGTCGATGCGCGGCCGGTAGTAGAAGCCCTCGAGGAAGCCGAGGCTCGAGAGCCGCATGAGGTTCTGGTAGCCGCGGTTGTCGCGCGCCAGCAGCGTGAGGTGGGAGGTCGCACCCCCGCCCTGGGCGGTCGGCCGGCGGTCGTCGCGGCGGCCCGGCGCGAGGTAGGCCTCCATGCCGAGGATGGGACGCAGCCCGGCGGCGGTGGCTTTCTGGTAGAACTCGACGGCGCCGATCATGACGCCGTGGTCCGTCAAGGCGAGCGCCGGCATCGCCTGTTCGGCGGCGCAGTCCACCAGCCGGTGAATGCGAGCCGCGCCGTCCAGGAGGCTGTAGTGGCTGTGAACGTGGAGATGGACGAAATCACTCATGGAAGCGCGCAAGAGCCGGATCCGGAGGCGCGGATCGGGCGCTGGCCCGGGGACGCGTCGCGGCCGGGCCCGCAAGGCGCCGGCGCCAGGCCGACCCCGCTACCGCCGTCCGGAATCGCCGCCACCGTGGTGGGCGATTGCCGCACGAGCTTCGCCGCGATCCCCGCTCAGGGGGCAGTGCCGCGTCGCCGCCCGGCCGCCCTCTCCGGGTCACGGCTGATTATAGCGGCTCGACGGCGGCCGAAGGAAGGGCGAGGACGGGTTTCGAGGGCGGCCCGTGCCGGCCGGCCTGAGCGTGGTGGTGCGAGCTGCCTGTCGGCGGCTGCCGGTGTGCGGGAGTTGTCGCGGGCGCAAACCGGGCTAAGGTTACCCTTGCCATGCGCTGCCTTGTCCTGCTGTCGATCGCCGTGCTTGCGCTCGGGGGCTGCGCGAGCGACGCGGTGCCGGAGCGGCCGCCGCTCTCGGAGGCGGAGAAGGCGTCGCTGCGCGAGTACTGGGAGCTCTACGTGCAGCGGAATCCGCGCTGGCCCGAAGCGCGCGCCCGCTGGCTCGCGATGTCCGAAGCGGCGCAGAACACGCTGGTCGAGAATCTCATCCGCGCCATGGCGGACGAGTTCCAGCGCAACTGCCTCGCCGAGGCGAGGCGCGCTTCGGCAGAACTCGTTCTGCTGGATCGCCGGTCGCTGGACTACCTCGGCTTCATCGTCGGGGACGACCGGAACAGCCGCGGGCTGCGCGATCTGGCAGTCGGCTGCCTTGTGGACATCGGCACGCCCGCCGTGCCCGGTCTGATCCGGAGCCTGGATTCGGCCCGGTTCCAGGCGCGCCGGCTCGCGGCGCGAGGGCTGGGCCAGATCGGGGACCGGCGGGCGATCGCGCCGCTTTGCCGGAGGCTCGCCGAGGACGACAACTTCGTGGTCCGGCGGGAGGCGGCCATCGCTCTGGGGAGGTTCGCGGACCAGGAGGCGATGCGCGCGCTGTGCCGGGCCGTCGCGGAGGATCGCGAGCCGCTCGTGGTGGAGGCGGCCGCGGCCGGCCTCGGCGCGCAGAGGTGTGGCGGGGCGGTCTTGGTGCTGGTGGAGCGGCTCGAGACCGAGGAGCGCGCCGGCAGCTCGCTGGCCGTTCCGCGCGCGCTCCGCGACGCCCTCCGCCGGATCACCGGGCTCGAGAGGACCTCGGCGCCCGCCGCGTTCGGCCAGTGGCGGCCGGAGAAGCACCCATGAACGACTGGAACCTCAGGGCTTCGAGTCCGGGGTGTTTCTTCTGCCGCGCTCCGTTCGCTCCGGACACGCCCTTTCACTCCGCGATCTACTTCGTGCCCCCGGACATCGAGCGGCGCGACTTCTGCCCTTCGTGCTGGGAAGCCATGCCTGCGGGCGAGGCGCTTGCTTACTGGAGGCTCCAGGCCGCCGACGAGGAGCGCGATCCGGCAGCGGTCGGCCCCCTGGATCTCACCCGGCTCAAGCGCATGATCCGGGTAGATCTCCAGCAGCCGACGGCTCCGGTCGGGCTTGCCGGACTGCTCGTCCTGATGATGGCCCGGCGCCGGCTGGCGAGGATCGTGTCCGTCGACGGCTGGCGCGTGGTGGCCCGGTTCAAGGACGAGGAGGAGCAGTTCGCCGTGCCGGCTCCGCATCTGGATGGAGACACGCTCGCGCGGGCCCAGGAAGCGCTCTGGTCTCTCCTCGATCAGGCTGCAGCGAAGGCTTGAACCGGGGCCTTCCTCCGCTCCGGCGACCGCGCCCCGAACCCCCTCCCGGCCCACCCACTCGATTTCCGCGAGCGACGCCCAGCGCACTCATTGCCTTTGCAGCTCCGGAGATCCACCGGCACAACGCGGTAGAACAAGAGGGTTAGCGTCGCAGTTAGGATTTTTTTCGCGCCGTTCTTCGGGGCTAGCCTACCCCCTCGGTTTCGAGCTCGAAGGGTGAAAACGGACCGGATTCCGGGAACGCGCGGAGGAATTGCGCGACGATCGGAAACGGCCTTATCCTCCAGCAGGATAGTCCTTTAGGAAAATCGCCAGGAAGAGTGAGCGCGGCGGTCGCGAGCGCGCGTGGGGAAGGAGGATGCATCGGGGGTGCGGCGTGGTGTTTACTGGGGCCCGGGGGTAGATGGGTGCAGTTGAGACGATGCTAGGTGGTGGATAGTGGTGAGCGCGACCCGAGGTAATCGGTAATACCAGGTCGCGCTGTCCGGGACCCGGGAGTCTCTGGCCTTGTTCTGCGGACCGCATCCGAAATCCCTCGATGACAAGGATCGAATCGTCATTCCCGCGGAGTTCCGCAGGATGCTCGAGAGCGACACGGCTCCGGCCGGGCCCGGATTGCCCGGCTTCGGGGATCCGAACGTGCCGCCGAACACGTTCTTCCTCACGATTCCGCCCGCGCACGAGCTTTGCCTGGCGCTCTACCGCCGCTCGGATTTTGCCCGGCTGTTCCTGGGAGTCAAGCCGGAGGCGTGCTTCGTGGATCGCGGCGTGCAGGCCTACATGCGAGTCGTGGTCGGCCGTTCGCGGCTCGTTTGCTGCGACAAGCAGGGACGGCTCTACCTTCCGCCCCCGCTCCGCGAGGAGTGCGGGATCCACCAGGAGGTGCTGGTCATCGGCGCCTGGGACCACGTCGAGATCTGGGACGTGGAGCGCTGGCAGCGATACCTCGAGAGCCATCGTGAAGACATTCCGGAGCTGGCGGCGCGCATCCACGGCAGCGCCGGCACCGGCGGGGGCATCGATCCGGGGAACCCGAAGAACTGAGGCATGCGTGATCACCACATCCCCGTTCTGCTCGAGGCGGTCCTGGATCTCCTCGCCCCACCGCGCGATGGCGTCGTGGTGGACTGTACCGGGGGGAGCGGCGGCCATGCCAGGGCGCTGGGGGAGCGGATGGGCCCCCGCGGGCGGCTCGTGGTGCTGGACCGGGACGGCGATGCCGTGGCGGCACTCGCCGAGCGATTGCGGGGCGTCGCTCCCGACGTGCGCTGCTGCCATGCGGATTTCCGCGATCTCGATCGGGTGCTGGCTCACGCCGGCGTGGATCGCGTCGACCGCTTGCTGGCCGACCTCGGGCTTTCGAGCGTGCAGCTCGACGATCCAGAGCGAGGCTTCAGCTTCCAGGCGCCGGGACCGCTCGACATGCGCTTCGATCGGTCCGGCGGCATGCCGGCCGAGGTCCTGGTCAACCACGCGCCGCTCCGCGAACTGGTGCGGATTCTCCGGCAATACGGCGAGGAGCCGTGTGCCGAGGGCGTGGGCGCGGCGATCGTGGCGAGCCGGCCCATGCGGGACACCGTCACGCTGGCGGAGGTCATCCGCCGGGTGGTGCCGCGGGCGGCGCCGGGTCGCGATCGCGCGACGCGGTCCTTCCAGGCGCTGCGCATCGCCGTCAACGACGAGCTCGGTGCACTCGATCAACTGCTGGACCGAGGGATCGCGGCGCTCGCGCCGGGAGGAAGGATGGCGGTGATCACCTTCCACAGTCTGGAGACACGCAGAGTCAAGACGGCCTTTCGCGGGGCGGTGAAGGCGGGCCGGGTATCCCTCCTTACCCCGAAGCCGATCCGCCCCACAAAGGCCGAGCGAATGCGAAACCCGCGCAGCCGCAGCGCCGTGCTGCGGTGCGTGGAGCGATTGCCGTTCGATGACGTCGGCGAGGGAGAGCGGGCGTGCGCCCGAAACGCGGCGTCCCGTTTCCCGGAGGCAGGGGCCCGCGGCGGTCCCGACGGCGTCCAGTGAGATACCCGAGTCCGGGGGGGCGGTCCCCCGGAAATGAGAGGCGGTACTTCTCATGGGGAGGGTCTTGGCCGGTGCTGCGCTGGCGGCGCTCGTGATCACGGCTGTGGTCACGGTGCAGGAATCGGTCAAGGAGATGCGCCATGGGTCCGACCAGGTTGCCCTGGCCGTCCAGAAGGAGCGTCTTGAAAGAATCCAGGCCAAGCTGATCGAGGAGGAAGCCGCATTGAGCGGTCTCCGAGCAGTGAGCCTGCGCGCCGCCACTGTCCATCTTCCCTTGCGGGTCCCCGGGCTCCCCGATTTCGTCACCAGGGGAGCCCGGGACCGGCCCCTCTCGCCGCCGGGATCGTCCCCGGCGCGGAGCAGGAACTGAGACAATGCGGCGATGGCCGGGGATCCGCGGGCTCCCCCGCGGCGTGCTGGGGACGGCCCCCGGTGCGGCCGGGCCGTTCCGGCGGCTGGTGTGGATGGGGATGGCGCTGCTCGCCGTCCACGGGGCGCTGGCGATCCGCCTGGTGCAGATCCAGGTCGTGGACCACGAGAATCTGCTCGCGATGGCGGAACGACAGCAGCTCCGGCGCTACTCCGTGCCGCACCACCGCGGCAACATCCACGATCGCCACGGAGAGCCGCTCGTCCTCTCGTACCGCGGCTGGGACCTGTGCGTTCGCGTGGACACCCCGCCGGACCCGGTGGTCCCGACGCGCGGCGGGCGGGCCGCGATCCTCGCCCGGGCCCTGGGCCGGTCTGCGGTCGCGGTCCAGGCGGGGATGGCGAAGCATGCGCGGGACGGTGCGATCTGGTGGCAGGTTGCCTCGAACCTGGAGCATCCGGGGATCGTGGACCTGGCGCGGCGCCATCCCGGCTGGATGAGCCTCTCTCCTGCGGTCGTGCGCAAGCAGCCGCGCTTTCCGCTGGCCAACGAGCTGCTCGGCCGCTACGGCAAGCCGGCGAGCCCCGGCGATCCCGCGCGCAGCATGACGGGGCTAGAGCGCTGCCTGGACGCGCTGCTGTCCGGCGAGGACGCCCGGCTGGAAGACGTGCGCGACGGCCGGGGGCGGGGCCTGGCGCTGGACCGCGAATCGCGGGTGATCCGCTCCGGCCGGCGGGGCACGGACGTCTGGCTCACCCTGGACAGCGAGGTCCAGGAGCTCGCCGAGCACGTGCTCGACGAGATCATGCGGGAGCACGCTCCAGTGCCGGGTGCGGGAGCCGTCGTCCTCGAGGCTACGACCGGGGAAGTCCTCGCGCTGGCGTCGCGACCGACGGCGGCCGGCCCGCGCGACTGGCCCTTCCGCGGCAAGGGGGGCCTCGACTCCCTGCCGTGGATGCTGCCGATCACCTACCGCGCGGCGCCCGGTTCCACCTTCAAGCCGTTCACCGTCGGCGAGGCGCTGTCGGGGGCGAGCCCCGTCCGTCTCGAGGACCGGGTGGACTGCGGGCATCCGGTGGGCACGTACGGGTCGCTCCGGGTCGGTGGCCGGTTCGTGAAGAACTACAAGGAGCGCCGGCACGGCAGCGTCACCGTCGAGGAGGCGCTCTACCGGTCCTACAACGTCGGCATGGCGCGGCTGGCCGAAGCCATGGGGCCGGAGCGGATGGTGGGATTGCTGGAGCGGCTCGGCTTCCGCCGCGACGGCGGGGGATTCTCGCTCGAGCTGCCCGGCCTCTGGCAGTGCCTGGGCCGCTGCGCCGGTGCGACCTCGCTGCCCGCGCAGTGGCAGCCGAGGATCACGCACATCTCCTGGTCCTTCGGGCAGGAGATGCAGCTGAGCCTCCTGGACCTGGCCGCGGCCTACACCGCGCTCGCCACCGACGGCCGGCTGCGGCCGCCTCGCCTGGTCAAGTGCGTGGCGGATGCGAACGGAAACGCGCCGGCCGCCGGCGCGATCGAGCCGCTTGCGGAGCGGGTCGTCTTCCCTCCGGCGGTCGCGGCCCGGCTGCGCGCGGTCCTGGCCCGGGTCGTCGAGGGCGAGGAGGGAACGCTCCACCGGTTGCAGCGCGACCGCCCCGAGCTCTTCGGCGGCTGGCGGATGGCGGCCAAGACGGGCACGGCCACCGAGGAGAACCCGGCGATCAAGGCGGCGCTGGAGCAGCCGCGCTGGCGGGGCCATTCCGCGAACGTGTTGAGCCTCGTGGTCATGGGGCCAATCGGCGCGGAGCCCGCGCGCTACGTCGTCGCACTCCTCGCGCCGCACCCGCGCGCGCGCGATCTCCGCTACATCTCCGCCGGGCAGGTGCTCGGGCCGTACGGCGTGCAGATCCTGCGTTTCCTGCTGGACCGGGACGTGCACCGGCCGGCGGTGCGCGACGGGCGGATGGCGTCGCTCGCGCAGAGCGGACCGTGAGGGGAATCGAAGGGTGCGAGCCGTGAATCGCGTGGGATCGAGATCGAGTGGAATGCCGGCGGGCGGGAGGCCGGGGAGGAGTCCGGTGTCTTGCGGCCGGCGGCATTCGGGCAGAAAGTTTGGACTTCGTGGTGGCTGTCCGTCGCGACGGTTGCTACAATCCCGGCCGGAAACCGGTTCGGGCATCAAGCTGTGCGCCGAGGGAATGCACGATTGATGCGCCTGGGACAGATCAGGGCGGTACTGCCTCAGGTTGATGTCCTCCAGACCGCAGGTCTTTCTTCAAGGGAGGGGCTGCGTGTCCGGGGCATCGCCTACGATTCGCGCCGGACGATGCCGGGAGACCTCTTCGTGGCCATCCCGGGCGCGCGGGCGAACGGTCTGGACTTCGTGGCCGATGCGGTCCGGGCCGGCGCGGCGGCAGTCGTCGTCGACCGGAACGTGGCGCCGGCGAGGGCGCGGGCCGAGGCCGGACCCGGCGTGCTGCTGCTCCAGGTGCCGGACGCGCGCGAGGCGCTGGCGCGCCTGGCGCATGCCTTCCACCGCCAGCCGAGCCGCAAGCTCGACGTGATCGCGGTTACCGGCACCAACGGCAAGACCACCACGGCCAAGATGGTCCAGTCGATCCTGGTCGAGGCCGGCCGCCATCCCGCGTTCTTTGGCACCATCGGCTACGAGATCGGCTCGCGGCGGCTGCCGGCGCCCAACACCACGCCGGCATCCGCGGACCTGGCCCGGCTGCTCCGCGAGGCGGTGGCCGAGGGGCACGATGCCGCGGTCATGGAAGCCTCCTCGCACGCGATGATGCAGCATCGCCTGACGGGCGTGCGCCTTCGGGCCGCCGCGTTCACCAACCTGTCGCGCGACCACCAGGAGTACCACGGCGACATGGAGAGCTACTTCCGAGCCAAGCGCCACCTGTTCGAGATGCTCCCGCCGGAGGCGGTGGCTGCGGTGCAGGTGGCCGATCCGGCCGGCCGGCGGCTGGCCGACTTCGTGCACCGCCGCGGCCTGGCCCTCACGACCTGCGGCACCGAGGACGCCGCGGTGCGGGCGGAGCAGCCGCGGTACGACGCCCGGGGCTCGCGGTTCTACCTCCGCACGCCCGCGGGCGGGCGGGAGGTGCGCTGTGAAATGCCCGGACCGTTCAACGTGGCCAATGCCGTCACCGCGGCGGCGGTCGCGGCGGCCCTCGGCACCGGGCTCGATGCGATCGCGGCGGGAATCGAACGGCTGCCGCCCGTGCCCGGGCGCATGGAGCGCTTCGTGGTGCCGGACGCTCCGGCGGTGGTCGTCGTCGATTACGCCCACACGCACGTCGCGCTCACGAACGCGCTGCTGGCCCTGGCCGAGGCCAGGCGCCAGGAGCGCGCGCCGGGGCGGCTCACCGTGGTCTTCGGCTGTGGCGGCGATCGGGATCCCGGGCGCCGCCCGCGCATGGGCCGCGTGGCGGCGGAGCACGCGGACCGCGTGATCGTGACCAGCGACAACCCGCGCAGCGAGGATCCGCACACCATCATCCGCGACATCCTCCGGGGCGTGGCTCCGGGACGGGACGTGGAGGTGGAGCCCGACCGGCGGCGCGCCATCCGCAAGGCGGTGTGCGAAGCGGGCGCGGGCGACGTGGTCCTCGTCGCGGGCAAGGGGCACGAGGACTACCAGATCCTCGGGGATGTGACCGTGCCCTTCGACGACCGGGTGGAGGTTCTCAAGGCGATCGAGGAGCGCACCGGCAGCGCCGTGGCGGCGGCGCCTGCGCTCCCGGGCGGCTAGCGGGCGCGGGCCTCGGCCGCATGGCGTCATGCGGCGGCACGCGCAGGGAGGGAAACGTTGAGCGAGACGGTCTTGCTCGACCGGCGACACGGCACGCTGTCCTGGACCGAGGTCCGGGAGGCGCTGGGCGTCGGGACTGCGGAGGCGAGCTGGCCCGAGGAGCTCGTGGGTGTCTCCACCGACACCCGGACCCTGGAGCCCGGCGACCTGTTCTTCGCGCTCGGCGGCCCGCGATTCGATGGGCATGACTTCCTCGGCGCCGCCGTCGCCCGCGGCGCCGCCGGACTCGTCGTGCGCCGCGCTGCCGAGGTTCCCGCCGGGCTGGATCGAGCGCGCGTCGTCCGGGTCGACGATCCGCTGCAAGCGCTGGGGCGCCTCGGGGGGTTCCTGCGCAGCCGCTGGAGCGGGTGCCTCGTGGCGGTGACCGGCAGCTTCGGCAAGACGACCACCAAGGAGATCATCGGCGCGCTGCTGGGGGGCCGGCGGGAGGTGCTCGTCGCCCCCGGCACGGAGAACAACGCCATCGGCGTGCCGCGGTTGCTCACCGGGCTCAGCCCGGAGCACCGCTTCGCGGTCGTGGAGATGGGCACGAGCGTGCCGGGCGAGATCGCGCACCTCACGCGGATCGCCGAGCCGGACGTGGCCGTCATCACCGGCATCGGTGCGGCCCACCTCGAGGGCTTGCGCGATCTCGACGGGGTCGCGCGCGAGAAGGCCGCGATCCTGCAGACCTCCGGCTCCCAGCGCGTGGCCGTCCTGAACGGGGACGATGCCCGCGTGCGCGCGTTCGGGGAGCTGGCGCGTACGGTGTCGGGCGTGCCGTGCGTCTACTTCGGGTGCGGCGAGGGCGCGGACGTGCGCGCCACGAACGTCGAGAGCGATGCCGCGGGCATGCGCTTCCGGGTGGAGGGGCGCACGATCCATCTGGGGCTTCTCGGCCGGCACAACGTGATGAACGCGCTGGCGGGCTGGACGGTCGGCCGCGAGCTGGGCGTCGCGCCCGCAGACCTCCAGGACCGCCTGGAGGCGATGGCGCCGGTGGCGCAGCGCACTGCGCCGTTCTGGTTCGCGGGCAGCCTGGTGATCGACGACACCTACAACGCGAACCCGCCGGCCATGCTCGCTGCCATCGAGACGCTGACAAGCTTGGCGGTGACCGGCCGCCGCATCCTGGTGGCCGGAGAAATGAAGGAACTGGGCGTGGGGGCCGAGGCCCTGCACCGCGAGATCGGGAAGGCGGCATCCGACTGCGGGATTGACGTTCTCTGGGCCATCGGCCCCCTCGCCACTTACTACATCGAGGGCGCCAGCGACCGCCGCGCGCCGCCGGCGGTCCGCTGGTTCCCGCGGCCGGAGGAGGTGGCGGCGGAGCTGCGCGGTTTTCTCGCGGCCGGGGATGCGGTCCTGATCAAGGGGTCGCATGCCGCGCAGCTCGACCTCGTGACGGGAGCCCTCCGGGAGGCGGCGAGCGATGGGGGACGTTGACGTGGGCGTCGCGGCGGTGGCGTCGTGGCTCGGCGGCTTGACCGCGCTCGAGCGGAGCCAGCTCGCGGCGGGCACCGCGCTCGCGGTGGTCCTGCTCGCGGCGCCGCCGGTGATCGGCCTGTTTCGCTGCCTCGGCCTGGTGGAGCCCTGCGACAAGACCGACTCGCCGGAGATCGCGCAGCGCCATGGCCCCAAGCGGGGCACCGTGACCATGGGCGGCGTGCTGCTGATGGGGGCGGCGCTGCTGAGCGCCGGGCTCTGGGCGCGGTGGGACGGCGTGCTGCTGCCCTCCATCGCGGGCGTGATGCTGGCCTTCGGCGCCATCGGCGCGCTGGACGACCTGATCAAGATCCGGCACCGCTTCCGCAAGGGGCTCGGCCGGCAGGGCAAGATGCTGTTCCTCGGGACCGTCGCGCTGGCGGCGGCGACGGTGACCTACGCCTATTTCGTGGTCCAGGGGGCGGCCGCGGGCACGGCCATCCAGATTCCGGTCGTGGGCTGGATCCTCCCGATCGGTCCCCTGTTCGTGGTGGTGGCGCTCGTGGTCCTGACGTCGTCGGCCAACGCCGTGAATCTGACCGACGGTCTGGACGGGCTGGCGGTGGGGCTGCTGGTCCTCTCGTTTCTCGCCTTCGCGGTCCTGGCACTGGTCGCCGGCACGTTCGTGCTCGCGACCCGCTACGGCGTGCTGTTCGTCGCGGGCGCGACCGAGGTGGCCGTCTTCACCGCGGCGCTGGCCGGCGCCGGCCTCGGCTTCCTCTTCTACAACCGCCACCCGGCTCGCATCTTCATGGGCGACACCGGCGCGCTCGCCATGGGCGGGGCGCTCGGCATGGTGGCCCTTTGCATTCGCCAGGAGTTCCTGCTCCCGGTGATCGGCGGCGTGTTCGTCGCCGAGGCGGGCAGCGTCATCCTCCAGATCTGGTGCTACCGGCGCTACGGCCAGCGGATCTTCCTCTGCGCGCCGCTGCATCACCATTTCGAGTTCCGCAACTGGCCGGAGACCCGCATTACCCGCCGCTTCTGGCTGGCCGGCGCGGTGCTGTGCGCGGTGGCGCTCCTCGGCACGCTTGGAGGCCGCTGATGGCGGCGCTGCGTCCCTCGGCCCCAAGCGCTGCCCGCGACGCGGATCGCGTCTTCGCCATCTGCATGCTGCTGTGCCTCATCGGTCTCTTCGGGCTGCTCAGCGCGGCTGCCTTCCTCGGCGGCGGCGCGGCCGGCGGCGCGGCGTACGGCGAGGACCCGCACGGCCTGTTCAAGCGGCAGGCCGTCGCCCTGCTGATCGCGCTGGGGGTCTACGGGCTGGTCCGGCGGATGCCGCTGCCGTGGCTGGACCGCAGCGCCCGGGTCGGTCTGGTGCTCGCCTTCGGGCTGCTCCTGCTCGTCCTGGTGCCGGGCGTCGGCAGCGTCGAGGGCTGCGCGCGCCGCTGGTTCCGCTGCGGGCCCGTGTCGGTGCAGCCCTCGGAGATCGCCAAGCTGGCGCTGATCGCATTCCTCGCCCACCACCTGTCTCGCCAGCGGCATCGCCTGCACGATTTCCGCACCGGGGTGGTGCCTCCGGTCGCGGTCATCCTGGCGCTGGCGGGGCTGGTAGCGCTGGAGCCGGACATCGGCACCGCGTTGCTGCTCGCCGTCGTCGGCTTTGCCATGCTCGTGGTGGCTGGCGTCAGGATCCGGCACCTGCTGCCCTTCGCGGGCATCGGGCTGCCGGCGCTGGTCGGGCTGATGGCGCTCCGGTTCGAGCACGTCGTTCCGCGGATCCGGGCGATGCTGGATCCGATGGCGTGCTACCAGACCCGCCAGAGCCTGCTGGCGCTCGGATCGGGTCACGTGTTCGGGCGTGGACTGGGGGAGGGGCGGCAGAAGCTCGACTTCCTGCCCCAGATTCACGGCGACTTCCTTCTGGCCGGTATCGGCGAGGAGCTCGGGCTGGTTGGCTGCCTGCTGGTGCTCGGGCTCTTCGCCGCGTTTCTCGTTCACGGCGTCCGCCTGCTCGGCGCGGTCGCGGATCCGTTCGGCTTCTTCGCCGGAGTCGGCGTCGTCTGCCTGATCGGCCTGCAGGCGGCCATGAACATCGCCGTCGTGACGGCGAGCGTGCCACCGAAGGGGATCGCGCTCCCCTTCCTCAGCCAGGGAGGCACGTCGCTCCTGGTGATGTTCACGGGCCTGGCCGTGCTGGTCAAGGCGGGGCGGGCGGCGGCGGACGGGCCAAGCAGGGAACGTACGCTCGAGGGGGGGTGCACCTCGAGCGATCCACCGTTGGCGACTGGACGGCTGAGAGGATCTCAAGCATGAACGACAGGAACTACTCGCGTCGGGTCGAGGCAGGAGCACAGGGCCGCGCGTACTGGCCGGCGAGCGCGCGGGTCGGCCACCGCCGTGACGGACGGCTCTCCAGCGTCGAGAAGGCGGGCCTGCTCGGGATGATGGCGATCGTGGTCATCATCCTCAGCCTGGTGGTGACCTCGGGCGAGCGGGCCGACCGCAGCGCGCTGAACCCCGACAGCACGGCAGCCAAGGTCAAGCGTGCGCTGGATTCGCGGGACGTTCCCGAGAGCGTCGTCGCGGTCACACCCCCGCTTGCAACGGCGGATACCGCGCGCGTCAAGCGTGCGGATGCCGTCATGGGCGGGCGGCCGTGGGCGCCGGCAGAGAGCGTGGCCGCGCCGGCGTCGGCGGCGCGTCCGGCAGCGGCCGGGAAGGTCGAGCCGGCCGCACCGGCGCCGCGCACCTACGTCGTCAAGAAGGGCGACATGCTGAGCAGTATCGCCCGGCGCGAGCTCGGCCGTGCGAGCCGCTGGGAGGAGATCAAGAAGCTCAATCCGAAGGTGGATGAGACGAAGCTCCAGCCGGGGGATCGGCTGCTGCTGCCGCCGCGGTGAGGGGGAACACGGACGTCAGGCGGCGGGGAGGTCGCGTGAGCGAGTTGGTGCAGGACAGGCAGCGTGCGGGAGCGGCCGGCGGGCCCGCCGTCGTGTTCGCCGGCGGCGGATCCGGGGGGCATCTGATCCCGGGCGTGGGACTCGCGCACGAGATCCAGCGGCAGCGCAGCGATGCGCGCTTTCTCTTCCTGCGCGGCCCGCGGCAGATCGAAGGGCTGGTGCTGGAGAGCGCACCGGGAGAGACGCGCCGGCTGAAGGGCATGAACGCGCCGTGCGGGTGGCGCGGACGAATGATCTTTGCCGCGGCCTTGCCGGCGCTGCTGGCGCGCTCCATGCGGATCCTCCGGCGATTCGATGCCGACACGGTGGTGGGGCTGGGCGGATACGGGGCCGTGCCCGCGGTTCTCGCGGGCCGGGCGCTGGGGCTCAACGTGGTGCTCCTCGAGCAGAATGCCCGTCCCGGTCTGGCGACGCGCCTGCTCGGGCCGCTCGCCCACGCCGTCTGCTGCGCCTTTCCCGAGACCGCCGCGCAGTTCCTAAACGGCCGGGCCACCGGCAACCCCGTGCGCCCGCCGCCGGCGGCGGGGAATCGCGAGGCCGCCTGCCGGCGGTTCGCGCTCTCGCCGGAGCGGTGCACGCTGCTCGTGGTGGGCGGCAGCCAGGGGGCGCGCGGGCTGAATCGGCTGGTCTGCGCCGGCCTCGCCGCCCTGGCTTCCGAGGGCGACGCGCTCCAGGTGCTGCACCTCGCCGGGCAAGCGGATCGCGCCTGGGTGGAGCGGGCGTATGCGGCGCGGGGAATGGTGGCGCGCGTGGAGGCGTTCGTGCCGGACATGGCGCTCGCGTACCGCGTCGCCGACGCGGTGGTCTCCCGCGCGGGCGGCACCACGCTGGCCGAGCTGGCCATCGCCGGGCTGCCGGCGGTGCTGGTGCCGTATCCGCACCATCGCGACCGCCACCAGTACGAGAATGCGCGCGTGTTCGTCGATGCCGGCGCGGCGTTCCTGCTGCCGGAGGAGAGCGCGGACGTGGCCGCGTTCGCGCGGACGGCCGGTCGGCTGGTCGGTGACCGGGCGCTGCGCGCCGCGATGGCGCGGGCGGCCGGCGGGCTGGCGCGGCCCGACGCGGCGCGCCGCATCGTCGACGTGATGGCGAACGGCCGGGGCGGCGCGCGGGCGGAAGCTCCGGGCGCGCCGGCCGACGAAGCGGGTGTGGCGCGATGGTGAGGAAGATGCATCTGATCGGAATCGGCGGCTGCGGGATGCAGGGGCTCGCCTGCTTCCTGCAGGCGCGCGGTGCGCGGGTGACCGGCTCCGATCTGAGCCCGGGCGTGGCGGCGGAGCGGCTGCGCCGGGAGGGCGTGCGGGTTCTGGCCGGGCACGCGGCGGAGAACCTCCCCGTGGACGCCGACTCCGTGGTGATCTCCCGCGCCATTCCGGCGGACAATGCGGAGTGGGCGGAAGCACGCCGCCGCGGATTGCGGGTAGAGACCTACTCCCAGGCCCTCGGCCGCCTGGTCCGCGGGCACCGCGGCACCGCCATCGGGGTGGCCGGCACGCATGGCAAGACCACGACCAGTGCGTGGCTCACGCACATGCTCCTGCTCGGCGGGCGCGATCCCTCCTGCATCGTCGGGGGCGTGCTCCGCGACCTCGACGCCAGCGTGCGCGTCGGGCGCGGCGGTGAGTTCGTGGTGGAGGCCTGCGAGTTCGGCGGTTCGTTTCTGGATCTCCGGCCGGCGATCGGCGTGATCCTCAACGTCGGCGACGATCACCAGGAGTGCTACGGCACCCGGGAGGGCGTTCGTCAGGCCTTCGGACGCTTCGCCCGCACCCTGCCGGCGGCGGGCCTCCTCGTGATTCCTTGGCAGCTCCAGGAGGAGGTCGGTCGCTGGGGCGTGCAGGCCCGGGTCCTCCCCGTCGATCCGGCGGGCGAGCGGGGCACCGGCGGCGAGGGCTACGTGCTCCGTCCAGGCCGGACCGAGGTTTCCGGGGAACTCGAGCTCCTGCGGGACGGCGAGCCCGTGGTTCCTGCGCTTCGCTGCGGTCTGTCGGGTCGCTTCAGTCTCGCCAACCTCGCCTTCGCGGCGGCGGTGGCATGCGAGGTGGGGGTGGCCCCCGCCGCGATCCGGGAGTCGGCGGCATCGTTCCGGGGGGTCCGGCGGCGCTACGAGAACCTCGGCACGTTCCGGGGGGTGACGGTCATCGACGATTACGCGCACCATCCGGCGGAGGTGGAGGCGGTGGTCAGTGCGGCCCGGGTCCAGTTCGCCGAGCGCCGCCTCCACGTGCTCTTCGAGCCGCACCAATACCGCCGGCTGAAGGAGTACCTGCCCGACTTCGCGCGGGAGCTCTCCGCCGCCGACCAGGTCTTCATCACCGATGTGTTCGCCGCGCGCGAACGGCCAGAGGACTGGCGCGGGATCGGGCCGGAGGACCTGGTGGAGGCGATCCGCGGCCGGCGCGGACAGGCGCGCTTCGTCTCCCTCGAGAACGTTCCGGAGCTCCTGCCCGGGGGTTTGGAGTCCGGGGATGTCCTGCTCGCCCTCGGCGCGGGGCGATCCAGCGAGGTGGCCCATGCTCTGGTCCGAGCGCTTCACTGAGATCCTCTCGGACTGGCGCGGGCTGGCCGAGCTCACCACGCTGGGGATCGGGGGGGCCGCGCGGTACTTCCTGGAGCCCCGCTCGACCGCGGAGCTGGCGGAGGTCGTGGCCGCGCTCGGGAAGGCGGGCGTGCCGGTGTTCTGGCTCGGCAACGGCTCCAAGCTCCTGATCGACGACGCCGGGGTCGAGGGAGCCGTGGTGAGCTTGCGCCGCCTGCAGGGAATCCGGCGCGGCGCCGATCCCGATGGGACCGAGGTCGAGGCCGAGGCCGGAGTGCGGCTCCCGCACCTGCTCGCGTGGACGATTCGCCTGGGTCTGGCGGGGCTCGAGCGCTGTGCAGGCATTCCGGGAACCGTCGGCGGAGCGCTTTCCAAGAACGCTGGCGGCGCCCACGGCTCGTTCGGGGATGTGCTTGTCAGCGCGACAGTTGTAGCGCCTGATGGCCGGGTGGAAACCCGGGACTCGAGCCTCCTCGGGCTCGGCTATCGGTCCAGCCGCCTGAACGGCGCGGTGGTCGCCGCGGTGCGGCTTCGTCTCGCGCCGGACGAGCCGCGGGCCATCTCCGCGCGGGCGCGCGCGCTGATGGACCACCGGAAAGCCACCCAGCCCTTGCAGGATCGAACGGCGGGATGTATCTTCGTGAACCCATCAGGCGGGAGGAGCGCCGGTCGGCTTCTCGATGAGGTCGGCATGAAAGGAAGGCAGCGCGGGCGGGCCTCCATTTCCGAGAAGCACGCCAACTTCGTGATCAACCAGGGTGGCGCGCTCGCCCGCGAGGTGCGCGATCTGATTCGCGAGGGCCATGACCGCGTCCTCGGCCGCTTCGGTGTTTCGCTCGATCTCGAGATCGTCGAGTGGCCCCGGCCGGCTGTGGTGTGCCAAGGCCAGCTGGAGCGATGAGGCAAGAGCCGGGCGGCAGGGCGTGTCGCTCGGGCCGTCTGTCTGGTTTCGAAGGCGCGGAGCCCCGCGTGGGGTTTCGGCCGGGTCGGACGTTCCGACCGAACCGTCGGGAGATCCGCGCAGGATCGACAGTAGCGCAAGGGTTCGCCGGGTTTCCGGAGCGGTGGCATGGCTTCGTCGAGGGCGCGAAGAGGGAGCTGAAGACGCATGGAAATGTCGGTCGAGAAATTCGTGTCTCGTCGCCTGCATCCGGTGCGGGTGGTCGTGAACCTGTTGCACCGGGAGATGGAAGTCGCCAAGGGCGACGAGATCTACCTGGACCGCGACCTGCTTGACAGCGTGGTCAACACGCTGGAGATCTTCGTCGGCGATTACGATGTGAACTTCTCTCCCGCCGGGGCCAAGGTGAAGGAGAAGAAGTTCGTGGACATCACCAAGGGAACGGTGAAGGTCTAGCCGATTCCCCGGAGCCCGCGGGAGTCCCGCCAGCCGACGCCTGGGCGAGGGCCACGGCCGTCGCGTTGCCGTCGGTCGAGAGTGGGTCCGGGCGGCTGGGCGCCGGCGCACCGCGCGCCGCACCCGGGACCGCCCGGAGACCGTGCCGGCGCATTCCCGGCTGCGGAGCCGTTGCGCATGAGACCCGAACCCGGAGCTCGCTGCCGTCCGGAGGGGCTGGAACGTCGCTTGCGCATCGGCTACCTCGCCGTGGGGGTGTTCCTCGCCGCATTCCTGTTGCGGCGCGGGGTGGATTTCGCGCGCGACCGCGTCCTGCTGGACCCGAGATTCGCGTTTGCTCCGCCTGCGGTCCAGGTGCTGCCTCGGCCCAACTGGGTCGGGCGGGCCTACGAGGAGGCGGTGCGGCGACAGCTCGAGCCGCTGGCGGGTTGCTCCGTGCTGCATCCCGGATTTCGCTCCATGGTCGCCGCGAGCCTCGGGCGGGTGCCGTGGATCCGCAGCGTGGAACAGGTGCAGCTCGGCGCCGCCGGCGAGCAGGTGGTGGTCCGGGTGGTCCACCGCCAGCCCGTGGCGTGCCTTGGCGACGGGGCAGGCTACGTGGATCGGGCGGGTTGCGTGCTCCCGGCGGCCGGCGTGGCGCTGAAGTTGCCCTGGCTCGCGTCGGCGGGCGGGTCCCTTCTGGATCCGGTCCAGCGCTTCGTCGCTGCCCAGGAGGCCGCGTTCCTTCTCGCCCGCACCGGGGGGCGCGGGGCGATCTGGGATGGCCTTTGCGGCATCGAGGCGGTGGCGGAACGACGCCTGGATGATGGTCCGCGATACAGCCTGCTCAGCCTCGTGTTCGCGCGGTCCGATCCGGAGGGCCGGTGCCGGATCCGCTGGGGGCGCGGGCGGGCCGAGGCCCGTCCGTGCGACCCGTCATGCGAGCGCAAGTTCGCGGAGTTGCTCCGTATCTTCGAGCAGTATCCGCGCTGGCGGGGCGTGGAAGAGGGAAGTGTCGCGTTTGAGCGGACGGTGGTCCGGCTGGTGGGTGCGCTGCCGACGGGAGCGGCCCTCCTCGCGGGCCTCCAGCCCTGATGGCCGGTCGGGCGGGGAGCGCCTCCCTCCTCCAGGCGGGCGGCGCCGGAGCCCTGCGTCGGTTGCTGAGGGCCTGGTGTCTCTTCGCGGCCGCCGGGACCGGTGCCGCGCTGCTCGCGGACGGGGCCGCCGGGGGGTTCCCGGCAGGCGGGCGAGTGCTCTTAGGTTCCCTGCTGGCGTTTCACCTTCTCGTCGTGCCTGCACTCGGCCCGGCGGGAGGCTCCGAGGGGATCCTCTGGCAGGGCGCTCTCCGCGCCTTCGGTCAAGCCGCTCTTCTGGCGCTGCTGTTTCTCCCGCCAGCCCGCGTGGTCGCCGGGATGACCGGGGCGGACTGGGAGCAGATGGCGCTCGCGGCGGGCATGGTGTTTCTGGCGCATCTCCTCGGCGCGGCGGCGGAGCACGGCGAGCGGTGCTTGCCCGGTTTTCTTCGCTTCGGCTACTGGCCCGTGGTGGTGCTGATTGCGGCGGGCCTGCCCCTGATCGTCTACGCGGGCCACGAGTTCCTCGGGCTCGGCTCGATTCCGTTCGACGGCGCGCCCTTTGGGCCGCTGGTCGGACTGCTGGACGGTGCGCGGTGAGCGGCCGGGGGTTGAGCCGCCGGGTCGGCACGGTGGGCGCTTCGCTCGCTCTGGTGCTGCAGCTGGCGGCGGGTACCGCGGGGCAGGGCGTGAATGGACCGGGTCAGATGCTCCTCGGCGGCGCGGTGCGGGCGGGCCTGCCGGCGGCAGTCTGGGCACCGGCGGGCCTGCCCTGGCAGGCGTGCTGGTCCGGAGTCCGGATCGAGGTTTCCGGCAACGCGGCGAGCTTCCTCTGGCCCGACGACGGGGCGATCCGGATGAGCGGACCCGGCGCCCCGCCCTCCGGCTCGGTGCGGAGACTGCCGCCCGACGCGGCGCTAGTCGGCGTTCTTCCGGGTGCGGCGGGCCTGCTTTCGGAAAGTCCGGCCCTCGCGCGGCTGCGGGACGAGATCGAGAGTGGTCTCAGACGGCGCGCCCGCTTCGTACGTTTGGAGTCGGAGCTACAGGAGCTCGGAGCCGCCGTGCTGGCGGCTCTGGACCTGGTGGCGGCGGCCGATCGGGCGGAGCTCGAGCGCAGTCCGGCGGTGCGCGGCTGGATCGGAATCGGCGGCCACGGTCTGGTCGTGGAGCCACGAGGGGCGGGACCGCTCGGATTCGGCACGGTGCTCTGGGCGGGGGGTGCGCAAGCTGCGCTCGCGGATCTCGGTGGGGCGTTCGCGACGGTCCAGCCGCCGTGTCCGCCGGTTCCGGAGGCGCCGGATCCGCCGCGCGTGCCCGCACTGCTGGCGGTGGCGGTTTTCGTGGCCGCGGTCTGGTGGGGCGCCGGTGCGCGGTCGCGGCGGTGCGGCCTGATCAGCGCGGGGCTCGCTGCGGTCAGCGCCGCCTTTATCCTGGGTTTCCTGGGCGAAGGACACTGGACGACCGCGGCACGGCGCAGCTACTGGTTGTTCGCGATCCAGGGCGCGGACCCGTGGGTCCACACCTGCCTGCGCGTGGCGCCGCGCGGCGACCGCCCGGCAGAGGTCTGGCTCCCGGGAGGGCCGTATCTGCTCACCCGGGTCCCGGAAGGGGCCGAGGTGCG
Organism: Planctomycetota bacterium; assembly: GCA_016935485.1. Taxonomy (GTDB): domain Bacteria; phylum Planctomycetota; class JAFGQW01; order JAFGQW01; family JAFGQW01; genus JAFGQW01. The sequence goes on along the minus strand of JAFGQW010000121.1, from coordinate 3,299 downwards.
GGCCGCCCCGGGAGGCCTTCGCGCGCGCTGGCAGGGGGACGGATGGCTCGCGGCGCTGACGACAGCGCGATTCGGCGAGGGCTTTTGCGCGCGCGAGATCGGCGGGAGGCTCTTCGTCTCGGCCCGACTTCCGGAGGGGATTTCGCTGGAGTCGGCCTTCTGGCTGGCGCGGGGCGAGGTTCGCTCGTTGCCGCCGTTGCGCGGTGGCGACGCGTGGAGCCCGGAGGAGGCTCCACCGGTTGCGCCGGCGATGGTGCCGGAACCTCTTCGATCGCTGGGCGCGGCCCTGCCCGCGCTGCCGCTGTCCGGCGTGCTTCTCGGCGAGCTCCGGGGCGCCCCCCTCGAGGGGGAGAACCATGTTTGCGCGCTGCCCGGGGCCGGCGGACCGTAACTTCGGGGTGCGCGGGCTCTGGGGCGCGGCGCTGGATTGCCGGCGGTGGATTGACTCCGCCCCGGCCGCGTCCTAACATTCCGACCGCTTCTGGAGGGTCGAGCGTGCCCGGGTGGTACGCTCGATTTCAGGGTGACGCGCGTTCTGGCGCGCCGCGCAGAGGTCGCCGCCTTTGCCGGCACGTGGCGCCGGGGGGTTCGCACAAGAGGAAGTCATGAAAACCTACATGGCGAGACCGGCCGAGATCCGACGCCGCTGGTTCCAGGTCGACGCGGAGGGCAAGGTGCTGGGACGGCTGGCGGTCGAGGTCGCCCGGATTCTGATGGGCAAGCACCGGCCCACCTATACGCCGCATCTCGACACCGGGGACTTCGTCGTCGTGGTGAACGCCCGCAAGGTGGAAGTGACGGGGAAGAAGGCCGAGAAGAAGGTCTATTACCATCACACCGGCTACCACGGCGGACTGGTGGTGACGCCCTACGAGAAGATGCTGGCGCGCAAGCCCGAGGAGGTGATCCGTCTCGCCGTGCGGCGCATGTTGCCCAAGACGCGGCTGGGCCGTCACATGTTGACGAAGCTCAAGGTCTACGCGGGGGGCGAGCACCCCCACACGGCACAGCAGCCCGAGCCGCTCGAGCTCAAGGCGGCGAGCGTCCTGGCGGACGTGAGAAGGGAGCGTTGATCGGTGGTGGACGCGAAGTCGCAGTACACCTGGGGAACAGGCCGGCGCAAGAGCTCCGTTGCCCGGGTGCGGATCCGGCCGGGCAGCGGCGAGATCACCGTCAACCGGCGGTCCCTCCCGGATTACTTTCCTAACCTCGGCCACCGAATCGACCTCGAGGCGCCCCTGAAGGCGACGAGCAGCCGGGACAAGTACGACGTGTTCGTCAACGTGCTCGGGGGCGGGATCACCGGGCAGGCCGGCGCGTGCGCCCTTGGTATCGCGCGGGCGCTGCGCGTGGACCGGCCCGAGTTCGAGGAACGTCTGCGGGACGGGGGGCATCTCACGCGCGACGGCCGCATGAAGGAGCGCAAGAAGTACGGTCGCCGCGGTGCACGCCGGGGGTTCCAGTTCTCCAAGCGCTGAGCGTGGGAGGCTTTCGCTCGCGCTTGCCTGTCCGGAGCGTGGCGGTGTCCACCCCGCGCGCGGCGGTGCGGGTTCGTAGCCGCCCCGGCCCGATGGGTCGGGCGAGCGACTCGACGTTGCGAGAGCGCAACTTCCGAGCGGAGGACTGCCCCTGCCGCGAGCCCCGGATCGCGCCGGCACAAAAAAACCTCGTCGACCGGGTCGAGTCGACGAGGGAATCAAAGCAACGTCAGAAACGAGGTTTCCCAGGGCAGATTGTCAAGGGTTTGCTTCTGTCTCTTCTCACAAGACGGTTGATTTCCGACGCTGCTTTTCTTTACTGCGATTGTGGCCCCTCGCACAGACGCCCTAGTGACGTCCATCGCAAAGGGACGGACAACTCGCGTGCCGATGTGTCTCTTGCGCGGGGAAGATCCTGAAGTTGCTGTAAAGAAACGTCTTAGGCTGTCGATCGCAGGTTTCCGGGCGAGGTTGCGAGGACGCCGGAAGCGGAAACCAAGTTTCCTCAACCTCGATACAGTATGGCGGTGCAGGCGTTAACGTGTTTTGATCTTGGTGTTTGCAGTGCTCACCCCGGGCGTCAAGCTGCTTTACACGGGCGCCGCGGTGCAGGGCATCGCCGCGGCCTGGAACGGGATTGGAGGGCAAGGCCATGAGCGGACACTCTCACTGGGCTGGAATCAAGCACAAGAAGGCCGCCGTGGACGCCAAGCGTGGCAAGCTCTTCAGCAAGCTCGCCAAGAACATCATCTCGGCGGCCCGGTCGGGGGGCGGCGACCCGGCGATGAACCTGACGCTCAAGTACGCCATCGACGCGGCCAAGGCGGCCAACATGCCCAAGGACAACATCGAGCGTGCGATCCGGCGCGGCACCGGGGAGGGCGGCGGCCACAGCATCGAGGAGCTCGTCTACGAGGGCTACGGTCCGGGCGGAGTGGCCATTCTCGTCGAGGTGCTTACCGACAACCGCAACCGCACCGGAACCGAGCTGAAGACGCTGTTCCACAAGCGCGGCGGCAATCTGGGTGCGACCGGCAGCGTGGCGTGGAAATTCGACCGCAAGGCTTCCTTCACGGTGCCGACGGCGGCCGTCGACGAGGACACGCTGATGGCGCTCGTGCTGGAGGCGGGCGGCGACGACCTCGAGCGCTACGACGAGGTCTACGAGATCACCGCGGACCCGGTCGCCTTCGATGGCATACGCACCGCGCTGGAGGTCGCCAACCTGCCCATTGAGTCCTCGGAGGTGACGCGCGTGGCCAACGCGACGGTGGAGATCACCGAGCCGACGACGGCGAGAAAGGTGCTGGCCCTGATGGAGGCGATCGAGGACCACGACGACGTCAAGCAGGCCTACGCGGATTTCGACATCGCCGACGACGTGCTCCAGGCGGCCGAGAGCCTCGAGGACTGATCGGCTTTCCGCGGAGGTGTGCGCGGGCGGAAGCTATTTCCTCAGGGCGGCGTGGGCGGCCGCCAGGCGCGCCGCCGGCACCCGGAATGGCGAGCAGCTCACGTAGTCCAGTCCCGCCGCATGGCAGAAGTGGATGCTCGCCGGATCGCCGCCGTGCTCGCCACAGATGCCGACCTTGAGATCGGGTCGAGCTCGGCGGCCCTCCTCCACCGCCAGGGCGACCAGCCGGCCGACACCGATCGTGTCCAGGGAGGCGAACGGGTCGACCTCCAGCAGGCCCTCGTCGAGGTAGTGGGGCAGGAACGAGCCCACGTCGTCGCGGCTGAATCCGAACGTCATCTGGGTGAGATCGTTGGTGCCGAAGCTGAAGAACTGGGCGCGGCGGGCCACCTCGCCGGCGGTCAGCG
>JAFGQW010000120.1 GCA_016935485.1 Planctomycetota bacterium | reverse complement strand
TCGATCCCGCTCGCTCCCGCCCTGCCCTTGACCCCACCCCGAGCCTCCGATACCCTGGCCGGCAGGCCAGAACCGCGTTTGTTTGTTCTATCCGCAATGTAAGAACGTCATGGCAAACGGATCGAACCCAACCTCCGTGCAGTGGGCCGCCACCGCGCTCGCTCTGCTGTTGACACTTGCGTCCGTGGCTGACGCAACCGACACATCTGCAGATGTGCCTGATGCCAGGGAGAGCGACCCGGCGAAGCTCGGCTGGATGCGCGGCGCGCCGCCACCTCCCGACCGCATCATCCGCTTCCACGACGGGAGCTACTGGCGCTTCCCCGCCATGCGCTGGAGCGTCTCCAACTTCCGCCGCTTGATGCCCACGGTGAACGTCTCGAGAGGTCTTGGCACCGCCGCGCCTCTGCCCCGGGCGCCGCGGGACGACATAGACACGCTGCGTTTCATGCCGCTCGGCAGCGCCACTGCGATGACCTGGCGCGAGTCGCTCGATGCCAACTACGTGGACGGAATCGTCGTGCTGCACCGGGGCCGCATCGTCTACGAACGTTACTTCGGCGTGCTGAAGGAGGACGGGCAGCACGGCGCAATGTCGGTGACCAAGTCGTTCGTGGGAACGCTCGGAGCGATGCTGGTGGTTTCGGGAACGCTCGACGCCGACAAGCGCGTCGATGAGTACGTGCCCGAGCTCGCGGCCTCCGCCTTCGGAGACGCCACCGTGCGCCAGCTGCTGGACATGACGACCGCGATCAGATTCAGGGAGGACTACGCTGACCCCGACGCCGAAATCTGGGCGCATGCGAAAGCCGGCAACCCGTTGCCGAAACCGCAGGGCTACGCGGGACCGCACGGCTACTTCGAGTTCCTCCAGACCGTGAGGAAGGAAGGCGAGCACGGCAGGGCTTTCGGTTACAAGACGGCGAACACCGACGCGCTGGGATGGGTCATTGCGCGCGCCACGGGACACTCGGTCGCGGAGCTGCTCTCCGAGCTCATCTGGAGCAAGCTCGGCGCTGAGCAGGACGCGTATTTCTCCGTCGACGCGATCGGCACACCGTTCGCCGGCGGCGGCCTGAGCGCGGGTCTGCGCGACATGGCGCGCTTGGGTGAGATGATCCGCAACGGCGGCCTGCTGAACGGCCACCGGATCGTCCCGCAGGCCGTTGTCGATGACATCCGCAGAGGCGGCGATCCCGGGCTCTTCGCGAAGGCCGGCTACGCGCTGTTGTCCGGCTGGAGTTACCGCAACATGTGGTGGGTCACGCACAACGAGCACGGCGCATTTGCCGCACGGGGCGTTCATGGACAGACGATATACATCGATCCCGCCGCCGAGATGGTCATCGCGCGGTTCGCGTCGCATCCCTCGGCCGCCAACACCGCGATCGATCCCACGTCGCTCCCCGCGTTCCACGCGCTCGCCATGCATCTGATGGGCGCTCTTGAGAAGCAGTGACCTCACGGCGGGGTTGCGGTCGGACAACTCCAGAGACCCCGGGAGACTCCGGCGCGAAAGCCTGCTGGATCCGGGCTGCCGCCGTCGTGACGCGCCGTGCCCGCTGCATGGCCTTTCACGATTCGGAGCAGTCGCAAGGCCATGCGATCGTGGATGGACGCCCGCAGGCGCTCAGATGTCGAGCAGCATCCGCTCGGGGTTCTCCACGCACTCGACGACCCGCTTCAGGAAGGTCACGGCCTCGGATCCGTCGATCAGCCGATGGTCGTAGGACTGCGCGAGGTACATCATCGGCCGGATCTCCACGCGGTCGTCCACCACCACGGGACGCTTCTTGATGGCGTGGAGACCGAGGATGCCGCTCTGCGGTGGGTTCAGGATGGGTGTGGAGAGGAGCGAGCCATACACGCCCCCGTTGGAGATCGTGTAGCAGCCGCCGGCGAGCTCGGCGAGCTCCAGCTTCCGTTCGCGAGCCCGGCGGGCGAAGTCGGCGATCTTCAGCTCGATCTCGGCGAACCCGAGCCGATCCGCATCCCGCAGCACCGGAACCACCAGCCCCTGCTCGGTGCCCACCGCGACCCCGATGTCGAAGAAGGGGTTCTGGACGATGTCGTCGCCGTCGATCTGGGCGTTCAGTGCGGGCACCGTCTGGAGGGCATCCACCACCGCCTTCACGAAGAACGACATGATGCCGAGCCGGATGCCGTGCCTCTTCTCGAAGCGCTCCTTGTAGCGGGCGCGAAGCGCCAGGACCGCGCCCATGTCGGCCTCGTTGAACGTGGTGAGAATGGCCGCGGTCTGCTGGGACTTGACGAGGCGCTCGGCAACCCGCTTGCGGAGCGACGTCATCGGCCGGCGTGTCTGGCGCGCACCGGCGGCCGGCGCCGGCGGCGCAGAGGCCGGCGCTGACGGCGGCGGGGACGCCGGGGGCGGAGGCGGCGGCGCCACCTTGCCCGTGTTCAGCACCCGCACCACGTCCTCCTTGGTGATGCGCCCGTCCTTGCCGGTGCCGGCAATCGAGCTTGGGTCGATGCCGTACTCCTGCAGCATCCGCCGGACCGAGGGAGCATGGTCTTCCAGGTTGACCGCGGGCGCCCCTCATCACCGATCCCCCGGTCGTGCGGGCCATCCTCCTCTGCCTCGGCCTCGACCCCCGGCCCCCGCCCCGCGCACCACCCCAGGAGGACGAGCCCGCGCTCGACTTCTTCCCGGACGATTCCTC
>JAFGQW010000119.1 GCA_016935485.1 Planctomycetota bacterium | reverse complement strand
TGACGCCATGTTCGAGATCTTCCCGCACACGGCCGACGTGGGCCTGCGCGTGCGCGCGGCCTCGGCGCCGGAGCTCTTCGTCGAGGCTGCCCGCGGCTTCGGGACGCTGCTGGTCGAGAACCTCGAGGAGGTGGCGCCGCGCCAGGCGGTGCGCTTCGTGCTCGGAGCGGCCGATCTCGACGACCTGCTCCGCGACTGGCTCCAGGAGCTGCTGTTCACCTTCGAGACGCGCCGGCTGCTGTTCTCTTGCTTCGAGGTGGAGCTGGGTTCGCACGGGCTCAGCGCCACCGCCCGGGGCGAAGAGCTTGATTTCGCCCGCCACCGGGTGAATCATGAAGTCAAGGCCGTCACCTACCACGGGCTGTTCGTCAGCGAGACCCCGGCGGGCTGGGTGGCGGAGGTGATCTTCGATATCTGAGGGCCCGGGTGCGCACCACGCCGGAGGCGGCAGCGGGAGGACGACCATGAAGAAGGACGCCTTCACCGGCCCGCTGGAGCGCGTCGGTCCCGTGCTCTGGCGGATCCCGCGGTCCTACAAGAGCGGCATGCGCGTCGACGGGCTCATCTACGCCAGCGACGCACTGATGCGGTTGATCCGCGCGGATCAGGCCGCCGAGCAGGTCGCCAACGTCGCCTTCCTGCCGGGCATCCAGGGGGCGAGCCTCGCCATGCCCGACATCCACTGGGGCTACGGCTTCTGCATCGGCGGCGTGTGCGCCACCGACCCCGCGGAGGGCGGCGTCGTCTCGCCGGGCGGCGTGGGTTACGACATCAACTGCGGCGTGCGCCTGATGCGCACCGAGCTCAGGCGCGACGACGTCCAGCCCAGGCTCGGCCAGCTCGTGAACGCCCTGTTCGAGAGCGTGCCGGCCGGTGTCGGCCGCACGGGCAAGTACCGCTACAACGCCCGCGAGCTCGGCGACCTGATGGCCGCCGGGCCCCGCTACCTGCTCCGCCGCGGCCTGGCGGTGGATGCGGACGTCGAGCACACGGAGGCGGGCGGTTGCCTGGACGGCGCCGAGCCGGGCCGGGTGAGCGAGCGCGCCTACGAGCGCGGCGCCGCGCAGTGCGGCACGCTCGGGGCGGGCAACCACTTCCTCGAGGTGCAGGTCGTCGAGGAGGTGTTCGACGCCGGCGCGGCCGAGGTGATGGGGCTCGCCAAACACGGGATCTGCGTGATGATCCACTCCGGCTCGCGCGGGCTCGGCTACCAGGTGTGCGACGACGCGCTGCGCGCACTGCGCCACGCGCCGCGCAAGTACGGCATCGAGCTCCCCGACCGGCAGCTCGCCTGCGCGCCCGTGGACAGCCCCGAGGGGCGCCACTACCTCGGCGCCATGCGCGCGGCGGCCAACTACGCCTGGTGCAACCGGCAGCTGCTGATGTGGCAGGTGCGCGAGGTGTTCGAGCGCGTCTTCGAGAAGACCTGGTCCGAGCTGGGGCTCGATCTGGTCTACGACGTCGCCCACAACATCGCCAAGATGGAGGACCATCGCGTCGGGGACCGCATCAAGCGGGTGTGCGTGCATCGCAAGGGTGCGACGCGGGCGTTTCCGGCCGGCCACCCCGAGGTGCCGGCCCGCTACCGGGGCATCGGCCAGCCGGTGATCATCCCCGGCGACATGGGGCGCGCGAGCTGGGTGCTCGCGGGCGAGCCCGCCAGCATGGAGCAGAGCTTCGGCACCTGCTGCCACGGCGCCGGCCGCGCGCTGAGCCGCACGGCCGCGATCCAGCACGCCGCGGGCCGGCGCATCGACGAGGAGCTCCGCGCGCAGGGCGTGATCGCGCGCGCCTCGAGCTGGAAGGGACTCGCCGAGGAACAGCCCGCCGCCTACAAGGACGTCGACGACGTGGTCGAGGTCGTGCACGAGGCACGCCTGGCGCGGAAGGTCGCCCGCCTGCGCCCGATCGGCGTGGTCAAGGGATAGGCCGGCGCGGCGCTCAGCGGATCGGCGACCAGTGCAGGTCTCGGCAGACGAGCAGCTCGCGCACCACCTCGCCGATCTCGGCCGGCTCGGCCGGCGCCGCCACGAGCTCGTCCACTTCCGCATGCACCGCGGTGCGCACGCACTCTCCGGTGAGGGTCGCCGAGACCAGCACGATCCCCACCTCCGGATGGAGCGCGCGCAGCTCGGCGATGAGCTCGAGGCACGCGCGGTCGGACGCCTCCGCGAGAATCACCGCGACTCCGAGCTCGGTGCAGGTGGCCGCGAGCGCCACGGCGTCGCGCCCCGACGGCGCGGCGAGGATGTGGACGTCCGTGCCGAGGGTAGCCGAGAGATGCGCGAAAAGCTCGGAGTCGCGCGCGCCGGGCTCCACGACGAGAACGTGCGCGGGCTGTCGGGCCACGGCGTCTCGAGGCCGCATGCTGTCCTCCCCTCTCGTCCTCTCGGACCTGCTGGATTCACTGCGGTGAGGAACCCGCCCGGAAAGAACTATCGGCACGACGGCGCGCCGCGATGGAGCCCGGGTCCCGGGGGAGGTCGGCGGCGCCGCCGTTCAGGCGGAGGTGCGTGCCTCGTCCGCGTCGTTTCCGCCTGCCGATGGGGCGTCCCCGAGCGCGGCGCCGTCCGGCCGGGAGGAATCGGAGCCGCCGGCCTCCGCCTCCTCCCGGAGCGCTTCCACCACGCGGGTCACCTTCGTCTCGGCGGCGCGGATCCGGGCCTTGAGCACCCCGACCAGCTCCGCGGCCCGCTCGACCCGGCCGGCCAGCCGGTCCAGGTCCACGTCGGTGCCCTCGAGCTCGCCGAGAATCGCGTCCAGCTCGCGGACCGCCTCGGCGTAGGAGATCTCCTCGCCGGCGCTACCGCTCTTCGACTTCATCTCGCCCTCCATGACCTTGCTGCGCCCACTGCGGCGCTGTCTGCTGCGGCGGCGCCGCCTCCGGGCGGCGGCGGATTCCCGTGATGCCGGCGGCCAGCTCGCCATCTCGGAGCTGCACGGTGACGTCGTCGCCGGCCGCGACGCGATCGACGCCCGTGACGAGGCGGCCCTCGCCGTCTCTCACCAGCGCGAAGCCGCGCCGGAGCACCCGCGCGGGATCGAGCGCCCGGAGACGCTCCTCGCGCGCAGCCGCCTGCCGGCCGGCACGCGCGAAGAGGACCTGCATCCGCTCCGGCGCCAGCGCCCGGACCGCCCGCGCCGCGCGCTCGCCGGCGAGCCGGGTGGCGACCCGTGCCGCCGCCGCGAGGCGATCCACGCGGTTGTGAGCCGCAGACCGCGCCGACCGCAACGCCCCGCGCCCCCCGCGCACGACCAGGCCGACGCGGTGCTCGAGATCCCGGCGCGCCGCCTCGAAGCGCGCGCCGGTGGCCAGCGCGATCCGCCGGCCCGACCGCCGGAGCGCCGCCGCCTGCTCCCCGACCACGGCGCGGGCGCCGCCGGCGATCCGCGCGAGCCGTTCCACGAGCGCGCCCTCCGCCTCGCGCACGCGGGCCGCGAGCAGCTGCGCCGCCGCGGTCGGCGTCTTGACCGAGGTCGCAATCAGGTCGAGCACGCTCTGGTCGCGCTGGTGGCCGATGCCGCAGATCACCTTGAGGGGATGCTCGGCCACGGCCACCGCCAGATCCAGATCATCGAACCACACCAGATCCGTGCGCGCCCCACCGCCCCGGGCGAGGACGAGCACGTCGTGGTCGGCCGCCCGGCGGGCGAAGTGCTCGAGGCCCGCCGCGACGGTGGCCTTGAGCTCGCGGCCCTGCATGCGGGCGTCGAAGACCGCGATCGAGAACGCGTAGCCCGACTGCGCGAGCTCCTGCAGGACGTCGTTCATCGCGTCGCTGCCGAAGGACGTGATCAGCGCGACGCGGAGCGGCAGGGCCGGGAGCGGGCGGGATCGGTTGCGGTCCTCGAGACCGCGCGCCGCCAGGGTGCGGAGGATCTGCTGGCGGGCCAGGGCGAGCCGCCCGAGCGTATGCACGGGATCCAGGTCCTCCAGCACGGCCTGGTAGGAGCCCGCTGGCTCGTAGAGGCCCACGCGCACCCGGAGGCGCACCTCGATCCCGTCGCAAAGCTCGAACGGATCCGGCGCCTCGGCCAGCCGCCGTTCCACGCGGGGCCGGACCGACTCGAACAGCACCACCGAGACCCGCGCCCGCGGCTTCTCCTCGCCCTCGGCCTTCTCGACCAGCTCGAAGTAGATGTGCCGCCTGTGGCGGTTGCGGTCGTAGCCCGCGATCTCTCCCGCGACCCAGACGGGGACCGGGAAGGCCTCCTCGATGGCGTGGCGCACCACCGCGTTCAGCTCCGAGACGCGAAACGTCGGCCCCGGAGCGGCCGGCGATGAGTCGTTCGGTGCCGCCGCCTCCGCGCCGCCGAGCAGTGCCGCCACCTCGGGCGCCAGTGCGAACCCGTGCGGCGCCAGCGCGTCCGCCACCGCGTGGGCGTGCTGGCACGGCACCCACCACGTGCGCTCTTCGCGATCGAACCGGCGCTCGGGCAGCTCGCGTACCCGCGCGACCACGGCGGGGTCGTACGGGAACCGGAGGATCAGGCGGCGGCGGTCGGAATCGAGCTCGATCAGGCGCATCGCAACCAGGGTACACGCCGGGGCGCCGGGGGGAAGAGAGCACGCGCGATTCCCCGCCGGACGCGACGCCGGCCGTCGACACCCCAGCCCGCGGACGATAGACTCGTCCACTCCGGGCCCGCACGAGCCGCTCGCCGGCCGCCGGCGCGGACCGGTGCGGGGAAGAACCCGCTTTGCGGAGCGGCGACGATGGCCTACGAAGGGGAACTGAGCGCGCTGGCCGCCTCTCTCCTCTGGTCGGCGAGCTCGATCCCGTTCACCCACGCCGCCCGGCGGGCCGGAGCCATCGCGGTCAACGCCTTCAAGACCAGCGCGGCCGCACTCCTGCTCGTGGGCTGCCTCGCCGTGACGGGCCGCCTCGGCGCGCTCGCGGCCGCTGAACCGCTCGCCTACCTCTACATCGGGCTGAGCGGCGTGATCGGGCTGTCCCTGACGGACTCGCTCCTCTTCCGGAGCTACGCCCTGATCGGCCCGCGCATCGCCTTCCTCGTCTTCTCGACCGGCCCGTTCTTCGCCGCGCTCGTCGCCTGGCCGGTTCTTGGCGAGCGGATCGCGCCACTCGGCCTGGCCGGCATGGCGCTGACCGTGGGCGGCATCCTGCTGGTCACCCTGGGCGGCACGTCGCCCGGAACAGTGCTCGCCCGGCGCCCGCAGGGCCACGCGCGGGGCGTGTGGCTCGCCGTGCTGGCCGCGCTGGGCATGGGCGTGACCAGCGTGCTGTTCAAGCTGGGCAGCGACGCGTCGCGCCTGCGGGTCCTCGAGCTCCTGCCGGCCCACGCCTTTCGCATGGCGATGGGCGCCGCAGGTCTTCTCGTGATCGGTGCGTGCACGGGCCGGCTGCGGCACTGGGTCGCCGCGTTCCGCGCTCCGCGTGTGGCCGGGACGGCCGCGTTCGGCACCCTGTTCGGTCCCGTGCTCGGCGTGTGGTTCTTCCTCAACGGTGTGCTCACGACCCCCGAGGTCGGCGTGGCCATGACGCTCTCGTCGCTGACCCCGGTGATGGTAATCCCGTTCACCTGGTGCTTCTTCGGCGACCGGCCCACGGTCCGATCCGTGCTCGGCGCCGCGATCGCCGTCGGCGGCGTGGCGCTGCTGTTCCTCCGCTGATCCCGCGGGCGCCATCCGCCCGCGCCACGCGCACGCACACGCTCACCCGGGAACGGGGTCAGACCCCGTTCCGAAGCGGAACGGCGTCAGACCCCAGTCGGCCTCGCCGC
>JAFGQW010000118.1 GCA_016935485.1 Planctomycetota bacterium | reverse complement strand
TTCTCCGCCCCCTCCGCCCGGCCGGTCTTGCACTTGTTGCCCAGATCGAACCACGACTCGATGCCGGGCAGGAGCGCCTTCACGCCGATGCGCTGCAGGCGCTTGACGTTCGGCTCCGAGAGCAGCGAGAGGCTGCTCTCGGCGATGAAATCCATGCGATCAGGCGGCACGGCCTCCTCGATCGCGCCGACGGTCTCGTCGAAGCGCACGCCGAAGTTCGGGTCATGCCAGCCGACGAGCGGCCGTTTGAACTTCGTGAGCAGAAAGCGCAGATCGGCCTTGATCTCGTCGAGATCGAGCGGGAGATAAGGAACCGTCGAGTCGACGCAGAAGCTGCACGTGTAGGGACAGCCCATGCTCCCCAGCATCGGCACCACCTTGAGCCACGGCGCCTTGGCCAGCGTGGCGGCGATGAACTTCCAGCGGGCGCGGACGCTCGGGAGCGATCCGGGCTGGCGCGGCGCGGACAGGGCGTGGCCCTGCGGGCGATGCGGCGACCGGTCGGCCAGCACGTCGCGGATCACGGTGCGATCCGTGAATCCCAGCACGTAGTCGAAGTACCGGCAGGCGTCCTGCGGATAGCTCCGGGCGTGCGGCCCGCCCAGCGCGGTCAAGGTCCCCGCGGACCGGTACCGGTGGCTCAAGGCGTACGCGAGCTGCGCCGCCTCGGTGAACGCACAGATGAAGACGATATCGAAGCCGTTTGAGACCATGCGCCCGGGATCCTCGAACCCGGTGTAGCACTCGTACTGGACCTGATGCCCTTCTTCCTCGCACCACACGGACACGATCTGCGGCATGATGCTGGCGAAGTTGGCATTCATCAGCCGCGCGTAGAGGGACCGTTCCGGACCCTTGGATACCAGATCGATGACGCCGACACGAACCGGCCTGGCCATGGGGCTGCGCCTTTCCTTGCGAGAGGATTTGCAGGAGAAGGGACGAGAGCGAGACCCGTCCGACGTCCGTGATCCGGGGGATCCCGCGCGCAACCGGCGCCGCCACGAGAGTCTCCGGCCACCGAAGCAAACCGCAAACCTACCAGGGAAAGCGCGCCGGGGCCCGTCACACTTCGGTCAACGCGTGTCAAAGTTCTGTCAAGGCCCGGCCACCGCCGCGGCGCCGCGCTTTCTCGGTCCGCGCAAGGAACTCGTGGTCGGTTCTCAGGCGAAAAGACCCGCGGAAATGGCCCGTGCGTCTTGCCCGGACCCTCAGGCGGGGGAGGGCACGGGACAGAACCGGTAACCCGACCCGCGTACCGAGAGGAAGTGGACGGGCGCGGACGGGTCCGGCTCAAAGTGCTTGCGCAGTCGCAGCACGAAGTTGTCCACGGTACGGGTGTTCGCGCAATCGCGCAGCCGCCACACCTTCTCGAGCAGCTCCTTGCGCTCGAGAACGCGGCCGGGATGATCGGCGAAGTAACGCAGCAGGTCCAGCTCGAGCCGCGTCAATTCCACCGATCGGTCGCCCACCGTGACCCGATGCGAATCGAAATCCACCCGGACCCGGCCGAACTCGAGCTGCGCCGGCGAGGCCGGGGCGCGGGACTCGTCGGCGTTCTCCCACTGCCGGCGGCGCAGCAGCGAGCGAACGCGCGCCAGAAGCTCGGAGAGCTCGAACGGCTTCACCAGGTAGTCGTCGGCGCCGGCTTCGAGCCCGCGGACGCGATCCTCGGGCGCGCGGCGTGCGGTGAGCATGATGACCGGCGTGAAGTTGCCCGATTCGCGCAGCCGCTGGCAGAACTCGAATCCGTCGAGATCCGGCAGCATGACGTCGAGCACGATCGCCGCATACCCATGCGGGCGCGCCAGGTACTGGCCGGCCTCGCGCGCCGTGGCCGCCACGTCGACGGCGAAACCCTCGAGCGAGAGATTGAGCTTCAGGCCGGCGGCAATGTGGCTCTCGTCCTCGATCACCAGCAGACGCCGGGGCTCCCGTGGGCTCATGGGCACCCTCCGGACGATCGGGCCTCGGCGCCCGGCGCCGGCGGGAGCTCGCCGCCTCCGGCCGGAAGGCGAATGCGCATGACCGTGCCCTGCCCCACGCCCGACTGCGCCGCCACCGTGCCGCCGAGGAGTCGCACGAGCGCCGCCACGACGTACAGTCCGAGTCCGGTTCCGTACCGCTTCCTCACCGCCTCCTCGGGCACCCGATAGAAGCGTTCGAAGACGCGCTTCAAGTGCGCCCGCGGGATGCCGATCCCGCGATCGCGGATCGTGAGGTCGACGTGGCGGGAGCGGCGGCGCGCCTCCACCGTGACCTCCACCGGACGGTCGAGATGGAGGGAGTACTTCACGGCATTGTCGAGGAGATTCCGGAGGATGGTCTCGAGCGCGGTCCGGTCGGTGACCATCACCAGCCCGGGCGGGACGCGGCTGCGAATCGCATCGGTCGACTGCTTGTGTTGCTCGAGAACGCTCGCGGCCTGCTGCCTCACCACCTCCTCGAGGTCGACGGCGTCGGCCGCGTGCTTCGTGCGAACCTGCGAGAGCCGGCTCGCTTCCAGCACGTCGTCGATGAAGTTGGACAGCCGCTGCACATCGTCCACCATCATCTGGCGCAGCTCGCGCTGCTGCTGGGGGAGAAGATCCGTGCGCTCCTGCGTCTGCAGGCAGAGCTTGAGCGCGGCCAGCGGCGTCTTGAGCTCGTGCGTGACCGAGTCGATGAATCGCGTCTGGCGATTCACCGTGCGGATCTCACGGGTGAGGAACACGCTGTAGAGGACCAGCACGGTGATGAGCGCCGCAAAGGAGATGCAGCCCAGCACGAGGAGCCAGGCGTGGCGGGACACCTGGTCGGATCCCGAGATGTTCCTCGCGATGATCAGGATCCAGCCGACGAGCAGGGCGCCGGTGAGGAGAACCGAGAAGACGCCGATCCCAATCGGCATCGAGATGATCTTCCCGGTCCTGCGCAAGAACCTCTCCTCGAAAACGGACTGGTGGGCGCGCGCCCTCCGGCGCGGGCGTGCCGTCCATTCAACGGGAGCGGGCGCGGCGAGTCAATCTGGATGGCGAAGATCCGCACTACCGGAGCTCCCGGCACTCGAGGAAATCGAAGTCCGCCTGCCGGCGCGCGCCGGTGGCATCTTGCGCGGCGAGCCCGACGAAGGTGCCGGTAAAGCCGCGGCAGTGGTCGTCCGAGAGCCGGCCCGCCTCGAGGACCGGGCCGACCTGGCGCCAATCCCGCCCGTCCGTCGAGTGGTGAAACGTGAGGCTTGGGCCCTCGAAGCGCGCCCGGAGGTAGCACGCCGCGCCGGGATCCAGCGCCACCGGCTCGGTGATCGTGAGCGTGCCGCGATCCAGGCTCAGCACCGCGACGTTCCGGCCGAGCTCCTCGTCGTGGCTCACGCGGAGGTAGCGGTAGTTGCGGTTGTCGTAAAAGCAGACGAGCCCGGCCATCTGCTGGAAGCTCTGCGGCGCGAACTCGAGGCGGGTGGTCGCCTCCCAGCCGAACGCCTCGACCCGGCGGGCCACGAGGCTCACCTCGAACTCGGAGTTCAGCGACTCCCGCCCGCGGAGCCGGAGCCAGCCCGGCCGCTCCGCGAGCGAGCACCCGCTCTCCTCCGGCGGGCGGCGCGGCGTCTGGAAGGCGGCGGGCAGCGCACTCCCGTCGAATTCCTCGCGCGCCGGCGGTGCGGCAAAGGGGTGCGAAGGCAGCGCGGGGGCCTCCTCCTCGAGGACCGGATGGCGGCCGCCGCCCGCGAGCCTCAGCCAGCCCGCTTCGCTCCACGCGCAGCGCCTGAGCGCGGTCTCGCGCCCGAGGTTGCACAGGCGCGTGCCCGGCAACGGCCGCGCACAGAGAAACGCCAGGTAGAGCTCCCCGCCGGGCGCGCTCACGAGAGAAGCGTGCCCGGCCTTCTGCAGCGCGAGCGTCGGATCGTCCCGGGACGTGAGGATCGGATTGCCCGGATCCGGCAGGTAGGGCCCTTCCAGAGTCCTGGCGCGCGCCATCGTGACACCGTGCTCGTACCACGTGCCGCCTTCCGCCGTCATCAGGTGGTAGTAGCCGCCGTGCCGGTAGAGGTGCGGCGCTTCCGTGCCTCCGGCGTCGGTGCCGCGGAAGATCACGCGCGGCGCGCCGATCAGGCGTTGCGCCTGGCGGTCGTACTCCTGGAGCACGATGCCGCCGCTCTTCGTCCGGGCGCGGTGGTCCCAGAGCATGTTCAGGAGGTAGGTGCGCCCGTCGTCGTCGTGGAAGAGCGCCGGATCGAAGCCGCTCGAGTTGAGGTAGATCGGCTCCGCCCACGGGCCCGGCAGCGCCGGCGCGGTGACCAGGTAGTTGTGCGCGTCCACGAAGCCGCCGCGCGCGCTGCGCACGTGGGTGTAGACCAGGTAGAACGTGCCGTCGCGCCAGGTGAGGTCCGGTGCCCACACGCCCGCGGAGCAGGGCGTGCCGCGGAGATCGATCTGCTGGGTGCGCTCGAGCGCGTGCCCGAGGAGGCGCCAGTGCACCAGATCGCGGGAGTGGTGGATCTCGACGCCGGGAAACCACTCGAAGGTGGAGGTGGCGATATAGAAATCCTCGCCCACGCGCACGATCGAGGGGTCGGGCCGGAAGCCGCGGAGCACCGGGTTTCGGATCCGGGGGCGCGCCGCCGGCGCCGGCTGCTGCTCCCGCACGCTCCCGATCAGGCGGCTCGTCACGGCGGTCATGACAGCGCCGTAGCGCTCCCGGTCGACGACCTGGAAGCGCTGCACCCGGTGGGTCTGCGGCGATTCCTCGTAGACCACGCGGGCGTCGTCATCGACCCGCAGCGAGACGGGCACGAAGCGGAACGCCGCCACTTCCTCCGCGCCGGCAGGCAGCACCGCACCGCGGGGCGCGCTGTGCCACCCGTCCGCCGCGCGCACGATCCTGCGGCCGGCGACGTGCGTGAAGATTGCGGCACACCACAGGTTCCGGGTCCCCGCGAGCACCTGCGCCCGCTCCGCCGGATCCACCGCCCGGCCCAGGAACGCGACGGGATCGGGCTCGGACTTCTTCAGGAGCGCGTAGAGGAAGAACTGCATCATGCGATCCGACGCGTGCCGAAGCAGTTCCGCGTGGGGCGCGCGCCAGAACGACGCGTTGCCCTTGTTCACGAACATCCCGCCGTCGAAGCAGGGCACCCAGAAGATCGGCAGACCGGAGTTCATCACCCGGATCCAGGCGTTCGGATCCAGGTTGACGTTCCACTCGCGCACCTCCGGGTCCGTCGCCCCGAGGAACACGAGCAGCCGGGCGACCTTCTGCCGGAAGCGCTCGGGCTCGCGGTTGAGCGCCGCCGCGACGTCGCGGAGGCTCCCGACCGTGATGATCGTGAGCGGCTCCGGGGAGGACGCGAGCGCCTCGAGGATCAACGCCACGCCGCCCTGATGCGCCGCCGCCTGCTCCAGCGCCGGATCGTCCGGGCTCTGGAGCGCCTCGGCAAGCCCGGTCGCCCACGGCACGGCCCGGCCCGTCAGCCGGTTCAGCTGCTCCACCGCCACCCGCCCGGGCTGGCGCTCCTGGCGCGCGCCCTGATCGAGGACGATCCCGCGGAGCTCAATCTCCTCCAGCCCGTAGAGCGCCGCCAGATCGAAGTGGTCGTCGGGATCGTCGTGGGGATGGAAGAGGTCCGTCGAGTAGAGGACCGGCACCCGCGGCGGCGGATCGGCCGCCTGCGCCGGACACCAGGCGCCGGCGATCCCGGCGGCGAGCACGAGGCCCACGACGAGCCCTGCCCGCCGGGCGCCGGCCGCCCGGCCCCCCGCTGGCCGCGCCCCGCCGGCCCTCATCGCCGCACCCCCGGGATTTCCGTGCGCAGGCGATAGAAGCCGGTGTGCGCCGCGAGATACAGGGTCCGGGCGTCCTCGCCGCCCCAGGCCATCGCGTGGATCGGGCTGGTCAGCCATACCATCGCCAGCGCCTTCCCTTCCGGGCTGAGAATCCACAGGCACAGGTTGGCGGTCAGGTAGAGGCGGCCTTCCCGGTCGAGCACGAAACCACCGGTGGGAATGAGGCCGTCGCGCTCCTCGAACCGGCTGAGAACGATGCGCTTGGACAGGTTGCCTTCCTCGTCCAGATCGTAGCGCACCACGAGCAAGCAGCCCGGCCGCCAGTCCGTGACGTAGAGCTGCTTCTCGTCGGCCGAGAGCGCGAGCGCGCTCGGGCCATCCATCTCGCGCGTCAGCAGCGTGAGCTCGCCGTCGCGCCAGCGGTAGACCCCCGAGAAGTCGAGCTCCCGCTCCGGCGCGCGGTGACCCTGGTTGAGGCCGAAGGGCGGGTCCGCGAAGAAGAGCGTGCCGTCGGACCGCACGACCGGACCGCGCGGCGAGTTGAGGCGCCGGCCCTCGTAGCGCTCGGCGAGCACCACCGGCGGGCGGCCGGGCTCGAGGCGGGAGACGCGGCGCCGGCCGTGCTCGGTGACGATCGCGCGTCCCTCGCGATCCACCGCGATGCCGCTCACGCCGGGAGCGAACAGGTGGACGACGCCCGCCCCCTCGGCGCCGGCATCATGCGTCACGACCGAGATCTGCCCGTCGGGAACGTAGCGATAGATCGTGTTGTTGCCGATGTCCGAGAGCAGCACGTCGCCGTCCGGACACACCGCCACGGCGAAGAGGGACTTGAAGTCGTGCCCGAGCTCCTCGGCCAGGAGCGGATCGGGGAGAATCTCCGCCGCCGCCGGATCGTACGGGCTCACGTCCGCGCGGACCGGGCGCGGCGGGAACACCTCCAGGCGATGGGGAAAGCGGATCCGCCCGTACAGCCTGGGCTGGTACTCCATCCGCATCACGAGGAGCGAGCGGTTGACGTGGAACTTGGCGTGGGAGTCCTCGCTCCGGCCGAGCAGGGTCCAGATGAGGAACAGCACCCCGCCGAGGAACACGGCGAGCACGGCCGCAGCGCGCGCCGGTGCGCGCGCCTCGCGGACCCAGGGAACCACGAAGCCGGCGAGCGCGGCCAGGAGCAGCGCGAGGTGGATCCCGACGGACACCGCCGGCCCGGCGCCGAGCACCAGCGCCACCGTGAGATTCACCACGCCGTGGCTCGCCAGCGGGAAGACGAACGAGGTGAGCGGATTGAGATCGAGCTTGTCGGGCTCGGTGTTCACGTGGAACCACACCAGCATCATCGCGGCGAAGACGACGATGGCCACGACCGCCGTGGCGACCAGACTGACAGCGGCCACGGTCCTCGACGGCTCGCGAAGCCGGTGCAGGAACGCGGCGATCGGAAAGAGAAAGAACGGGAGACTCGCCGTGAGGTACCGCGGACCGGCGATGGCGCCGCCCACCCAGTAGGAGTGGACCGTGAACAGGACCGGGAGCGCGAGCGCGGCCACGAGCGCGCCGACCAGCCAGCGCCGCGCGGGCGCGCGGTGGTGAACCGCCGCCACCGCGGCGGGAATCACCAGCAGCAGCCAGGGCGAGTGAAAGAAGAGCCCCAGCGCCGGACTGAAAGCCAGCATCACGAGCTTCGACAGATCCGGCGGCCAGTGGAAGCCGAGCGTCTGCGCGGTCGGCAGGTTGAACTGCCGGAACTCGGTCTGGTACGGCAGCTCGGTCCACACGCCGGAGACCAGGTAGAGGTACAAGAACAGGATTCCGGCCATGAGGAACGGCGGGAGAACGAAGCTCAAGCCCGCCTTCCAGTTGAACCCGCGGCCCCCGGCCAGGAACGACAGCACCGCCAGCACCACTGCGATCACGACGGTCTGCAGCTCGCAGAGGACCGCGAAGCTCGTCGCGAGGCCCCCGAGCCAGCACCAGGCGGCCCGCCCGCGCCGCAGGATGAGGAATCCGGTCGCCAGCCCCATGGCGGCCAGGCCATGGCTCAAGTAGAGCGTGGCGTACACGCCCGCATTCGTCCCCAGCGCATAGGCGAGGGTCAGCCCCCACGCCACGGCGGGCGAGGCGAGCCGTTCGAGCTCCCGGCCCAGGAAGTAGAGGAAGACGACGAACGGGAGCGTGAGCATCAGCACGCGGCCGAAGTACATCAGCGCCACGAGCTCCAGCCGGCCGACGGACAGGAGATCGATCAGCGCGGCCGCGGGCACGAGCCAGAGCGCGGGGCCGGGCGGCTTGTTGGAGTAGTAGTGCCCGTCGCGGTAGATCAGATCGTGGTTGTAGACGTAGTCGCGGACTTCCTCGTCGACGCAGACCTCGCCCCGGAAGTAGAGGGCCATGGCCAGGTAGGCCTGGGCGCTGGCGTTGGCGCCGATCTGGCGCGGCCAGAAGCCGATGGGAAAGGCGTGGAGAAGAAACAGGGGCACGAGGATCGCGAGCACCCGGCGCGTGCTCCAGCGCGCGGGCGGCGGCAAGCTTGTGGGCGGCGTTTCCGTCGTCATGTTTCAGCACCGAGGGTCCCGGGCGGCTGTGGCCGCCCCCGGGACCGCCCATCGCGTCCGGCCCTGCCATGCGGCCGCGCCCCGGGATCCGCGCCGGACCGGCCGCCGCGCCGGCCGACGCGAGCTCCAGCGAGCGCCGCTCTTTGCCGACGACTACACTGCGGCACAGTGCGGGTTTCGCGCGCCGGCTGGAGCCATCGGCGATGTTCCCCCCGCGCGGATTGCGTGCCGGCCGGGCACACGCGGGCCAGTTTCGCCGGGCACGGGCGCACGCCTGGACATCCGGGGCGGTGGCGCCACCGCGACTCCCGGTCCGACCGGCTCCGGCGAACCGATTCGCGGGTCGTTCGCGCCGCGAAGCCGCGTTTCGAACGTCGTCACAGTATAGGCCATCGCCGCGGGGCCCGAAACGGTACGCGCTAGGTTTTCTCGGGCGCGATTCGACTTGCCAGACCGCAGGATTCGAGTAGACTGGAACGAGCCGTCGCGCGCCGGCACGGTGCACGCGCCCAAGACGTGCCACGCGGCGACGGAAGGAAGAAGAAGAGGAAGAACCCAGCCGGGTCGGCTCCACCGCGCCCCCGAGGTGGCGGCATTCCACGTCGAGGTCCATCGGCTCGCATCCCGGACCCGCCGCGTGCCGCGCGGCGCCGTCGGGATGCGGGCTTGCCGCGGCCGGTCCGGAGCCATCGATCGCCGGTGGGTGCGAAGAAGATGGGTCGGAAACCGCAAGACGCCGCCGCAAGTCCCCGGGCCGTCGCGGCCCCAGGGGTAACGCCTTCCGTATCGATCGTCATCCCCGTGCACCGAGGCGGGAATGCGTTCGAGGCGTGCCTGTCCGCCCTGGCGGCGGCCGATCCGGCGGCCCGCGAGGTGATCGTCGTGGCGGACGGCGGCGGCGCGGACGACCGGCGCATCGCGGCGGCGTTCGGGGCGGAGGTGCTGAGCACGGCGGCCCCCGGGGGCCCGGCGCGGGCACGGAATCTCGGCGCGCGGCACGCCTCGGGCGACGTCCTCTTCTTCGTGGACGCGGACGTCGTGCCGGAAGCGGATGCGGTCGCGCGCGTCGCGGGCGCCTTTCGCGAAGCGCCGGACCTTGCGGCGCTCTTCGGCGCGTACGACGACGCTCCCGCGGCGACCAACTTCCTGTCCCAGTACAAGAACCTCCTGCACCACTACGTGCACGTGACCTCGCGCGCGGAGGCCTCGACCTTCTGGGGCGCCTGCGGGGCGGTGCGGCGGGAGGTGTTCCTCGCGCTCGGCGGGTTCGACGAGCGCTACGGCCGGCCGTCCATCGAGGACATCGAGTTCGGCTACCGGCTGCGCCGGGCCGGGCACCGCATCCGCCTCGTGAAGGAGCTGCGGGTGAAGCACCTGAAGCGCTGGACCGTCACCTCGCTGCTCCGGTCGGACATCTTCGACCGGGCGCTGCCGTGGACCCGGCTCATCGTGCGCGGGGAGCAGTTCATCGACGATCTCAACCTGAACCGGAAGAGCCGGCGGAGCGTGGCGCTGATGTTCCTGCTCGTGGCGGCGCTCGCGGCGGCGCCGCTCCTGCCGTGGCTCGCCGCGGCGGCGGTGCCGGTGGCCGCGCTCCTCTTCTGGCTCAACCGGGATCTCTACGGGTTCTTCCGGAGGCGGCGCGGTGGCGGTTTCGCGGCGTGCGCCGTCCTCTGGCACTGGCTCTACTTCCTCTACGGCGGGCTCGCCTTCGGGGTCGGCCTGGTCCGGTACCGGCTCCTCGGCAAGCGGCCGGGCTCGAAGCGCGTCCCGGCGGCGTGACCGACGATCACGCCGGCCGCCCGGGGCCGTGCGCGGGAGATGAAGCGATGGCAGAGGTGTCCGTGGCGATCCTGGGCGCCGGCCCGGCCGGCCTTGCGGCGGCCCACGAGCTCACCCGCAAGGGCGTGCGCACCCTCCTCGTGGAGAGGAACCGCCAGGAGGGCGGGATCGCGCGGACGGAGGTCTACCGGGACTTCTGCTTCGATCTCGGCGGCCACCGCTTCTTCACCAAGATCGACCGCATCCAGCGCCTCTGGGAGGAGCTGCTGGGCGGCGATCTCATCAGCGTGGCCCGTCTGTCGCGCATCTACTTCCGCGGCCGCTTCTTCAACTACCCGCTCAGCCCGCTGAACACGGTGCTGAATCTCGGCCCCATCGAGAGCGCGCGGATCCTGCTGAGCTACCTCCGGGTGAAGCTCCGCCCGAGTCGCGAGGAGAAGACGTTCGAGCAGTGGGTGAGCAACCGGTTCGGCCGGCGCCTCTACGAGGTCTTCTTCAAGACCTACACCGAGAAGGTCTGGGGAATCCCGTGCTCCGAGATCCAGGCCGACTGGGCGGCCCAGCGCATCCAGGGGCTGAGCCTCGTGGCGGCGGTGGCCAATGCGGTCTTCGGCCGCCGCGGCGCCAAATCGCTCATCGACCGGTTCGACTATCCCGTGCGGGGCCCCGGGATGATGTGCCGGCGGCTGCGCGAGGCGATCGAGGCCGGCGGGGGCGAGTTCCGCTTCGCGACGGAGGTCGCCGGTCTCGAGCACCGCGGCGGGCGCGTGCGGAGCGTGTTCTTGAAGCGCGGACCGGAGCGCGAGGCGGTCGCCGTCGACCATCTGATCTCCACGATCCCGCTCCACCGGCTCGTGGAGCTCCTCGTGCCGCCGGCGCCGCCCGACGTGCTACAGGCGGCCCGGCGCCTCACGTATCGCGCCTTCATGATGGTCGGCCTCATCGTCCACCGACGGCACCTCTTCGACGATCAGTGGATCTACATCCACAGCCCCGAGGTCCAGGTCGGCCGCATCCAGAACTTCAAGAACTGGAGCGCGGCCATGGTCCCCGATCCGGAGCGGACCGGAATCGGCATGGAGTACTTCTGCAGCGAGGGCGACGCGCTCTGGTCGCTTCCCGACCCGGAGATCCGTGCGCTGGCGATCCGCGAGCTGGCGCAGCTGGGGCTCGCGGACCCCGACGCCGTCGAGGACGGCTTCGTGATCCGCCAGCCGAGTGCCTATCCCATCTACGACGAGGGCTACCGGGAGCGGGTCGAGCGGCTGCGGAAGTTCCTCGGCGGCCTGGCCAACGTCGAGCCCGCGGGGCGCGCGGGTCTCCACCGCTACAACAACATGGACCACTCCATGTACACGGGGATCCTGGCCGCGGAAAACGTCCTCGGCGCGCGCCACAACGTGTGGCGGGTGAACGAGGAGAAGGCCTTCCTCGAGGAGATCAAGAAGAGCGAGCTCACGCCGGATCTCGCGCAGACCGTGCTGGTCCGGTCGATCGCGCGCATGGACAAGCTGGCTCTGGCGGTGGCGGTCGGCATCGTGGCCGGGCTGGCGGCCTTCGGCGCGACCCTCGCGCTGGTCCTCAAGGGCGGGGACGTGATCGGACCGAATCTCGAGCTCCTCTCCCAGTACTTCTGGGGCTACACCGTGACGGTGGAGGGCGCCTTCCTGGCGCTCGGCTACGGGCTGGCGGCCGGGGCGGTCTCGGGCTGGCTGCTCGCCTATCTCCGCAACCTGATTCTCGGCTTCTACGTGTGGCGGGGCCGCAAGCGCGCCGGGGCATTGACGATCATGGATTTTCTTGATCAACTCTGAGGGCCCGGCGGGCCGCGGAAGAGAGCCGCGAAGGACAGGGGCCAGCTGCGCGGAGGCCGGAATGCTCCTGAGCTCGATTGGCAGCGAAGGGGTCGAGGGGTGGGAGGCAGCCGACTTCAGCCCATGAACGACACAGAATCCAGACCGGTGACGCACCGGCTCTTCACCGGAGTCCTGATCCTCGATGCCAAGGTCTTCGGGCTGGCGCTGGGCATCCTCGCCGCCCTGCTGGTCTTCGTGGCCACCAACTGGCTGGTGATCAAGGGCGGGGAGCCGGTCGGGCCGCACCTCGCGCTGCTCGGGCAGTACTTCCCCGGGTATCGGATCAGCCTGGTGGGCAGTCTCATCGGAGCGGGCTACGCGCTGGTCCTCGGTACGATTCTCGGCGTCGCGACCGGCTGGATCTACAACCGGATCGCCGGCCGGCTGGATCGCGGCCCGGAGTGAGCGCCCCCGCGGGCGCAACCCGCCCGCGCCACCTGAGCGCGCGCCTTTCGCGCGCGACACCCGCACCCGCACGTTTCGTGCTCGTGCTCGTGCTCGATCCCCCTGCAACTTCTGGCGCCTGACCCCAACAAGTTGCACGCCCTGCAACTTCTGGCGCCTGACCCCAACAAGTTGCATGACCCCAACAAGTTGCACGCCCCTGCAACTTCTGGCGCCTGACCCCAACAAGTTGCACGCCCCTACTGTGCCCGTGCTCGTGCTCGTGCTCGCTCTCTTCTTCCGGAGCGGGGGTCAGACCCCAGTCGGCCTCACTCCACGCCCCGGCGGCCCCCCCCGCCCGCGACTTCCGGCTTCCCACCGGTGAGCGCTTCGGGTAT
>JAFGQW010000117.1 GCA_016935485.1 Planctomycetota bacterium | reverse complement strand
GGCGCTACGGATCGGTGCCGCACGCCGGGTTCGGTCTGGGGCTGGAGCGGACGGTGGCCTGGATTTGCGGCAACCGCCACATTCGCGAGTGCATCCCGTTTCCGCGGATGCTCTACCGCATCTACCCGTAGCGCGGGGCCGGGTCGCACCGGTCAGTTGGCGGCGGGCGGCGCCAGCGCGTTCTCGATCGCGAGCAGCCGCAGTGCCATTTCCCGTTGCGGCAGGACGACCTGGAACTCGGAGCCGACGGTGCGGTCGAGGAGCTGGAGGGCGAGCGGCGATTCGCAGGACAGGATGCCGCGGTCCGGGGCCGCGTCCCAGGGGCCCAGAATGGTGAAGGTGAGCGACTCGCCGGTGACGAGATCCTCGAAGCGGCCGCGGCTGCCGAGACCCATGCGGTCGACCGGGACGGCGGTGGGGTCGATGAGGCGCACGCGGCGGAGCTCGGACGCCATGCGTTCGGCCCGGCGGGTCAGCTGCGCTTGCTGCTCCAGGGCGTAGGTCCACTCCGCGTTCTCGGACAGGTCGCCGTAGGAGGCGGCCTGGTTCAAGGCCTGCTGCCCGCGGGGGATCTCGTCATTCACGAGCTTCTCGTAGTCGCCCCGGCGCGCGCGGAGACTCGCCTCGGTCGTCCAGAGGACGGCGTCGTCGGTTGCGGCGGGCGCGGCGCGGCGGTCGGGATGGGACGCGGCAGGCTGCACCGCGTGGCGCCGCGCCACGCGCACCCCCAGCTCGCGCTTCATGTTCTCGGTGAAGGCGAGGCAGGTGAGAAAGCGCTCGCGGAGCCCGCGGGCCTCCTCGCCGGTGCACCGGTCCAGGACGGCGTCGAGGAGAGCGCCGTCGCGCTCGGTGAGCACCGCCTGCATGCGCTGCACGCGCTCCCGAACGCCCTTTTCACCCGCGTGGTTGCGGTGCAGGTCGTTGATCGCGTCGATGAGCTTGCGCAGAAGCGAAGGCGCGTCGGGCAGTGCCGGGGAGGTGATCGCGCCCTTCAGCGCGCGGTTCACCAGCCAGCCGAAGCGGTCGGGCGCATGGCGCGGATGGCGCACCAGCTCGGTCATGATGTGCGTCCGGACCGCCGCGCCGGACTCGCCGAGTCCGGCCAGATCCTCGAAGACTGCGTCCCAGAGGTCCTCGGACACGCGGAAGAAGGCCGTCTCGAGGAAACCGGCGCGATCGGACATCGGCGTCGAGCGGATCACCTCGAAGGCCCGAGCGCGGACGTGCGGGTGGTCCAGGCTCGTCAGGACCTCGAGCGCCGGGCCGGGCTCGGCGAGCTGCGCCGGATCGAGCTTTCCCGGCCGCTCCACGCCGAGGGTCTCGAGCAGGAAGTGCTGCTCCGCCAGCGCGACGAGGCCCGCGGCGGGCGTGGTCTCGATGGCTTCGATCAGCGCCGGGACGACGTGCGCGGCATGGACGCTCCGGCGGGCGTCGAGGGCGATCTGGACGCGGCGGGCTCCGGAAGCGGCGCTGCGGTAGGCCTGGAGCGTCTCCGCGGCGGGCTGCTCTGGCTCGTCACGCAGCGAGAACGTCATCCCGGCCCCGCTGCCAGCGCAGCGGATCATCGGGTCCTTCTCGGCGGCGCGTCGCGCCCGGTTCCACCACGCGTTCCACGCGGGGGCGGGGACCACGTCGGGAACCAGATCGGACTTGATTCTGGCGGCGGTCGTCTCGCGGCCGCGGGCGGCGAGCACCTGACGCAGGAGGCCGATGGGGTCGCCGGCGACGAGACGGGCCAGGCCCTCGGCATCGAGCACCTTGAGCGCGCGATAGTCGTCGGGTGCGAGCTTCCTCAGGAGCTTGGGCGCCGCGGCGGGATTGACCTTGTGTCCCTTCTTCGCGTCGAAATCGACAATCAGCATGGCGTCGAGGGGGTCATAGCCGCGCACCCGCCCGAGTCCCCAGCCGCTCTCGTGGAGGACGACGTCGTTGCTCCGGAAGAAGAGAAACTGGTCCATGGCCTGGAGCGCCGGACCGATGGGGCGGGCAAAGCGCAGCCGCGACTTCTCGATGAACAGATCGACGGTGTCGCAGTCGGGGTGCCGCGCCTGATAGCAGGCGGCGAAGTCGGGCCCCAGCCCCTCGACCTCGGGATCGATCTTCACCAGACGCGTCAGCACGTCGAAGAGCTCGTGAAGACGCCGGGCGTCCCTGAGCGGCGGCACCATCATCTCGAGCATGGCCTGCACGCGGCCGCGCTCGCCCCACTCGATCAGCTCGTCCGTGATGCCGAGCAGCGGCTGGATGTCTGCGGGGAGGACCTCGACCAGCTCCAGCCAGAGCTCCTCCAGCCGGTCGAGGTTGCCGGTGCGATGCGCCTCGAGCAGGGACTCGGTCAGTTCGATTGTCATGCGCTTCTTGTCGGGGTTCGCTCGCCGCGGCGCCGCCATCCTGGGGCCGCTTCGATCGGAGAGATTATAGTGCCGGGATCCGCGCCGGGCCAGCCGCGCGGCGGACGCGCCGCCGCCGGGCATCACTCGAAGCAGCGCCGATACTGCGGATCCTCCCGCATTTCGCGAAAATCCGGGTTGTCGCGCAGCTCGGGACGGAGGTGCTGGAAGCGCCGCGGGATCTTCTCGAGGTAGCGGGCGGCCGACTTGAACTGGCCCAGCCGGGCGTAGCAGCCGGCCAGCTCGATGTAGGTGCTCGTGTGGTACTCGTCGGTGCGCTTGCTGTCCTTGAGCAGCGCGAGGTAGGTCTGGATGGCCTTGGTGTAGTAGGGCTTCAGGTCGGCATGCTCGGCGATCCGCTTGAAGATGCGGGCGATCTCCACCCGCGCCACCATGTTGCGCGAATCGCGGGTGACCTCGTCGCGGAACTTGCGCGTCAGGGCGCGCTCCACGTCGGCACCTCCCCGGCCCAGCCGGAAGAGAGCGAACCCGGCGGCCTGGACCAGGCCGTCGTCGCGGGAGGACAAGTAGACCTGGAGCGTCTTCTCGACGCGGGTCTGCTCCGCGACGCTGGCGGCCGGCCCGATGTTGCCGAGCGCCGTGATCAGGCGTGCTCCGCGGGTGGTGTCCGTGGTTGCCTTGAGGGCATCCAGAAGCGTCGGGATGGCGTCCTTCGCCTCGAAGAACGCCAGGGCGTCGATCGCCGCTTCCGCGATCCGGCCGTCGCTGGCGGTCGCCAGAGGCAGGAGGTCGGTGATCGCGTCCTGAAAGCGGAGATCGCGGACGGCCTGGATCGCTGCGAGCGCCACGTCGGGATCTGCGCCGCGCAGCATTGGGGCCAGGCGCGGGCCGTCCTGCAGGGTGCCGATCCGGCCGATCAGGCGGATGACGGCGACGCGGACCGTGCTCCGCGCGTGGTCGAGCAGGGGAGCGAGCCGCTCCTTTGCGGACGGGTCGCGGATTGCGACGAGCACCTCGATCACGGACGGCAGACGGTGGTCGGCGGCGAGCGCCGCTTCCAGCAGGACGGGCAGCACCCGCGACTTGCGGTCCTGGAGGACCGGGGCCAGTTGCTGGAGGACCCAGACCAGGTGGAAGCGGACCTGGGCGTTCTGGGTGTCGAGCAGCTTCGTGACGAGGTGCTCGGCGACGGTCCGGTCGTCGGCAATCAGGTCGTTGCCGCAGCTGACGAGCCGGCGGCGTGCGTCCTCCGCCTCCTCGTCTCTCCTGGCGAGGTTGTTGAGGAGGAACTCCACGCGGTTGCGGACGCTGCTCTGGGCTTCCCGCAGCTTGGCGAGGGCACGCTCGCGAAGCTCCTCGACCGTCGGTTCGGAGGACTGGGCGGGAAGGGCTGCGGTGAAGGCCGACCACACCAGACCCACGGCAAGCGTTGCCGTGAGGAGGCGCCGCCGGCGCAGCGAGTGCGCCACCTGGGAGCTCCAAACCCTTCTGTCTTCCTGCGTCGTGGATGGGGGAATGGCCCGCTTGCCACTCCGGCCGCTCCAGTTCCCCCAATGATAGCGCGGGGCGCGCTCGCTGCCTACCGGCGGGGACTCGCGGCCGGCTGGGCCCGGCGCCCGGACCTCGCGGCGCCCGGCGCGCCGCGCGCGGCCGTGTTTCGGTTCGTGCCGCCGGTGTTCTTCCCGTCCCCGGGCCCGACCCCTCGTGGAAGTCCGACGCCGCTGCGCCGGTGTCTCGCCGGCAGCGCAGCCTGGCGCGGTTCGGCGGTTCGCCGGGGTTGCGGAAGGGCGCGACGGACAGCGTAAGCACTTTTGCAGGAAGGACTTCCTGACTCGCGCGTGCCGCCGCGAGAAGTCCGGGCGCCGGCGGGTTGCAGGGTTGCCGCCCGGCGTCGATCGCGAGCGGGGAGGACCCCGCGAACCTTGGATCGCGGGGCCGGACCTCGAGTGCGGTGCGACAAGCGAGGATTTTTCTGTAGCCGTCTTGCGCCGCTGCGCGAACACCGTCGGTAGCTGGGCAGGGGAGTTCACGGTTACCTCATGCTTGCGTCGTACAGCGACGCGGGAGGAGAGAGATGCGCCGTACAATCGCCCTTGTCTTGTCGGTCGCGGTGGGCCTGTTCCTCGTTGCCGGCGTCTCGGCCCAGTGCGTGGCGCCGAACATCACCGCGACCGTGGCCAGCCCGAACGTGCTCATCGGCACGGACCTCGTGGTGGACTACGTCACGCCGCGACACTTCGACGGGAGATTCGTCTACACGCTCCTGAGCTTGTATCCCGGGGCGACACCGATCGGCGAGGGCTACTGCCTCCCGCTGTCGCCGCCGTTCACGCTCATCGGGGCGAGTTACGTCGCGGTCGACCGGGCCCGCTTCCGTCTGAGGGTTCCTGCGGACAAGAGTCTCGTCGGGCTCAGCATCTGCCTCGCGGGAATGGTCGTCGACGGAACACCTGCGGGCACAGGCGCGTCGAATGGCGTGCTGGTCCACCTCCGCCTGGAGGACTGGCCGCTGCCGTAGACGGCACCGTATCGCGACGAGGAACAGGAAAGGGGACCCGATGCGTCGGGCCCCCTTTTTTTCGGGACCGGGGTCAGACCCCGGTCCTGCGTTGAACGAAACCGCTTCGCGGTAGCCTGCGCGCAAGCCGGTTGACGTTGGCCGGGCTCAGGCGGGATCGTGGCGGTCGGCTGGGGT
>JAFGQW010000116.1 GCA_016935485.1 Planctomycetota bacterium | reverse complement strand
GGCGCCGGCTCCGGCTCGGGCGCGCGGGCCGGCTCGGCGGGTGGCGGCGCCGGCTCCGGCTCGGGCGCGCGGGCCGGCTCGGCGGGTGGCGGCGCCGGCTCCGGCTCGGGCGCGCGGGCCGACTCGGCGGGACTCTCCCCCGGTGCGACGCCGTCTCCGCCCGGCCCGGGTGGCGGAATCTCGGTCACCACCTCCGAGATCTCCGGCCCCCGGCCGGGCGCCGGCGCGCCGAAGATGCGGTCCTTGAAGAGGAAGATGCCCGCGCCGAGCACCACCGCGAAGCCGAGCAGAGCGAGCGCGAGTCCGGCGCCTCCGCCCCTGCGATCCGGGACCGCCGCACCGCTCCGCGTGCCGCGGCGCGCCAGCCGACCGGCACGAACGATCCGCTCCACCTCGCGCGGCGTGAGCATCCCGCGGTCGAGCAGCCAGGTTCGCGGAGACTGCCCCGTGCGCACCGCCTCGCTCGCGGCCTTGCGCGCCTCGGCTTCCCGCAGGAATCCCAGCCGCACCGCCGCCGCCAGGAAGGGGTCGTGCTGTTCGGGCATGGCTGGGACCTGAGCCGGCTCCGAACGGACGGCAATCAGTCGTCCGCGAGCTTGTTCGGGATGCTATCGGCCTCGCCGAGGTCCTCCACCGTCACCCCCAGATCGAGGAAGTAACGGATCACGGCATCGAGCTTGTCCGGCTGGCCGTCGAGTTCGATCGCGACCTTGCCGATCCGATCGCTGATGCTCGCCCCGAGGATGTTCGGAATGACGTCGAACTGGGTGCTCACCGTGTAGAGGATGGGCTGCTTGATGAGCCGCTCGGGGAACGTCAGGAAGAACCGCCGCTTCTCGGTGCTGTCTCTTGCTTCTTGCATGGAAAACCAACTGTTCTTTGGGTCCTGACCCGGGGCGCGCCCCCCGGGCGCCGGCACGGCCGACCCCCGCGGGTTCGTCGCCGGGCGCAATGTTACTCCATCCGGCCGCGGCAAAGAAGAAGCAGGCCCGCCCCGGCCAGAAAAAACACCGGCGCCTGCACCCACGGAGATGGGTACCGGTAGGCATGAAACGGCCCCAGCTTCACCGCCCGGTACATCCGCGGCGCCCGGAGCCAGTCCACCCCGAGAACCGCGCGCGACGCCACGGCCCCGAGCGGGTTGAGGCCAAGTGCGGCATCGCGGAGCACCGGACGCACCCGGCCGTGCCGGTCCTCGAGGAACGGGTCCGCCAGAAAGGGCGAGGCGAGGAGCGCCAGACCCACCAGGGAGGCGACCACGGCGAAGCCCGGACCGGTCCGGCCGCCGGCCAGGCGCCCGAGCCCCAGGACGAAGACGCCGAAGGCGAGCAGGACGCCCTGGGCCGCAGCCAGCGCGGTCAGCGGGATCCTGCCTCCCGAGACGAGCCAGCTCGCGGCTCCGCCGAGCCCGAGGCACCCGGCCAGGACGGCCAGCGCCCGGCGGCGCCGCCCGCAGGCCAGCGCCGGGAGCACGACGCACAGCAGCGCCGCCTCGACGAGCACCGCGCCGAACGCCCGGCTGGCTTCCACGGTCGCGCCGGCCTCCTCTACTTCAGCCCCGTGCGGCAGATCTCGAGCGCCAGCACCGCGTAGGCGGTGGCCAGCACCGGCATGCCCTCCCACCAGCGCGGCGAGTCGCGGTTCACCCAGCTTCCGTCGGCGCCCTGGAGCTCGAGCAGGCGCGTGGCCATCTCCTCCCGCCAGCGGCGTTCGCGCCCGCGCACGTCCTTCACGACCTCCTCGCCGTGGAGGTCCAGCGCCTTGGCCATGGTGTAGTAGTAGTAGTAGAGGCCCTGGAGGCCCGCCTTCGGATCGGTGTTGCGATCGAAGCCCGGGTTCTCCTCGAGGGTGAAGTTGCGCGCGATCCAGGCCAGCGCCCGCTGGACCCGGGGATCGTCGGGCTTGAGGTCCGCCGCGATGTAGCCCTTCAGCAGCGCGTAGGTCATGCTGCCGTACGAGCGGGGCGAGAAGGTGCCGTCGCCCCGGTCCTCGAGCCCGGCCTTGGACTCGCCGGGCGCGTACACGCCGCCGCCGTCGTCGCCCGAGACGATCACCTTGCCCTCGATCTCGTGGCGGCCGGTGTTGACCTCGGAGTCGTTCTGGCAGCGCTCGAGGAAGCGCAGCGCGCGCTGGAACGGCTCGCTGCCCCGCGGCTGGCCGGCCGCCAGCAACCCGTCGACCCAGAGGCTCAAGTTGGAGATGTCCGGACGGCGGTCGCCGCCGTAGCCGGCCCCGCCGTAGAACTTGTGATCCTCGCTGAACCCCTCCCCCTCGTCGAGCTGGCTGTGGACGAGGTACTCGCGCGCCTTGTCGATCAGCTCGCGATACCGGTCGCCGCCGGCGTACACCAGCGCCTGCAGCACCGCCGAGGTCTTGTAGTTGGCGAGCTCGCCGTCGTGGATGGACCCGTCCGGGCGCGCCAGCGAGGCGAGGTACTGGAGCGACTTCTCCATGAAGGGGCCGTCCGCCGCCCGGTATTTCCGCGGACTGCGCGCGAAGGCCTGGAGCACCAGCCCCGTGATGCCCGCATCGACCCGGCCTTCCACGGTCCAGCCGCCCTGCTCGAGATCGAACCGGTCGTGCAGGTAGTGGAGCCCGCGATCGATCGCCTCCTTGACGCGGTTTCCCAGGGTGACCGGCGCGCCGGTACGCGGATCGAGCGGCGCTCCGGCTTGCTCGCCGGAGGGTGCGGAGGGCGACTCGGAGGGCGTGTCACCACCACCGCCGCCGCAGCCCCCGAGGAGCAGCGCCGCAGCGACCATCGAGATCGAGAGGAGACCGCGTGGCGTCATGGCATGAGTCCTTGTCTTCGTTCGGCAGCCCGGTGGTCGAACCGGCGCGTTCGTTGTGCCGCTCGAGCCCGGCTGGCTCCAGAAGAACTATACTACGAAATCGCGGCGCGGCCGGTTCGGCCCGGCCGGGAAGTGCGCATCGGCGCCGCTCCGGGAGATCTCGCCCGATCACGCCTTCCCGAGGTGCTTGAGCGCCTTGAGCCCGATATCGCTCCGGTAGTGAGCGCCCTCGAAGCGGATCTCCTCCACCCGGCGGTAGGCCCGCACGCGGGCGTCGGGCAGATCGCTCCCCAGGGCGGTCACGCCGAGCACGCGCCCGCCGGTCGTGACCAGCTCGCCTTCGCGCCGCCCGGTGCCGCCATGAAAGACGAGGCTCTCCTCGCGGTCGCCGGTAAGCCCGTGGATGGGCACACCGGTGACGGGCTTGCCTGGATAGCCCTTGGACGCCATCACCACGCACAGCGCCGGCCGCGGATCCCAGTCGAACTCCACGCGGCCCAGCTGATGGGTGGCGGCGCGATCGAGGATGGTGAGCCAGTCGCCCCGCAGACGGGGCAGCACCGCCTGCGCCTCCGGGTCGCCGAACCGGACGTTGTACTCCAGCACGCGCGGCCCGCCCGGCGTGATCATGAGGCCGCAGTAGAGCACGCCCGTGAAGCGCCGGCCCTCCCGGTGCATCGCATGGATGGTGGGCACGAGGATCGTCGCCTCGATCTGCTGCATGATGCGCGGCGTGATCACGGGCGCCGGCGAGTAGGCGCCCATGCCGCCGGTGTTCGGCCCCTGGTCGCCGTCGCCGAGCGCCTTGTGGTCCTGGGAGCTCGGCAGCGGCAGGATCACCCGGCCGTCGGTGATCGCCATGATGGACGCTTCTTCGCCGACGAGGAAGTCCTCGATCACCACGCGGTTGCCGGCCGTGCCGAAGCGGCGCTCCACCATGATCGTCTCGAGGGCGGCGCGGGCCTGGTCGGCGTCGCGGCAGATCACCACGCCCTTGCCCGCCGCCAGCCCGTCCGCCTTGATCACCAGCGGATAGCTGTCGTGCGCCCGCAGGTACTTGCGCGCCAGCTCCACGTCGTCGAAGATCCGGAACCCGGCGCTCGGAATGACGTGCTTGTTCATCAGCTCCTTGGCGAACGCCTTGGAGCCCTCGAGCTCGGCCGCCGCCGCCGTCGGGCCGAACGCGCGGAGGCCCGCGGCCTGGAGGCGGTCCACCAGCCCGTTGACGAGCGGCTCCTCAGGGCCGACCACGGTCAGATCGATCCGCGCGTCCACCGCGAACCGCACCAGCGCGTCCACATCGCCGGCTCCGATGTCGACGGTCTCGACGAGCTCCGCGATGCCCGCGTTGCCGGGCGCACAGTAGACCTTCTCGGCCCGCGGAGAGCGCACGATCGACCAGCACAGCGCGTGCTCCCGACCGCCGCCCCCGACCACCAGAACACGCATACGACACCTCTCGCGTCTGCTTGCAACGACCGGCCCCGGCCCCGGCCCGACGCCGGCAGGCCGCAGCGGGGTCTGAATTGTCGACGTCGGGGGGGGCGTGGTCAAGCCGCCGTCGGGCGCGCCGCTTGTGCCGCGCGCCCGGCCCGGTATAATCGCTCACTACGCCGTCGGGGCGTGGCGCAGTCTGGCCAGCGCGCGTGCTTTGGGAGCACGAAGTCGCCGGTTCGAATCCGGCCGCCCCGACCAACGTAAGTCCGGTCGATCGCGTAGGTAGCGATACCTGCCATGGGTTGGCAGTGCGACCTCCAACGAGAGGGCAAGGGTGTACGTACACCCGCCTGGAGGAGCGCACCATGCCAGAACTCGCGTATCGGGTCCCGCAGTACCGCCGTCACCGCGCAAGCGGTCAGGCGATTGTCAAGCTCAGCGGCAAGACCTACTACCTCGGCCCGCATGGCACCGAGGCAAGCCGGGCGGAGTACGATCGGCTTGTCGCGGAGTGGATGCGAAACGGACGGCGTTTCCAGCGCGGGAGCACCGACATCACCGTGAACGAACTGCTGCTGGCCTACTGGCGTTTCGCGGAGGGCTACTACCGGCAGGATGGCCAGCCCACCTCGGAACTGAACGCCATTCGGATCGCCTGCCGGCCCCTCCGCCGTCTGTACGGAAGCACCCAGGCCCGCGACTTCGGTCCGCTCGCCCTGAAAGTCGTGCGGGAGGCGATGGTCTCAAGGGGGTGGGTCCGCACCAGCGTCAACCACCACATCGTCCGGATTCGCCGCCTGTTCAAATGGGCGGCCGAGAACGAGATGATCCCGCCCGATGTCCACTCCGCACTGACCAAGGTGAGCGGTCTCAAGCGGGGGCGCACCGCGGCTCCGGAGTCCTCCCCCGTCCGGCCCGTCCCGGCTGCTCACGTCGCAGCGGTTTTGCCTCACGTCTCGGCTCAAGTCCGCGCCATGATCGAAATCCTGCGGCTCACGGCGATGAGACCCGCCGAAGTCACGCTCCTGCGCACCGCCGACCTCCAGCGAGGCGCACCGGTCTGGACCTACACGCTGGCCAGGCACAAGTTGACACACCTCGGACGCCCGCGGGCTGTGTACCTCGGCCCGCAAGCCCAGGAGGTGATCCGCCCGTTTCTCAAGCTGGACGCCAACGCGTACCTCT
>JAFGQW010000115.1 GCA_016935485.1 Planctomycetota bacterium | reverse complement strand
GGCAAGAAAGTCGACACCGCGCGCCTCCTCGGGATCTCGCGCCCGACCCTCGACGCGAAGATCCAAACGCTGAAGATCCGGGAGGGATGAGGCGCTTTGCCGGTGGCGTCGGCGCGCCGCCGGGCGTGTAAAGCCGCTTTACAGCGGATGGCCCGCCGGCGGACACGCGGAGGTTCGAGAGTCGATCCGGTCGAGAGGAGCCAGCCGACACCGACGGTGTAACTCCTTGCGCGGGAAGAGTTAGATTCATCTTTTTCTAGAACGACAGTCTGCTATCTTTGCTCCCGGAGGATTCTCGGGGCGGGCACTGGGTTTGCTCGGGCGGGGCTGGGTTGGCGGGAGCGCAAACCGCATCGCCCCGGGGCCGGCCGCGCCGCGGAAACCGAGCAACATCGAAACGAGACAATGGACCGATTGCCCATGATCGTCCTCGACGTGAGCCATGAAGGACGCCGGAGACGCCTCTCCACCGAGGCCGGCTCCCTCACCATCGGGCGCGCCCGATCCTGCGCGCTCCGGATCGCGGAGCCCGGGATCGCGCTCGAGCACTGCACTCTCCAGCTCGAGGCCGTGAAGCGCTCGGGCCGCCGGGGCAAGAAGTGGGTGCTCATCCTGAAGGACCACCAGATCTCAGAGCTGCCCACACTCGTGAATGGCATCGAGGTGATCCGGGCCCAGCTCGGCGCCGGCGACGAGATCCGGATCGGTGCGACGCGGGTGCGGATCGTCGATGCCGCGGTGCCGCGCGCCGGCGAGGTGGCTCCGGCCGTGGCGTCACCGGCCGCCGCGCCCGTCCTTGCTGCCCGCCGCCCGCCCGCGGCGCGCCCCGACCCCGCCGCCGAGCTCGCGAGCGCAGCTCCGCCTACACGACGCGCCGCCACCACCCGCCGGGTCCGCGCGGTCAACCCGGAAGAGGTCGCCTCGCCCGCGGTCAGCCGGACGCTGGGCTGGCTGGCGGCCGGGATGGCCGCCGCCATCGTGGTCCTCGTGCTCCTGATCGCGCGCGGCCGCGAACCGACTGCCGGCGCGGGCGGCAAGTTCGCCGACGGCTCCTCGGGCGGCGGCAGCGCCGCCGATCTCCGCATCTATCCCGACGCCACGCCGGCCGGCGCGGCCACGACCCGCGGCGCGCGCGCGGGTCGAGCCGCCGCGGCCGGCCCGGAGCTGGAGCCTGGCGGCGAGGCCGCCGAAGCGCCCGTGGCCGCACCCCGCCCCGGGGCGGCGCCGGCCCCCGACGCGCCGGCGCCCGGCGGCGAACCTCCCGGATCCCCCACCGCGCGGCTCGGCAAGCGCGAGGTGGTTCTCGCCGCGCTTGAGGCCGACCGCCTGGCCCGCGAGAACGACTTTGCCGGCGCGGCCGAACAGTATCGCCGACTCCTGCCACGGACCGACGAGCCGCGCCTGGCCGACGAGCTCCGCGACCGCCTGGTCGATCTCGAGCGGCTCGCGACGGCGCGCGCGGAGCTCGCCGTCCGCCTCAACGCCGAGGATCGCGATCGGCCTCCGCCCCCGATCGCCGGGAGCGGCCGCCAGCTCAACGTCCTCGGCGCCCGCGCCGACCAGGGACCGGTGGTGGATCTGAACGGCGAGGTCGTGCTTCCCTGGCGCCAGGTCGACGCCCGAAGCCTCGCCAACCTCTTTCCCTGGGCGTTTCCCGGCGCCCGGGGCTACCTCCTGCGCGGCCTCTACCTGTTCGAGTTCAAGACGGACTTCGAGAAGGACCCG
Source organism: Planctomycetota bacterium (assembly GCA_016935485.1). Lineage (GTDB taxonomy): Bacteria > Planctomycetota > JAFGQW01 > JAFGQW01 > JAFGQW01 > JAFGQW01. The sequence goes on along the minus strand of JAFGQW010000115.1, from coordinate 11,337 downwards.
CTGCTCGAGGAGCTCTGCCACGCAAGCCTCCAGCGCGCGCTCGAGCTCGAGCCCAACCGCATCCAGGAGGTCCATGCGATCCTCGGCCGCGGGCTGGGCGTGAACTCGCCGACCGGCTTCGTCTACCACGACCGGCGCTTCATGACGCCGGAGCGGCGCGACCGGCTGGCCCTCGCCGCCGAGGCGAAGAAGCACCTGGCGAACCTCGCCTCCCCCCGCCCCGAGCTGCGCCAGGCCGCCTACGCGCATCTCCATGCCGTCCAGGATCTGGAGATGTACGAGCTCTTCCGCAAGGTGCTCGAGGCCCGCCGCCGCCAGCTCGCCCACCGCCTGGCCGACTCGCCCACCGGGAAGAAGCTGCTCGGGCTGCGCGAGGACAAGGCGGCGTTCCTCGAGAAGCGCGACCGGACCCTGGGCCGGATCTTCGACACCTTCGAGTATCCCTACCCGTTCCAGCCGGGCCGCGGCGCCACCCAGGAGGAATACCAGCGCTACCTCGCCAGCCAGGAGAAGATCGACGCCGAGACCCGGGAGCTCTGGAAGATCTGGGAAGGAACGCGCAACCAGCTGGTGCTCACCAAGGCGTTCGCCGCCGAGTACGCCGAGCTCGGGGAAGTCCAGGTGGAGCTCGACCGCTTCAAGGCGGACCAGGTGCCGCCGGCGAGCGGCAACGAGGCGATCGCAGCGCTCGGCAACCTCACGTTCTTCCTCGAGACGCTCAAGGGCAAGGTCACCCTCGCCACCCTGCCGATGGACGCCGCGGAGCGCCGCCTGATCGAGTACAACGAGCGGGTGATGGCCTACAACCAGAAGCTCGAGTCCGACGCCACCAAGCCGGAACGGCAGCAGGTCGAGGTCACCAATCGCTACCGGAGCCTCTTCGGCCGCCGCGCCCTGATGCTGAACAACCACCTGCTCGCCTCGGCGCGCGGCCACAGCCGAGACATGGTGGTGCGGGGGTACTTCGCCCACGAGGCGCCGGATCCGGCCCGGCGCACGCCGCAGATGCGCATGCAGCTCGCCGGCTACGAACTCCTGGGCGGCAGCGAGAACATCGCACGGGGAGCCTCCGGACCGGAAGCAGTGCACGTCCGCTGGTGCCACAGCTCCGGCCACCACCGCAACCTCCTCGACAAGAAGTGGCTCGAGCTCGGCTCGGGCAATGTGGGCGCCTACTGGACCCAGAACTTCGGCACCCGCGGGCTCGATCTCGACCGGGTGCTGGCCGGTCCGGAGCCGGGCGTGGCCGAGAAGCCCGGCCCGCGGGGTGTACGGGACTCCCGGAACCCCGTCGCGGGGAGTCGCTGAGGCCGCTCGCGGTCCGGAGAAACCGCCGCGAATGGCGCGCTGTCGGCTTCCCCTTCCTGAGGTGGTACCTATAATGGGCGGCGAGCCGCGCGAGGATGGGCTCGCTCGTATTCGCGGTCAACGCCCGTCCGCCGGCCGCCCGTGCCGCGCCGCGGGGCGCAGGCGGGCGGCGGCGGCTTCCGGCCGCAGCCTCTTCCTGGAGAGTTCCCCATGGCCAAGCTGATCATCAAGGAGGGCGAGCGCAAGCGGATCTACGAGATCTGCGAGGACACCCTCCACATCGGCAGCACGCCGGAGAACAACATCCGCCTGCGCGACCCCGGCGTGTCGCGCGTCCACTGCGAGATCCGCAAGACGCCCCAGGGCTACCGCATCGTCGATCTCGAGAGCAAGACCGGCACCAAGGTCAACGGCGAGTTCATCAACCAGCACAACCTCCGCCACGGCGACCGCGTCCAGATCGGCCGCGCGCTCCTGCAGTTCAACGCCGGCGCCGCGGCCGCGCGGGCCGGGCTCGAGCCGCGCGAGAGCCTGCGGATGGAGCGGGCCCGGACGCGCAAGGGGCTGCACCCGGCCGTGGTGACGGTGATCTGCGTCGCCGTGCTCCTCGTGGTGGCGCTCATCGTGGTGAAGGCCGGTGGCGCCTTCAAGCAGTACGAAGGGCTGGTCGTGCTCGACAAGGTCCTCGCGCTCCACAAGTCCACGGATCGTGCGGATCTCGAGCAGGCCAAGAAGTACCTCGAGCAGTACGAGAAGCTCCCGGCCAAGGAGAAGACGCCGCTCTCCGAGCGGCGCTACCGGGAGTACCTCGAGGCCGTCCGGACCCAGCTTGGCGCCCTCGACGCCCGGATCGAATTCAAGCAGGTCCAGGACGACTACTACACGCTCTCCAACCAGGCGGTGCTGCTCGCGAAGGACGGCAACTACAGCGGCGCGATCGCGCTGCTCGATGAGTTCATCGAGAAGTACCCCGACAGCAGCTACGTCCGCACGATGGAGGAGAAGAAGGAGATCTGGTACAAGAAGCTCCGGGGCGAGGTCTCGGACTTCCCCGCCACGCTGACCGCCATCGAGGAGCACATCGCCCAGGAGCGCTACAGCAAGGCCCGCCATCTGATTCTGGTCGCCCGCACGCTGATCCGCACGCCCGAGAACATCGCGAAGCTCAACGAGGCGGACAAGAAGCTCCAGATCACCGTCGCCACCCAGTGGAACCGGCTCCACAAGGAGGCCCAGGAGTACGCCGACGAGCGCAACTTCCGGGTCGCCCGCGAGATCTACAACGACATCCGGGCCAAGTGGGGCATCCAGAAGTACGTCGACCTCGCCAAGGCGGAGCTCGAGAAGCTCAAGCTCCGGGAGTAGCGCCGCTCGCCGGACCGGCCGGCGGCACCCGCCGGGACCGGGCCCGCCGCTGCCCGCGACGGTAGCCACGGACAAACGCCCGTCGCTCTCCCGGATCCAGCCGGCCGGACCCGGCGACATCGCGAAGGAGGCGCGCCAGATCGCGGCCGCGGCGCGCCCGGATGCGGCGCGCCCGCGCCGGGCGGACGCCATCGAGGTCCACCAGCCACACGCGACCCGCCCCGTCGACCAGGAAGTTCGCAGCCTTGAGGTCGCGCGCGCGGAAGCCCGCAGCGTGTATCCGCCCGAGCAGACGGCCCAGCCGCCGGGCGATTCCGAGCCGCCGGGCGCTGCCCGGCGGCTCGCTGCGCAGCACGCGCTTGAGCGTCTCGGCCGCGGCAACGAACTCGGCCAGGGCGTAGCTCCTCCGCAGGACGCGCAGGCGGCGCGCCTCGAGCGCGCCGAGCGCGCGCGGCACCCGGATCGCGGCGGCGCGGAGCGCGTACGCGCACGTCCAGGCCCGGCGCGCCCGCGAGCGCCTGAGCGCCATCAGCAGGCGCGCCGCGAGGCGCTCCTTGCGATACCGCTTGACCACCACGAGCTGGCCGCCGACCGGCGCGACGAACACCAGCGTGCTCCGGCTCTCCTTGAGGACCGCCGCCCCCTGCCGCGCGCGGAGCCGCTCCGGCTCGGCCGCGCCGTCAGCGGCGAGCGCCCTGGCGACGAATCCGGTGAGACCGCCGGCCCGGACGGGCACGACGGCCGGCAGGTCGTCCGACTGGGACGCGCGCTTCATCGCAGCCGCAAGCCGTTTCTCTCCGCGGCGGGTCGCGGCGGCGGACGGCCAGGGCCGCCAACCACGCCGCGTGGCTCCGCGCATGGAGAACACACGGGAGTATAGTATAGGCTTTTCCGGCGGGCCGCGTCCGAGGTCTCGATGCGGCCCCGGGATCGACCGGGCGGCCGTTCGCCCGCCGATCCGCGCCCACGCCGCGCGCCCTGGAGGATCGACGTGCCTCGGATCCGCCTCCCTCGGTTGAGCCTGCTCGAGCGCTACATCCTCCGGGAGACGTTCGCCCCGTTCCTGGTCGCCCTCGCCTCGGTGACCGCCATCATGGTGATGGGCACCGCCTTCAAGCTCCTGATGCGCACCAAGGGGGTGGACCTCGTCGCGATCGTGCAGGTCACCCCTTTCATGGTCCCCTACGTGCTGGTGCACGTCGTGCCGGTAGCGATCCTCATGGGCACGATCACCGCGTATACGCGCCTGGCGGGCGACCGCGAGATCACGGCGATGAAGCTGACGGGTTTGCCGATCACGCGGCTGCTGACCCCGCCGGTGTTCGCCGGCGTCGCCCTCGGCCTGCTGAGCCTGCTGAGCGCGAACTACCTCACGCCTCGCAGCCGCGAGCAGCTCGCCCAGCTCTACCGCACGACGGTCATCCAGATTCTCTCGCAGCTCCAGGAGTCCCGGAACAGCGTGGTGTTCGACGAGGGGCGCTCCCGGTTCCTCTGGAAGATCCACTGGCAGGGCGTGGTGGACGGGAAGCTCGACGATCTCGTGATCTACCGCGAGCCCCGGCCGGACGCCGGCGCGGACGCCGGCGTGGACACGCCAGAAGCGGAGTGCCTGTACGCCAGCCGCGGCTCGTTCCGTCTCGATCCCTACGACAACCTGATCAAGTTCGAGCTCGAGGGGCTGCTGGGCTACTATGATCTCGCGGCCCGCGACTTCCCGAACCGCGACGCCGGGACGCCCCCGCCCGCGGTGCTGGGCGGCGCGCTGCACGACGCCCGCCACGAGCGCAAGCTCGCGGTGCGCGGGGAGCGCTTCGCCGTGACCCTCGACCTCAACGTCGGCGAGAAGGAGGACGACCTCCGGGAGAGCACCAAGAACCGCGACATCGACAGCCTGATGGCCTTCTACGCGCGCGATCTCGCCGGCACGCGGCTCGCGCGCGAGGCCATCCTGCTCGAACTCGGCCGGCGGCTCGGCGAAGCGCTCGCCTGCCTGTCCTTCGCCCTGCTCGGCACGGCCGTCGGGTTGCTCTTCCGCGGGCCCAACCGCGTGCTGGCCTACGTGCTCGGCTGCCTGCTGGCGCTGCTGATCTTCTACCCGCTGTCGCGCGCCGGCGAGACGGCCGCCGAGGCCGGCCTGCTGCCGGCCCTGCTCGCGCTCCAGCTCGGCAACATCGTGCTCGTCCTGCTCGCCGTCGTGCTGCTGCGCCGAGGTGTCCGATGAGAGGACCCGGCACGAGCCTGGACCGCTACGTGGGCCGCATCTTTCTCGGCGCGCTCGCCGGCGCCGTCGTCATCTTTACCGCGCTGTGGATGGTGGCGGATCTCACCAGCCGGATCGACGATATCCCGCAGATCATGGCCGAGGACCCGGACCTCAACACCCTGGCCACCGTGGCGGGGCTGGTCGCCCGGTACTTCACCGCCAATCTCCCCCTGCTCCTCCACGCGACCGCACCGTTCCTCACCCTGGTCGCCGCGCTCTACACCCTGAGCCGTCTGCTGCGGACCAACGAGCTCACCCCGATGGTGGTGGCCGGGGTGAGCCTCTACCGGGTGCTCCGGCCGGTGCTGCTGTGGACCGGGGCGTTCGTGGCCCTGGTCTTCGTCAATCAGGAGCTCGTGCTCCCCGGACTCGCCCACGATCAAGAGCACCTGAACCGCCGCCTCAAGGGCAAGAGCTCGCGCGAGCTCACGGCGCTTCCCATCTTCGCCGACCGCCTCGGCAACCGCTACATCCTCCGGCGCTTCGACCCGCTCCCCCCCCGGCAGTCGATCACCGGTCTCGCCCTGGTCAAGACCGGCCGCGACCCCGCCGGCCGCCTCGTGCTCGAGCGCAAGGTGGTCGCACCCACCGCGCGGTACCAGGAGCGCACCGAGAAGGAGCCGCGCGGCTGGATCCTCGGCGACGGCAGCTACGAGGAGGTCCGCGACGCCGCCGGCAACCCCGTGCGCCGGCCGATCCGGTTCCTGCCCGAGACGATCTCGCGGCTGAGGCCCGAGCTCATCGAACGCGCCAACCTGGACCGGCCGGTGATCAGCCTGCGCGAGTGTCTGCGCGAGTGCCGCCGGCGGCCGAGCCCCGCGCTCGTGCAGGAAGCGCACCGCCACATCACCCATCCGCTCAAGTGCCTGATGCTGCTCCTGCTCGGGCTGCCCTGGCTGATGCGGGCCTACTCGCGCCAGCTCCAGATCGGGCCGATGCTGCGCGGCCTGGTGCTGTGCGCGCTCTTCTACCTCGTCGACTTCTTGTGCCTCGACCTCGGCAACCGCGGCAACCTCGGGCCGGTCGCGGCCGCCTGGCTGCCGCTGGTCGCCTTCTCCGCGGTCGGCGCCGTGCTGCTCGACCGCATCCGAACGTAGCGCGCGCCGTGCCCGCGCCAGGGTGTCGCCGGCGCCAAGCGCAACGTGCCGGCAGCTACTGCCATCCGCCGCCCGCGACCGTGTAGAGCCGCACCTGGCTCAGGAGCCGCGCCAGGCGCAGCGCGATCAGCACCTGCTGCGCGGCGAACAGCGAGCGCTGCGCGTCGAGGACGCTGAGGTAGCTGTCGATCCCCCGCTCGAAGCGCAGCCGCGCCAGCCGATGGGTCTCGGCCAGCGCCGCCACGAGCGACTGCTGGGCCGCGACCTGCTGGTCCACCGTGCCGCGCACGGCCAGCGCATCCGCCACTTCCCGGAAGGCGCTCTGGATCGCCTGCTCGTACCGATTGAGCGCGATCTCCCGCTGGACCTTCGCGCCCTCGTGCGCCGACCAGGTGCGCGCATCGAAGATCGGCAGCACGATCTGCGGCGCATAGCTCCACGTGCCGGTGCCGTTCTTGAAGAGACGGCACAGCTCGTCGCTGGCGGTCCCGACCGCACCGGTCAGCGAGATGCGGGGGAAGAAAGCCGCAAGCGCGGCGCCCATGTCCGCATGGGCCGCCTTGAGCAGCCCCTCGGCTTGCCGGACGTCCGGCCGGCGCAGCAGCACCTCGGACGACGTGCCCGGGGAGACGTCCCGAAGCGGGCCGACCGTGCTCAGCGCCTCCGGCAGCAGTGCCGCCGGCACCGGACCACCCACCAGCAGGTGCAGGGCGTTTCGGTCCTCGGCCACCCGCTGCGTGTCCACGGCGACCTCGCGCCGGGCCACGTCCACCGGGGTCTGCGCCCGGTGCAGGTCCAGCTCGGTCGCGACGCCGACCTCGTACTGGCGCCGCACCAGATCGTAGGCCGCCGTCTGCGTCTCGTAGGTGCTGCGCGCCAGCGCGAGCGCCTCCGCGTCGGCCGCCAGCGCCAGGTAGGTGCTGGCCACCGCGGAGACCAGCAGGACCTGCGCGCTGCGGCGCGCTTCCTCCGTGGCCAGGTACTCCTCGAGCGCGGCGTCCTTGAGGCTGCGGATGCGGCCGAAGAAGTCGATCTCCCAGGACAACACCCCGAGGTTCGCCTCGTAGCGCTCGGTGGTTCGTGGCTGGCCGGGCTGCGTGAGATCGGCCGAGGCGCGCTGCTTGCCGCCGCCGGCGGTTGCCTGCAACGCCGGAAGCAGCTCCGCCCGCTGGATACCGTAGCGCGCGCGCGCCAGCTCCACGTTCAGGGCCGCGGCCCGCAGATCGCGGTTGCCCTCCAGCGCCATCTCGAGGACCTGCTGGAGCCTGGGGTCGGCGAAGAACTCCCGCCACCCGAGCTCCGCGCCGGCCGGGCCCTCCGCGGGCGCCTGCTCGTACGCTGGGCCGCGAGGCCACGCCACCGGAATCGGCGCATCCGGCCGCTCGTAGCTCGGAGCCATCGTGCAGCCGGCCACGAGGACGGCCGCGGCCGCCAGCCCCGCCAACACGTTCCTGTTCATTTCAACGATTCCCGGCGGAAGTCATCGGTGCGCTCCCGGGCGCGGCCGGCGGCTTGCGCCTGCCGAAGGTCTTCTCGATCAGCACGTAGAACAGCGGCGCGAACAGGATCACCAGGACCGTGCCGGTGATCATCCCGCCCAGCACGGCGGTGCCGATCGCGTTCATGGCGCCGGCGCCGGCGCCCGTGGCCAGCGCCAGCGGCAGGACGCCGAAACCGAACGCGAGCGACGTCATGACGATGGGCCGGAAGCGCAGCCGCGTGCCCTCCAGCGTGGCCGGGACGAGCCCCATGCCCTCCTCCACCCGCGCCTTGGCGAACTGCACGATCAGGATCGCGTTCTTGGTGGTGAGCCCGAGCGTCGTGAGCAGCCCGATCTGGAAGTAGACGTCGTTGGGAAGCCCCCGCAGCGTCGAGGCGATGGCCCCGCCGATCGCCCCGAGCGGCAGTGCCAGCAGGATCGAGACCGGGATCGGCCAGCTCTCGTAGAGCGCCGCGAGACAGAGGAAGATCACCAGGATGGAAAAGAAGTAGAGCGGCGCCGCCTGGGCGCTCGCCATCCGCTCCTGGTAGGAAAGCCCCGTCCAGTCGTAGCCGATGCCCTGCGGAAGCCGCGCCGTGATCTCCTCCATCGCCCGCATCGCCTCGCCGGAACTGCGCCCCGGCGCCGGCTCGCCCCAGATGTTCATCGAGGGGAAACCGTTGAAGCGCTCCAGGCGGGGCGAGCCGGTGGTCCAGCGGGTGGCGGCGAACGAGGAGAACGGCGCCATCTTGCCCTGGGTGTTCCGCACGTAGAGCCTCTCGAGATCGGCGGGCAGCATGCGGTAGGGCGCGTCCGCCTGCACGTAGACCCGCTTGACGCGACCTCCCTGGACGAAGTCGTTGACGTAGGAGCTGCCGAAGGCGGCCGAGATCGTGCTGTGGATGGCGCTGAGGGGGATGCCCAGCCCGCCGGCCTTTTCCCAGTCCACGTCCACCCGGAACTGGGGCACGTCCTCCAGGCTGTTGGGCCGCACGCTCGCGAGCCGCGGGTCCTGCCACGCCATGCCGAGGAGCTGGTTGCGGGCGGCCGTCAGGGCAGCGTGCCCGAGCCCGCCGCGGTCCACCAGCTGGAAGTCCACGCCCTTGGCGGTGCCGAGTTCCACCACGGCCGGAGGCGGGAAGGTGAAGATCATGGCGCCGCGCACGCGCTCCAGGCCCATCATGGCCCGGCGGGCCACGGCCGGCGCCCGCAGCTCCGCCCGGTCGCGGAGCTTCCAGTCGCGGAGCTTCACGAACACCATGCCGTTGTTCTGGGCGCGCCCGGAGAAGCCGATGCCGGAGATCGTGAAGCACGATTCCACCGCCTCCGGCTCGTGCTCCTGGAAGTAGCGGCGCACGTCATCCGCCACGGCCTGGGTCTGCTCCAGGGTGGCGCCGGTCGGCATGAGGATCTGGGCGAGCAGCATCCCCTGGTCCTCATCCGGAAGATAGCCGGTGGGCATGCGGAGGAAGAGGTAGCCCAGCCCGGCCACGAGCAGCACGAAGACGGCGAGGTAGCGGAGCTTGCGCGCCAGCGCGTGGCCGACCAGCTTCACGCAGCCGTCCCGCAACCCGAAGAAGACGCGGTTGAATCCGGCGAAGAACGGACGCAGGAACCAGACGGCCCCTTCCGCCGCCTCGTGTCCCTTGGCGACCGGCTTCAGCATGGTCGCGCACAGCACCGGTGTGAGGATCAGCGCCACCACCACCGACAGCAGCATCGCCGCGGCGATCGTCACCGAGAACTGCCGGTAGATGACGCCGGTCGACCCGCCGAAGAACGCCATGGGTCCGAACACCGCCGCGAGCACGAGACCGATGCCGATCAGGGCCGAGGTGATCTGGTCCATGGACTTGGCCGCCGCCTCCCGCGGCGAGAGCCCCTCCTCGGTCATGATGCGCTCGACGTTCTCGACCACCACGATGGCGTCGTCCACCAGCAGCCCGATGGCGAGCACCATCGCGAACATGGTCAGCATGTTGACGGAGAACCCGAACAGCCCCAGCACCGCGAAGGTGCCCAGCAGCACGACCGGCACCGCGATCGTGGGAATCAGGGTGGCGCGGATGTTGCCCATGAAGAGCCACATCACCAGAAACACCAGCACCACCGCCTCCAGCAGGGTCAGCACCACCTCGTAGATGGCGACCTTGACGAACGGCGTGGTGTCGTGCGGATACATCACCTTCATCCCCGGCGGGAAGAAGCGGCTCATCTCCGCGAGGCGTTGCTTCACGGCATCGGCGGTGTCCAGGGCGTTCGCGCCGGGCGCCTGCCGGATGGCCATGCCGGCGGACGGCTTGCCGTTGAAGAAGCCCTGGATGTCGTAGGCCTCGGTCCCCAGCTCCGTGCGGCCCACGTCGCGGATCCGCACGATGGAGCCATCCGGATTGGTGCGTAGCGGGATCGCCGCGAACTCCTCCGGCGTCTTGAGCAGATTCTGGACGATGATCGAGGCGTTGAGGCGCTGTCCCTCGAGCGCAGGCGTCCCGCCGAGCTGGCCCGCGGACACTTCCACGTTGTAGGCCCGGAGCGCCAGGATCACGTCCTCCAGCGTCAGGCGATAGTCGGTGAGCCGGTCGGGGCGGAGCCAGACCCGCATCGCGTACCCGCTGCCGAAGGCTTCGACCTCGCCCACCCCGGGCACCCGCGCCAGCACCTTCTCGAGGGTGGACTGGGCGTAGTCCCGGAGATCGTTGCCGTCCATGCTCCCGTCTTCGGAGACCAGGCCGACGATGAGCAGGTAGTTCCGGGTGGACTTGCTGACCATGACGCCGGCGCGCTGGACCACCTCCGGCAGGCTCGCCATCGCGAGCTGGAGCTTGTTCTGCACCTTGGCCCAGGCCAGATCGGGATCGGTGCCCGGCTTGAAGGTGAGCTCGATACGGGAGCCGCCGGCAGAATCGCTCGTGCCCGAGAGGTACAGCATGTCGTCGAACCCCGTCATCTTCTGCTCGATGATCTGGGTCACGCTGTTCTCCACCGTCTCGGCGGAAGCCCCCGGGTAGAAGGCACTGATGGCGATGCTCGGCGGGGCGATGGGAGGATACTGGGAGACGGGCAGGTTGTGGATGGCCAGCGCACCCAGCACCATCATCACGATGGCGATCACCCACGCGAAGACCGGGCGCTGCAAGAAGAACCTCGAGAGCATGGTGCCCTTTCGCTAGTTCGATTCCGGGGCCCCGGGCCGGGCTGTCGCTCCGGGGGACGGGCGCGCGGCCGGCGCCGTGCCGAACGGGACCGGTCGGACCGTGGTTCCGGGCTGTCGCAGTCTCTGCATGCCCTCCACGATCATGCGGTCCCCGGTCTCCACGCCGCCGGAGACCAGCCAGCGACTGCCGATCGCGCGCTCCAGCGTGAGCATCCGCATCTGAGCCTTGCCGTCCGGGGTCACGACCCAGGCGAAGGGATTGCCCTTGGGATCACGCTGGACCGCCTGCTGCGGCAGCAGAATGGCGCGCTCGTTGACGCCTTCCTCCACGACGGCCCGGACGAACATGCCCGGCAGCAGCACGGCCTGCGGATTCGGGAAGACCATCCGGAGGATCACGGAACCGGTGGTCGGGTCCACCGAAACATCGCGGAACTGCAGGGTCCCCGCCAGCGGATAGGCGGTGCCGTCCTCCTGGAGGAGCTCGACGCCGTTGTGCTTCGCCCCGTCCTGCTGGAGCCGGCCCTCCGCCAGCCGCCGCTCCAGACGGAGCAGCTCGGTGGTCGATTGCGGCACATCCACGTAGATCGGGTCGAGCTGCTGGAGGGTGGCGAGCGCGAGAGGCTGATGAGCCGTCACCAGCGCGCCGGTCGTGACGGCGGACCGGCCG
>JAFGQW010000114.1 GCA_016935485.1 Planctomycetota bacterium | reverse complement strand
TTCCTCGACCAGTGGCTGCTCGGCGCCGACCTCGGCGCCTACCTCGAGCCCTGGAAGTTCGCGCGCCTCAACGTCGTCGAGCGGATCCTGCTTGCCCGGCGGCTTGCCGGCGAGGCGGAGAGCGGCGCGCGTCACGTGCGGGAGCTCCTCGAGATGGTGCGGCCGGACCCGGAGCGCGCCGCGTTCCGGTTCGCCACCGCGCTCCGGAGCGGCGCTCTCGACGCGTCCCGCGCGCCGAGGCTGGCCGAAGCGGAGAAGAAGCTGAAGAGCGAGGACCGCGATGCGCCGGAGTCGGCCCGCCCTGCGGGCGCGCCGGCCCCGTCGCGGCTGGCTCGACTGAAGGACGCGCGCAAGGCCGAGGCGCCGGCCGACAAGATGGCGGACGAGCCGGCGGCCGACGCGGCGCCCGCGGCGGAGCGGGAAGAGGCCGAGGAGGTGATGTCCAAGGACCTGGAACGCCGCGAGCAGCAGCGCCAGCTCTACCGCGCTCCCGACCGCACGCGCGCGTGGGTCGAGAGCAACTATTGGCACCGCCGGATCGAGGAGACCGGCGCGGACCTGATCGCCGTGAATGCCTTCTGGCGCGACTACGCCGCCGCCCGCGAGGGCGACGTGTTCTGCTCGCCGCACGTGGCGGAGGCGACCTCGAGCTTGGCGGAGATGATCCTCGCGCTCGCCGTCCTGGATCTCCCCTTTGAACCCGGCGCGCACGCCGAGGAGCGGCAGGGCGACCGCCTCACGCTCCGCGCCGCGAGTCCGCTCCTCCTGGTGCGCCGGGAGATCACCGCGACGGCGCCGGCCGGAGCGCAGAGTCCGATCCTGATCGGTCAGAACTTCTTCCGCCTCGACGACCGCTACCGCTACGAGGGCAACGAGCGCCTCGACAACTTCGTCACTGACGAGTTCGTGGCCGGCGTCGGCTACGGCTGTCAGGTCGTGCTCACCAATCCGACGTCGACGCCGCGCAAGCTCGACGTGCTGTTGCAGATTCCGCGCGGCGCCCTGCCCTTGCAGAGTGGCGTCCGGACCCGCGGCGCGCCGGTCCAGCTCGAGCCGTTCGCGACCGCCGCACTCGAATACGCGTTCTACTTCCCCGCGGCGGGCAAGCGCCCGCATTACCCCGCCCACGTGGCCAAGGACGGCGAGCTCGTGGCCTTCGCACCCGCCGTCACCATGACGGTGGTCGAGACGCCGAGCAAGGTCGACACCGCGTCCTGGGAGCACGTCTCGCAGGACGGGAGCGCCGAGGAGGTGCTCGCCTTCCTCGATACGCACAACCTGCTCAGGCTCGATCTCGGCAAGATCGCCTGGCGCCTGCGTGACCGGGGCTTCTTCGCCGCGGTGGTGGAGCGCCTCCGGCGGCGCCATGTCTACAGCGACGCGGTCTGGTCCTGGGGCATTCTGCACCAGGATGCGGCCGCGACCGCCGACTACCTGCCGCACGCCGCGGGCTTCGTGGCCTCCGCAGGCCGTGCGCTCGTCTCGCCGCTTCTCACCATCGATCCCGTGGCGCGGCACGCCTGGCAGATCGTCGAGTACGAGCCGCTCTTCCACTCGCGCGCCCACCGCTTCGGCAAGCGCCGCGAGATCCTGAACCACGCCCTGGCGCGCCAGTATCTGGCGCTGCTCGACATCCTTGCCTACCGGCCCAAGCTCGACGACGCGGACTGGATGACGGTGACCTACTACCTGCTCCTCCAGGATCGGGTGGAGGAGGCGATGGCGAGTTTTGCCCGCGTGGATCCGAACCGGCTGCCCATGCGGCTGCAGTACGACTACATGACGTGCTACCTGGCCTTCTTCACGGACGAGCCCACCTCCGCGCGCGCGATCGCCGCCGGCTATCGCGACCATCCGGTGGAGCGCTGGCGGACGATGTTCCGCGACGTGCTCCGCCAGCTCGACGAGGCGGAGGGCAAGGCGGCAGCGGGCGGCGATCTGCGGGATCGCGAGCGGCGCCACGCCGCGCTCGCCGCCACGGAGCCGGGGCTGGAGCTCGCGGTCGAGGCGCGCCGCGTCACGGTGCGCTACCAGAACCTGCGCCAGTGCGAGGTGAGCTACTACCGGCTGGACGTGGAGTTCTCGTTCTCGACCCATCCCTTCGTCCAGCAGGGCGCGGGCGGGTCCGCGTTCATCGAACCGGCCCGGAGCGACCGGGTCGATCTGCCGGCGGACCGCAAGGAAGTGACCTTCGACCTGCCGGCGGAGTTCCAGGGTGCGAACGTGCTCGTGGAGGTGCGCGGCGCCGGCGTCACCCGGCGGCACACCTACCTCGCAAGCTCGCTCGCGGTGCAGCTCGTGGAGAGCTACGGCCAGCTGCAGGTGACTCACGCCGACAGCGGCAAGCCCCTGCCCAAAGTCTACGTCAAGGTCTACGCGCGGCTGCCCGGGGGGAAGGTTCGCTTCCACAAGGACGGCTACACGGACCTGCGCGGCCGGTTCGACTACGCGTCGGTCTCCGACGCCGGAACGGCGGGGGCCGATCGCTACGCGATCCTCGTGCTGAGCGAAACCCACGGCGCGGTCATCCGCGAGGCGGTCCCGCCGGGAAAGTAGCCCGCCGGGCCGCGAGGATTCGTTCGTCCGGGCCGCGCGCAAGGTCGGCGGCCCGGACGGCGGTGGCGGGCGGGTATTGTCGGTCGGAACCGCACGCGGGGTTCAAGGACAGAGCACAGGTGCGCGCGGGCGTCCGGGCGCCGGCGAAGGTACGCGTGGATCCGCGGAGGAGGAGCGCGCATCCGGTTGACGAGGAGGCGTGGGCGCTGCCGCGCCGAGCGAGCGGGCCTCGGCCCCGCGGTCTCGTGGGCGTCGATTCTCCGGAGGACTCAACCCTCCGGCCGCTTGTCCCCGGTGCGTCCGTGCTCTCTCAGCTGCTCGGCGTCGTGGAGATCGATGTGGCGGCCGCACGCTTCCTTGATGCGGATGAGATCCTCGCGGCCCACGAAGCTCACCGGGACGTCGTCGATCGATTCCTCGAGCCGGTTCGGCCAGGCCTCGGCGAAGGTCCGGCCGGACACGGACATGAGGATGTCGACGCGGATCGGCGGTCGGCCGAGCTGATAGAAGAACCCCTCCCGGGCGAAGTCAGCGGGCGCCATTCCCTCGAGCGGCGCCCCGAACTTCGCCAGCGCGTGGAACACGCGCTCCGCATTGTCCGGCGTCGCCTCGACCCAGAGATCCAGGTCCTTCGTGAAGCGGGGTTCGGTGTACCGCATCACGGCGTATCCGCCGACGATCAGGTACCTAGCGCGGCAATCGGCCAGACACCTCAGCAGTTCTCTGAAGTCGGGGTTCAGGGCCAGCCTCTCCTTCGCGCTCGAGCGTCCTCCGTACCATGTCCCAGGCGGCGTCGAAGATCGCGGCCGGCCCGAGCCGTTGCCAGTAGGCGACGTCGAACGAACGATCCAGCTCGTCGAGCCGGCCTCTTCGTTCCATGGTGAAGAATGGTCGTGGTTCCATGCCGGGATTGTAGCAGAATCCGGGCGCACGTCGTTGGCGTTTCTCCCGCGGGCTCTCCTCTGCCCGCCGGGTCCAGGGTGACCGGCCCCTCGACGTCCCGCGCCCCCCCCGGATCGTGCGCCGACCCCGGCCTCGGCCCCGATCCACTCCGGCCTTGACCCGACCTCGGGCCCTCGATACCCTGCCCGGCAGGCGAAAATCGCGTTTGTTTGTCCGATCCGCTCGGCTACTTCTCGATGGTGAAGTCGACGGTGTTCGAGATCGCGTGCACCCCCGAGCGTGCGCTCGGCTTCAAGGTCACGAACGCCGTGTAGATCTTCACGCCCACGAGCGCCGGCACGTTCGGGATCTGGATGCCTGCCGTGGCCGTGCCGGTAGCGGCAATCACCCCCGCGTAGCCCTGGAAGACCGACGGCAGGTATCCCCGGAACATGACGACGAGCAGGTCATCGACGCTCAGCTCGATCTTCCGCTGATCGATCGGGATCGGCCTGGTTCTTGGGGTCAGGCGCCAGAGCTTGCGCAGCCGCGGCGCGGGATCAACGCTCGAGCGCGCGAAGAACTTTCGCCGGCGACAGCACCTCGGCGCCGCGGCAACTGCGGGGGGCACGCTTCAGCCAGAGGCCGAAGAGCGCCGTGCGGCTCCCTCGCTCCGGAAACCGCTCTGCCTTCCGCTGGAGCGCGGCCAGGACCTGCGGCGCTTTCGCGTCGTCCGACCACTTGCATTCGCCGAACAGCAGCGCCTTGCGGTCCTCGCTTTCGGCGACGATGTCGATCTCCAGCGGCTCGGAGTCCAGGCCGGCGCCCCAGCAGCGGCTGGCCGGGCCGAAGGTGCGCCCGCCGATCTCGAGGCGCGGGACGCTCGCGCGGGCAAGGTCTTCCCATGCTTGCGCCACGTGCGGGGCGAAGCGCGCTTCGATGTCGGCGTGGACCGCATCGATCCGGTGCGCCTGCAGGCGCGACCGGTTCGGCTCGACGAACCGGAACCAGAACTGCAGGAACGGATCGGCGATCCGGTAGTACGACCGCTTCTCGTGACGCGCGCGGCTGCCGTGCGGCTGGTCGCGCACCACGAGCCCGAGTTCGATCAGGCGCTGGAGGGGCCGCGTGAGAGAGGTCGCCGGCTTCTCGAGACGGCCGGCGATCTTCGAAAGGCGGCGGCAGCCAAGCCCGATCAGGCTCAGGATCGAGGCCGCCTGCGCCGTGTCCCGGAGGTCGTCGAGCAGGATCCTCTGCGGCTCGTCATGCAGCACCCCCAGAGGGTTCAAGACGGTCTCGCTGAGAGCCTTCGCCAGGCTGTCGAAGTCCGCCGCCAGCTCCCAGTAGCGGGGAACACCTCCCCACACCGAGAAGGCCTCGACGGCGGCAGCCGCGCTGCGGAGGCGGAGTGCCCGCTGGATCCAGCCGGCGGGCAGCGGGTCGATCCGGAGGATCTCGCGCGCGCGGCCAAACAGCGGCGCGCTCCGGTCGAGCACGAGACCCTGCATCATGCGCTGCGAGGAGCCGGCCAGCACGAGGTGCACTCCGGCCCCGGCGCTTGCGTCGATCCGCTTCTGCAGGAGACTCGGCAGTTCTTGCGCCGCCGCGACCAGAGCAGGGAACTCGTCCAGTGCGAGCACGGCGCCGCGGGGCGCCTGCTCCCACCAGCGCTTGAGCAGAGCCTCCCAGTCGGGGTAGACCACCTGGTCGAATCCCTCGAGGAGGCGCCCGATCTCGGTGGCGAGCGCCGCGCGCTGGAGCGGGCTGCTGCGATCGTCGCCGACGAAGTAGACCGAGTGCCCGGCGGGGAGCGCTTCCAGCAGGAGTCGCGACTTGCCGCACCGCCGGCGGCCGAACAGCACGGCGAGATTCCCCTCGGGGGCCTCGAGGACCTTGCGGATTCGCGTCAACTCCTCGGCCCGGTCGAGAAACTCGAGTTGCATGGTTCTGCCCTCCCGGAGAATATGCTGCTCCGGCATTATGCCGCAGGTGCATAATCCCGTCAAGCGGGCGGGACGGACCGCGCGAGCGCGGGTTTCGTGACCCGCCCACGCGGTCCGGGACGGGCGACGTCCCGCCGCGGCGGGCGTGCGGCCGCGTTCGGCGAGAATCTGCCAACCGCTCACGGGCTCCCGCTCCCTCCCGATCGCGTCCGGAAGCCCAGACTGCGCGGTAGCGCCACGCCGGCCCGGGCGGATTTCCCGATTCTCTTCCGGATTCTTCGAAACCGATCCGGCGCGTCTCCGACTTCCGGTGTTGTCATCCCTGGCCGGGCTCCGGGCTCCCGGGCTTTCAGCCGGGGGGGCGACGGAGGAGGTTGGCCTCATGAACCGCAAGCGGATCCGCGAGCTCGCCCGGAACTTCCACGAGAACGGGATGAAGCTCCTGCTCGAGGACCCGAGGAACGTCCGCGACCTGGTCATGCTCGTCAGCCGCGACCTCGCCGAGCGGATCGACTTCGAGCGCCTGAAGCCCGTCAAGCAGACCTTCGTCCGGAAGGACTACCGCCATGTCCATACGGACATCGTGCTGACCGCCCCGCTTAGGGGCGAACCGGAGGGGGGCAAGCGGGTCTGGATCTACATCCTGATCGAGCACCAGTCCGAGCCCGACCGGATGATGCCGCTCCGGTTGCACGATTACGTGATCCAGATCCTCCGGTACCAGGAGCGGGAGTGGAAGCGGCGGCACCGTTCGGTGGCCGGGCTGCGCCTGCAGCCGGTGCTGCCGATCGTCCTCTACACGGGGGACCGAAGATGGGACACGGTCGGCACGCTGCCCGACCTGATCGATCCCGGGGCGGCGGAGTTCCGGCGGTAAACGCCCCGGATGGAGTCGTTCTTCCTGAACGGGAGCCGGATCCGGCGCGCCGTCCTCGCGGCCGCCGGCGGGTTCTTCGGCCCGGTGCTTCGCCTCGCTGCATTCAAGCGCGTGCCGCTGGTCAAGTTCCGGGCGTTGCTGGTCGCGGTGATTCGCGCCCTCGAGGCGATGCCGCCGGGGGAACGACTGCGCTGGCTGGAGTTCCTGTCGTACATCCACGCCTTGGTGTATCATGTACGTCTCCCGGAGGAGCAGCCGGGGCTGTGGCGACAGATCGAGGCATCGGCAGCGACCGAGCGGCACCGACAGGAGGTGGGCAAGGTGACCAAGACCATCGCGGACGTGCTGAAGGAGCAAGCGGGAATCGAGACAACCCGGAAGAACCTGGTCCGGCTGCTTCGCCTCCGGTTCGGCGACCTGCCGGCGGAGACGATCGCGCTCATCGAGTCCACGAAGAGCCTGAGGC
>JAFGQW010000113.1 GCA_016935485.1 Planctomycetota bacterium | reverse complement strand
GTGCCGAAGGAGGGACTCGAACCCTCACCGACATAATTGTCGACTAGGCCCTCAACCTAGCGCGTCTGCCAGTTCCGCCACTTCGGCGTCTTTGCCGGAGGCAATGATATACACCCCGCCGGCGCGCCTTGGCAAGGGGATTGCCGCCGCGCGCTCCGCTCAGGGGTGCGCGAGACGATTGAGGATCTCGATGCCGCGCTCGAGACGGTCGTTGTCGGCCGCGAAGCTGAGCCGGAAATGGGTGTTCCGGCGGCTGAACGCGCTGCCGGGAACGATGAGCAGGTTCTCCGCGAGCGCGCGCTCCACGAACGTCACGTCGTCGGGGTAGCCCGCAGGTACGGTCGGAAAGCCGTAGAACGAGCCGGCCGGGGGCGTGAGCTGGTAGGCGGGATCGAGTCCCTGGACGACCATGTCGCGCTTCTCCCGGTAGTCGCGGCGGTGGCCCTCGACGTCGACGTCGAGCGCAGTGAGACAGGCGTGCTGGGCCATGCTGGGGGCGCACACGTAGGTGAACTGCTGCAGGGTCTTCATCTTGTCGAGGAGCTGGGCCGGACCGGCGGCGTAGCCCACCCGCCACCCCGGCATGCCGTAGCTCTTGGTGAAGCCGCTGATGAGCAGGGTCTTCTCGTAGAACGTGGCGATGCTCGTGAACGGCGCGTCGTAGACGAACTGGTCGTAGATCTCGTCGCTCACCACGACGAGGTCGTGCGCGCGGCACAGCGCGGCCAGGTTCTCGATCTCGGCGCGGGTGTAGACGGCGCCGGTCGGGTTGGACGGACTGTTGAGCAGAATGAGCTTCGTGCGGTCCGTGATCAGGGCGGCGATCTGCGCGGTGTCGAGCCGGAAGTCCGGATAGGTGTCGTAGTAGACCAGCCGCGCGCCGCACAGCGTGGCCAGGACCTTGTACATCGTGAAGTACGGGTCGGGCAGCAGCACGTCGTCGCCGGGGTTGACCAGGCACTCGAATCCGAGCAGCAGCGCGCCCGAGACGCCGCTCGTGACCAGCGTGCTCTCGGGCGAGAAGCCGTGCATCCGCTCGATGCGCCGCCGGATCCCCTCGTTGAGGGGGCCGATGCCCTGGGTGATGGTGTAGCGGTTGCGGCCCTGCCGGATGGCCTCGATCGCCGCCTCCTTGATCGGTTCGGGCACATCGAAGTGGGCCTGGCCGATGCTGAGGTCGATCGGGTCGACGAGCCTGGCGCCGAGCTCGAAGATGCGCCGGATGCCCGAGCTGGTGATGTGCGCCATCCGGTCGGCCAGGTGGCCTTCCATGGAGATGTTGTCGGCCACGATTCACTCCTTCTTCCGGGGGGCGAGCGCAGGGGAACGCGAGAGGACCGGATCGGCAACGGCGGCGACGATCCTGGCGGCCGGCGGCCGCCGCGGGCCGTGCTCAGGACGCGCTTGCCGCGGGCGCTCCTGCCGCCGGGCCGGCGCCGGGCTTGCTTTCTTCGTCCTTCTTCTTGCCCCGGCGCACCTTGAAGGTGGTGCGCGTCATGGGCAGGGCGAAGACGCTGTCGCCGTCGGACCAGCGGCCGCGCTCCTTCAGCAGTTCGATGCGCTCGATGCGCTTCAAGACGTTGCGGCTGCGCTCGAGCTTGCTCCGGGTGATCAGACTCTTGTGTGTGGACATGGTCGTGCTCGAAAGGGGATCAACCCGCCGAGGCGGCGTCCCGGTTCCTGTACGAGATGACGATCGTGTCGATCTCGATCGGTATGCGGTCGGTGAGCCGGCCGTCCCGCCGCAGCCGGCCGACGGCCAGCGTCAGCTTCTCCATGCACTGCCGCGCGCCGCCGGCGTCCTCGCGGTCGAACTTGCCCGCGACGACTTGCAGCCGGCGCGCCCCGTCGAGCCCCAGGACTTCGGCCTCCGCGAACCCGGCCTCGATCAACAGGTCCCGGAGCTTCCACGCCTCGAACGAGTACTGGCTGTCGAACGGCGCCGTCACCTGGACCGCCACGAACTGGCGGATCTCGGTCACGAGCGGCACCACCCTGATGGCACCCGCCTGCCTTCCGGCGACGTAGGACAGCGCATTGGTGGCGACGAAGGCACCGAGGAACAGCAGCAGCAGGTTCAGGGAGACCGCGACCTTGCGTCCCCCGAGCCCTCCCGTTCTGCCGGGCGAGCCTTGCCGCAACGTCTGGCCCGTGTCGGCGTTCTTTTCAAGCATTCCGCTCCGCGGGGCTTCTCCGGCCGCGGGGCGGCTCGGTCGGGGCCTTGTGTCCGCAGGGCGATCGTCGCCCGCTCGGGCCGAGGCCGGCGCTTCCGGCTGGCCGCGCGGGCCGCTCAGGAGCTCGAACAACTCCCTGGGTTTCCTTGGCATCTTTCCCTCCCCGTGTCGTGAGTCGATGCAGGGGCCGGCGCTCGCGATCCGCCCGACAACAACGGCCAGGACTGTACCACAGAGCGGCGCAGCGGGTCAACTCCGGGCGATTCTCCGGCCGCGCGCCGCGGGAAGAAAGAGATTGCGCTGCCGCCGCCCGATCCTCTATGAAGGGTGGCAGGACCGGCACCGAGATGTGGAGCACTCCGCCCATGGTTCGAGTCGCGTTCTGTCTGGCCGCGCTCTGCCTTCTGCCCGGTTTGCTGCTGGAGGGAGTCTGGCTCCGAGGTGAGGTGCTCTACCCGCGCGGCCTGCTCGAGAGAGCGGACCAGCCCTGGGCGGCCATGGTGCCGGCCGGCAGCGTGAATGCCGCCAATCCGGTGCTTTCGGACGCCGTCTACCAGTTCCTGCCGTGGGACCGCGTCGCGCGCCGCCACTGGGAAGGCATCATGCCGCCGCTCTGGAACCCGCACGGCGGGCTGGGCGCCTCGCTGGTCGGCAACCCGCAGGCCGCGCTCCTCGACCCGATTCGCCTGGCCGCCACGCCCGTCGGCTTCCGGCGCGCTCCCGCGGTTCGCGCCTGGCTGCGGCTCGCACTGGCGGGCCTGTTGTGCTTCGGCTTCCTACGGCACCTCGGCCTCGGGCGCGCCGCCGCACTGCTCGGCGCGGCGGCCTTTCAGCTCGGCGGCTTCCTGATCCCGTGGCTCTCCCATCCCCACGCCGGGGCGGCGCTCTGCCTGCCGGCCCTACTCTGGGCCGGCAGCTGCCTGCTCCGGGGCGGCGGCGGCGGCGCGCTGGCGGCGACGGCCGCGAGCTACGCCGCGCTGTTCCTCGCCGGACACCCCCAGACCGGCCTGCACGTCACGGTCCTCGCCGCGCTCTTCTGGGCGCTCGGCGTGCGCGGCGCCCGTCTGCGGGGCTGGGTTCGTCTCGGTGCAGCGCTTGTGCTGGGCGGGCTGCTCGCCGCGCCCATGCTGCTCCCGTTCGTAGAGTACCTCCGGTCGAGCCTCACGTTCGCCGAGCGGGCGGCGGGACCGGGCGAGGCGCTGCTCCCCGTGCGCGCCGCGGCGACCTTCGCGATCCCGCACCTGTTCGGGTGGCCGCTGGCGGGCGACTGGCACGGACCACTCAACGCGTGCGAGAGCGTTGCTTACATCGGGCTTGTACCCTGGCTCCTCGCTCCTTTCGCGTTCGCCGCCGGGAGCACGCGGCGGCCGGCGCTGGCCTGTCTCACCCTGGGTTGCGTCAGCGCGGCTGCGGCCTACGGGCTGCCCGGCGTTCGCGAACTGCTGGCCGGAGCGGTCCCGTTCGGCTGGGTGGCCAACCGGAGGCTCTTGCTGGGGATCGCGTTCGCCGGAGCGGTTCTTGGGGCACTGGGGTTCGATGCGCTGCTGCGGCGTCCGGATGCACGCAACCGCGCCGGCTGGTGGGGTGCGCTCGGAGTCGCCCTCGCCGCGGCCGCCGGGGTGGCCTTCGCGGCCGGCGCGAAGCCCGACGGCCTGTGGGCGGCATTTCGCGCCTGTCCTTCCGGCTGGGCCGTCTTCGCGGCCACGGTTCTCGTCGTGCTGGGGCTGCTGAGGCTCGTGCTGGTGCGCCGGCTCGCGCCCCGCTGGTGCGGGCTGCTCCTTGCCGGCCTGGTGCTCGACCTCGGCTTGCAGTGGCGCGGCTTCCAGCCCACCGCGCCTGCGGGTGAGGTGATGCCCACCACTCCGTCCATCGAGGCGCTCCGGGCCAGGGCCCGGCCCGGCGATCGCGTGCTCGGTCTTGCGGTTGCCGGCCGCGAGCGTGTGCTCACGCCGAACACGCTGCAGGTCTTCGGGCTCGGCAACCTGTGGAACTTCGACTCGCTGGGCGATCCGGCGTATCTCCGCCGGCTCCGGGCGGCGACCGGGGTGCCGACGTCGGCGCGCCTGGAGTCGGCGGAGCTCAACGTCTTCGGCCCCCGGTTCCTCGCCACCCCGGTGCCGCTGGAGCGCCTCGCTTCCGCGGCGCGCCTGCTGCCGGGGTGCGCGCACGCCGTGGTCTTCGATCGCGCGCCGCCGCGCGCCGCCGCGCTGGTGCTCCTGTCCTACCTCGCCGAGGGCGAGGATCACGCCGCGGATGCCATCGTGGCCGAACTTCGCGTGCGCGCCGAGTGCGGCGACGGCCGCCAGAGGGACCGCACCTTTGCCGTGCGGGCCGGCCGCGAGACCGCGGACGCGGCGATTGCCCAGCTCGGCCACCGGGTGGCGCACGGGCCGGCCGCGCGGGCCTGGACGTTCACCGTGCGGGACGCCTCCGGCGATCCGTATCCGCGCCACGTGTATCGCGCCGAGTTTCCGTGGTCTGCAGAGTGGGGGCGCCCCCTCGGCGCGGAGATCCGGTACCGGGGCGTGCGTGGTTTGCTCGAGGTCGAGGGGCTCGGCGTGGTCGGCGCCGACGGCCGCTCCACGCTCGACCCGGTGCGGCGGCCGTTCTTCCGGGGGGCGCTGCTGCTCTACGAGAACGAGCACGCCTGGCCGAGGGCCTTTCTCGCCGGGCCCGGGGCCCTCGAGGAGCTGCGCCGCGAAGGCGTGCGACCGGTCGAGATCGTGGAGGCTGCCGCCGATCGGCTGGCGGTCCGCGGCGAGGCGCGCCCCGGGGAGGTTCTCGTCGTCACGGAGGCTCCGGCCGCCGGCTGGCGGGCCTACCTTGCAGACGCGGCCGGCGAACGGCGGCTCGCGGTGACGACCGCGGGCACGTTCTTTCGTGCCGTCGCGCTCGAGCCAGGGCCGTTTCGCGTGCGTTTCGTCTACCGTCCACCCGCCTTCCTCCTCGGCTTGCTGCTGGCCGCCGCGGCGGGCGGCGTCCTGGTGGCGCTCGGCGTCTGCGCGCCGATCCTCCGGCGGGTTCAAGCCCGCCGCGGCAAAGGCCGATGAGAGGGCAGGACAGGGGTTGCCGGCGGCAGGACGCCGCCGGCGGGTCGGGCCGGCAGTCTTCTCGTCGTCCGTGCCGTCGGCCGGTGGCCCCGGGAGGGGGCGAACCATGCGCAGGATCCTGCTCACCATCCGGCGCGGCGAGGAGCGCGCGGATCTCGTGCGCCGGCTGCGCGCCGACGGCGACGAGGTCCTGCTCGCGCGGACCGGTGCCGAGGCGATCACGCTCCTCAAGCGCCACCTTCCCGACGCGGCCCTGGTGGATCACGACGTGCCGCGGCCCGACGGCCTCTCGGTGGCGGGCTGGGCTCGCGACCACGTCAACCTGCATCGCATCCCGGTGATCCTGATCGTGGACCTCGTGGCGCTCGAACACCGCGAGGGCCTGGTCGACTGCGGCGCGGTCGACCTCATCGTGCGGCCGCTGCGCTATCCGGAGGTCCAGCTCCGCCTGGATTGGAGGACCGACAACGTGGGACGGTTCTCCGGCCTGTTCGCCGGCCAGGAGGCGAGCCGGGCGGCCATCCAGCAACACGTCGCCGCGCTCCTCGACCAGCACCGCGAGCGCGAGGAAGAGATCCTGGGGCTGCTGTTCACCGATCCCGACACCGGGTTGAACAGCCGCGCCTACTTCAAGATCAAGCTTGGCGAGGAACTCAAGCGCGCGCAGCGCTACGGGCTCGCGCTCAGCGCGCTGCTCATCAAGCTCCAGACGCCCGGCGCGGCGGGACGCGACGAGGGGGCGGGCCCCGCTTCCCCGATGACCATCAAGGAGATCGCGGGGATCCTGCTGCTCGAGTCGCGCGACCTCGACGTCATCGGCCACACCTCGCCGTCGGACTTCGCGATGCTGCTCCCGAGCACCAACCAGGACGGCGCCGTGCTGCTCGCCCAGCGGATCAGCGAGCGGATCATCACCCATCCCTTCGTGGACAACGCCGGCGGCCGGGACTTCCAGGTGCGGATCGGTGTCGCCACCTACCCGATGGCCGGTGTCCGCGTGGCCCAGGACCTGATGGACCGCGCGCGCGAGGCGCTGGGCAAGGCGGAGGACTTCGGGCGGCGCGAGATCTGCATCTGGGAGGCGCAAGCCTGAGGGCTCGCCGCGATCAGCTCCCGTCGACGCCGAGGAAGTCCAGCACGGCGGCGGTGTCCCGCAGATCCTCGAGCACCCTCCGCGCGCCTTCCTGCCGCAGCGCTTCGGGGCTCGCGCCGGTGGTGAGCACGGCGAGGCACTCGGCCCCCGCGGCCCGCGCTGCGCGCACGTCGTGCACGGTGTCGCCGATGACGTAGGCCGGCGCGCTGCCGTCACGCGCCCGTGCCCGTCCGCGCGCGCAGGCGATGCGCGTGAGCTCGGACCGGTCCTCCGCGTCGGAGCCGAAGCCGCCGAAGGCGAAGTAACGGTCGATGCCGCCGCGGGAGAGCTTGAGCTGGGCGGCCCGGGCCAGGTTTCCGGTCGCCAGTCCCAGGTGGAGGTTGGCGTGCGCTGCCAGCCGCTCGAGCAGGTCCGGAAGGCCCGGCATCAGCCGGAACCCGGGGGCGTCGGCGATCTCCGCGCCGAGCAGTTCGACGTACTCCAGCGCCAGCGCCTCGAGCTCGCCGGCGGCGGGCGAGCGGCCGAGCGCGCCGCAGAGCATTTGCCTGAGGATGGCGGGGTCCGTCATGCCGTGCGGTCGGATTCCGGCGGCCGCGCCGACGACGCCGTAGCGGCGCTCGAAGAGCCGGTCGAGGGCGCGGCGGCCTGCTCCGCCCGCAAGCAGCAGCGTGCCGTCGATGTCGAACAGCGCGATGCGAGCCGGGCCGGGCCGGCCTCGCGCCGGCGGCGCACCGGCGGGCTTCATCTCGTGTTCTCACGGGTGGCCGCGGCCGGCGTCCAGCGCGGCGGACTCAGCCGGAAGGTCACGTGGTCGCACAGCTCGCAGCGCACGGCGAAGCGTTGCCGCTTGCACCCGAGGAACACCAGGATCGCGCCCACCACGGCGGGCAGAACCCAGTAGAGCACCGCATAGGACAGCGGTCCCGGCTCGAAGCGAAGTGCGCTGTGGCCGTAGAGAATCGCGGTGACGACCCCCGCCAGGATCACGAGTCTGCGACCGCTCGGCGCAAGCCGCCGGACGGCGGTGTGCGCGGTCGTCCGGCCGCACCGCTCGCAGTGCCGGCGGCCGCGAGAGCGCGGGAGGTTCGGGGCGGTCCGTTCCGCGGGAGCGGGAGTCATGGCCCCTCCTGCGGCTCGTCCTGCGCGGCTGCGGCTTCGGCGCGCTCGGCCTCCGCCCGGGGCAGCGTGGTCCGCCAGGCTTCGAGCCGCCGGTGGAAACCCTCCTGCAGGGCGGCGGAGATCGGGCCGGGAACCTCCGGGAAGAAGTGATCCTCCAGCCGCACGACCGGCGAGATCTCGCGGCTGACCGAGGAGACGAAGGCCTCGCGCGCGGGGTGCAGGTCGGCCAGCGGAAAACAGCCCTCGAGGACCTCGATGCCCTGGTGTCGGGCCTCCTCGATCAGCAGCTCGCGAGTGCTTCCCTCGATGCAGCCGGTCCGCGGCGACGGCGTGTAGAGCTTGCCGTCGCGCACCCAGAAGAGGTTGCCGGTGGCGACCTCGACGACGTGGTCGGATTCGTTCAGCAGCAACGCGTCGTCGAACTGGCGCAGCAGGGCTTCGCGGCGGCACTGGATGTGAGGCAGGTTGGAGATGGTCTTGGTGTTCGCGAGCGGGCCGAGCGAATGGAAGCGGTGCGCGGAAACGCAGAGCGATTCTCCCGGCGGGCGGGGCTGGAGGTCCCGGGTCAGCACGAGCAGATCGGAGCCGGGCGGCCCGCCGGCGGAGAAACGGCCCATCGGCGCGCCGAGCACGGAGATGCGCCCGGTGCCATCCTGGACCCCGTTGCGGCGGGCCAGGTCGGCCAGATCGTTCGCCAGGTTGCCGAACGCCTCCGGCAGCGCGATGCCCACGCGCCCGGCGTCACGCTCCAGGCGCCGCAGGTGCGCGGCCACGTTGAAGGGATGGCCGCCGTAGATGCGCACGGTGGTGTAGACCCCCCACCCGGAGTGGACGCCCGTGCCGACCGGGTCCACGCGCACCTCGCGCAGCGGCAGGAAATGGCCGTTCAGAACGGCGATCTTGTGGAAGTCCAACGCCTCGATCCTCGACCACGAACCCGGAAGGCCCAACGCTCGCCCGCGCGCCCGAACGTCGGCGGGCCGCGACGGACTCGCCGTGTCAATGACATAGCCGCCTCCGGGGCGGTTCGCAAGCGGTTTGAGGGGGCGTTCCGGCGGGCTGCCGGGCGGCGTGCGGCCGTCGCGCCGCCACGCCGCGTCAGATTCCTGCCGCCGTCGCGCTCGGACTCGGCTCGGGCGCGGTGAGGACCGCCACGACGCCGCGTGCCGCTCGCACCAGGAAGACCCGCGCCTGCGGCGTTCCCGGACGCCGTCCGGGTGCTGGGAGATCCTCGGGGACGAGCGCGACTCCGTGCCGCGTGCAGATCACGGACTCGAGACCGCGGGCGGCGAGCTCGCGCGCGAGCCGGCGCCGGGAGAATGGGAAGGCGGCGATCACCGGGAAGCACCGCGTCCAGGCGCCGCCCACCGGAGCGTCGGCGGCGGCGAGCGCGATATGCGGGTCGAGGAGCGCCGCGCCCAGCCGGGCGGCCAGGGCGCCGACGAGGTGCGCGCGCACCACGGACGGATCCGGAACGACGAGGTGGGCCCGGGGCGCCGGGTCGACCGGGGCTTCCTCGAAGCCCTCGCCGGCGAGCGTCCGGTACGCGGGCCGCAGCATCGTGGCGCGCCGCCGCGCGGTGCGAAACCCGCCGCACCACAGCACGAGCGATCGGCATTCGCCGTCGACCGAGATGGCTTCGAGCTCGCCCTCCTCCCGGCGGGGGATCTCGCGGTCGGGTGTCGCCGGGCCGACGGAGACCGCGGCGTCCGGCGTGGTCGCGAGCAGCGCCGACAGGCAGCCCAGCGGGGGCCGGAATCGGTCTGCGGCGCGCACGCGGCGCCCCCCGGCGCGCCGCGAGGGATCCCAGTGGAACGCGTCGGCGGCCGCGCCGAGGGCGAGCAGATCGGCCTGGACCAGGTCGACTGGGTGCGCGGGCTCGTGGACGCGAACGTTCTCGCGCGCCATGAGCAGGCGGAGGGGATCCAGGTCGATGCCGACCACCGGCGCGACCGCGGCCAGTGCGGCCAGGTCTCCGCCGATGCCGCAGCCAAGGTCCAGGACGCGGCCGTGGTCAGCGAATCGCGCGGCCTTGTGGCGCGCCACGACCTCGCCGGTGGCCTGCTCGAGCGCTTCCCGGAGAAAGTACATCGCTGCGGCGCGGCTGAACTTCGCGCCGGCGCGCCGGCGAAGCTGCACGGTGAGATGGGCCAGCGTCGCCAGGTCGGCGGGATGCCGGGCGCGCAGCGTGGCGAGACCCGCGAGATCGCCGGGCACCTCCTGGGCCGCCCGCAGCACGGCCTGACCCGCCGGGGCAAGCAGAGTGCGAAACGTGTTCCGGTCGTACATGCCGTCGCTCCGCGGGAGCGTCCCGCCCGCCGCGCTCCCGGCGCGGGAAAGCGCAAGTTTTAACTCATCGCGTGCGCGCCCATTACGATAATGACCATGGCGCGAGTACGGCCCGTGGCCCACAGCTAGCCGCTTTCCGCGGTCGGCCGGCGCTGCGTGGCGGCGCTGCCGGCCTGGGGGGAGAGCGGGGAGAATCGGATGCCGGATTCCTTCGACGCATTTCTGGACGACCTCAATCGCCGCTATCCGGTCGACGAGCGGTTCCGCCGCAACATCCGGCCGCTCGTGGAGCGCATCTTCGACCGCTCGATATCGCTCGAGGAGCGAAAGCGCCTGCTGCAGCTCGTCGAGAAGACCTACCGCAGGCAGGTAGAGACCCGCGAGAACCTGGAGCGCGCCAAGGAGGGCATCCAGCGCATCTTCGCCAATCTGTACAAGAAGATCCTGAAGGACCTGGGACCGGAGGCGCGCCATCTCGAGAACCGGCGCGCCGAGGGCGAGCCGGGGGCGGGCCTTCCGCCGGCGGGGCCATCGCTTCCCCACGTGGCGGATGGCGCGGCCGCGGGGCCCCCGCCGGCCGCGGACTTCGACCCGGGAGTCCCTCCGGCGCCGCCGCCCGGCGATCCGGTGTGGAGCGAGTACGGCGAGGACGACGCGCTGCCGGAGACCGCGGGGCTTCCCTCCGGGCGTGACATTCTGTTCGGGGAGTTCCTGATCCGGCGCGGTGTGCTCGATCGCGCGGCGCTGCTGGGCGCCCTCGAGGATCAGGTCCGCGAGAAGCCACTGCTCGGCTGGGTCGCGCTCCGGCGCGGTGTCCTGAGCGAGGAGCAGGTGCTCCGGGTGCTGACGCGACAGGTGCGGGAGGAGCGTCGCTTCGGCGACATCGCGGTCGAGGAGGGCTTCCTCGATGCCGACGCGATGGAGGGGCTGCGCCGCGTGCAGAAGAAGTACACACCGCGGCTGGGCAGGATCCTGATCAGGCGGGGCGACCTGAGTCCCGAGGCGCTGGCCTACTTCCTCGAGGAGTTCGCGGCGGAGCACGGCGCGGCGGGGTAGTCCGGGCGGGCCGGCCGCCGGCGGCGCGGTCTCTTCCTCTTGCCGGGCTCCGGCCGGACCGCTACATTCCAGCCGGCAACCTCCGGATCCCGCCTCATGAAGCTCGCACCCCGGGAGCTCGATGCCGTCCAGCTCCTGCTCGACACCGCGGCCGCCGGCCGCGTCGATCTCGCCCGGCATGTCGGCCGGGCGGGCCCCGTGGAGCTCGAGATCGGTTGCGGCAAGGGGGAGTTCCTCGTCGCGGCCGCGGCACGCTGGCCCGGAACGCTGTTCGTCGGCGTGGAGATCGCACGCAAGTACTTCCTCAAGACGGCGGCGCGGATCCACCGGGCCGGCCTCGAGAACGCGCGCGTGCTCTGGATGGACAGCGCGCTGCTGCTCGACCGCTGGATCGCGCCGGTGAGCCTCCGGGCTGTTCACGTCTATTTTCCCGATCCCTGGCCCAAGCGCCGGCACCACAAGCGGCGGGTGGTGAGTCCGCGGTTCGCCGCCGCCGTGGCGCGCACCCTGCGGCCCGGGGGAAGCCTGTACCTGCTCACCGACGACGCCCCGGTCTTCGCGGCGGCGTGCGAGGTTCTCGGGCAGGCGGGCGGGCTGGCTCCGCAGACGTTCGACGCGGGTGCGCCGTCCCGCCCTCGCACGGGCTACGAGGAGAAGTGGCGGCGGGAAGGGCGCACGATCTTCGCGGCGCGCTGGCTCCGCCGCGGGCACGGGGTCTGACCCCGTGCCCGGGCCCTGCGTGGCGCGGGCGGGTGGCGCCCGCGGGGTGCGGGTGCGGGTGTCGCGCGCGGGATGCGCGCGCTCGGGTGGCGCGGGCGGGTGGCGCCCGCGGGGAGGTATGGGTCACCCGAACTGGCGCCCCCGGAACTTGAACCAGGCGGCGAGCAGGCTCACCACCGCGGTGCCGGCGAGGAACACGAGCGCATCCGCGGCGGGCGGCACGGCGTGGAGGTCCTGGAAGAGGATGCGGCGCGGCCAGGCGCCGATCGCCGGATGGTGGAAGAAGAGCGCGTGGAGGTTCTGCGTGAAGGTGTAGCTGCCGATGCTGCCGGGAAGGAACGCGACGATGCCTTCCCAGGCCAGCGCATGGCCCGCGCCGAGGAGGAGCGCGATCAGCGGGCGCTTGAGGAACAGCGCGAACGCCGCGTAGAGTGCGGTGAAGACCACGGCGCCGAGAGCGCCCACGGCGGCGAGGTGGAGCACCAGGTCCAGCGCGGGCATCGGCGGCGCGATCCGCGCGTCCAGGGCGCCGAGCGCGCGCACCGCGGCGAGGCAGCCGAGGAACAGGAGGACCAGCAGCAAGCCGGTCGCGGCCGCGGCGGCCAGCGTGCGGCCGAGCACGATGGCCAGGCGGGGGCACGGCCGCACCAGCAGGTAGACCAGCGTGCCCTCTTCGAGCTCGCCGCCGAGGAGACCGAGCGCCGTGATCAGGGACGCAAACGGCAGGATCAGGTTGAGGAGCACGATCCCGGTGAACAGAACGTAGCCGTCGGCCGCCGGATGGCGGCCGCGATCGGCCAGCACGATCGCCATCTGCACGATCGTCAGCAGCAGGAGGGCGGCGGCGGCGCCGGCCACGCGCCGCCAGCGCACCTGCCGGCGGAAGCCCGCGCGGAACGAGAAGAGCAGAGCCGGTGCGAAGGTGCGGAGCGGTGCGAGCGGACGCGGCGCGCTCATCGGTCCACCGTGTAGCGAAACAGGGCCTCGAGGTCCCGGTCCTCGAGGTCGAGGGTCCGGACGGCGGCCTCGCCGCGCGCGGCGGCGGCGCTGAGCCACGCCAGCACCGTGTCCGGCTCCGCCGTCTCGATGAGCAGCGTGTCCGTGCCCTCCACCCGGACGCCGGCGACGCCGGCCTCGACGACGAGGCGCGCCGCTAGCGGCCGGGGATCCCGCACGGTTGCCCGCACGCGATAGGGCGTGCTCGGCAGGCCCGAGCGGAGCTCCGCGATCCGCCCCGCCGCCACCAGGCGTCCGTGCCGGAGCAGCGCCACGCGATCCGTCATCGCCTCCACCTCGTGGAGGATGTGGCTCGAGACGAGCACCGTCCGGCCCGCCGCGCCGAGGTCCCGGACCAGGCGGATGACGTCGCGCCGGCCGATCGGATCCAGGCCGGTGAGCGGCTCGTCGAGGATCAGCAGCGGAGGGTCGTGGGCGAGGGCCTGCGCGAGCTTGAGCCGCTGGCGCATGCCCTTGGAGTAGCCGCCGAGGCGCCGGCGCAGCACGCCGCCGAGCCCGACGCGCTCCAGCGCAGCTTCCGCCCGCCGGGCCGCTTCGCGCGCGGCGTAGCCGTGGAAGCGGAGCAGCTGGAGGAGGAACGCGCGGCCGGTCAGGAAATCGGGCAGCGCGTCGCCGTCGGGCACGTAGCCGAGCAGGAACCCGAGCCGCCCGCTGGCCCAGGTGGAACGGCCCTCGACCCGGACATCGCCCTGATCGGGACAGAGGAGCCCGGCGGCGAGCCGGATCAGCGTGGACTTGCCCGCGCCATTGGGGCCGAGCAGTCCGGTCACCCCGGGCTCGACGGCAAGGCTGACGCCCATGACGCCGAGCACGTCGCCGTAGAACTTCGCGACATCCAGGTACTCGAGCCGGATCATCCGAGCCCCTCCTTCTGGCGGCGGAGGAAGCGGCCGAGCACGAGCACGGCGGCCGCGCTCAGAGCGGCGAGAACCGCCGGCCCCACCCAGGCCGCAAACCCTGCGGGCGGCGGGTGGCCGTGGAGGAGGCTGGAGGAAGCGAGGAAGAGGTAGCGCGGATCGATCCAGTCCAAGCGCGCCGCCGGCTCGACGTGGCGAAGCACCCGTCCGATGCAGAAGGCGACGAAGAACAGGCCCAGCCACGCGCCGGCGAGCACGATCCCGTTCTCGGACAGCGTGCCGAAGGCGAGCGCGGCGAGCGCCAGCACCGCCGACAGGAGCGCCGCGTGGGTAAGCAGCGGCGCGAGCCACCCGAGATGGCGGGCGAAGAACTCCGGATCGGGTCCGAGGAGCGACGTGGTCAGGTAGAGCGCCAGCACGCCGCCCCCCGTGGCCGCGAAGAGCACCAGGAACACGGCGGCGAACTTGCCCACGAAGTAGTCCAGGCGGCCGATCGCGCGCGCGAAGTAGATCTCCCAGGCGCGCGTCCGGAGGTCCCGCGCGACCAGGGGTACCCCCAGCACGGCGGCGGCGAGCAGCAGGAAGAGCCACAGGAAGCGATCGTCCAGGTAGTCGGAGTAGAAGACCCGCTCGTCCCACTGCAGCAGACGTCCCATCGAGCCCATGCGGCCGGCGGCCATGCCGGCCTTCATGTTGACCTGCACCTCGGCGACCACGAACCGGGCGTAGAGCAGCGCCTCGCGAAAGAGCAGCGGTGCGAGCAGGAGCAGGTAGAGCGGCAGCAGGCGCCAGCGGTACATCCCGGAGGTGAGCTCGGTCCGCGTGATCGGCCACCAGGCGAGCCACGCCCGCGTCCGGATCGGGCCGGTGTACGAGCGGTAGGCGTGAGGTGCGGAGCCGTTCATGGATGGACGTCGAGCGCGTGAAAGAACGCCGCCTCCAGGGTCGGTTCGTGCGGCTTCAAGCGCCAGAGGCGGGCGCCGGCCTCGGCCGCCGCCCGGAAGAGCCGGTCCTCCGCCGATCCCTCGGGGAGCGAGAGCACGCCCTCGCCGCGGGCATCCAGCTCGCCGGTGATCCCGTGGCGCGCCAGGGCCGCGCGCACGGCCTCCGTCGGACCGGTCAGGCCCACGCGGTAGGTCGGCCGCGGCGAGGGCAGCAACTGGCGGATCGGCCCCGCTCCGACCAGGCGTCCCGCGTGGAGGATCGCCACCCAGTCCACCACCGACTCGGCGTCGTGGAGGATGTGCGTGCTCAGGATCACGTCCTTGCCGTGGTGACGGGCGAGCTCCCGGATGAGGTGCAGCATCTCCTGGCGGCCCTCCGGGTCGAGGCCGTTGGTGGGCTCGTCGAGGAAGAGAAGCGGGGGATCGTGCACCAGGGCCTGGGCGAGCTTGACGCGCTGGCGCATGCCCGCCGAGTAGCCGCTCATGGCCCGGTAGCGCGCCTCGCCCAGTCCCGCGTACTGCAGCACCTCGTGGGCGCGCAGGCGCGCCTCGCGCCGCGGCAGTCCGGACAGCTCCCCGGCGAACGCCACGGCCTGGAAGCCCGTGAGCCCCGTGAGATGGGTGTCGCGCTCCGGCAGATAGCCGATGCGGCGGCGCACGGCGCGCCGGTGGCGCGCGGCGTCGAGACCGTAGACCTCCACGCGGCCGGCGGTGGGCCGGACGAAGCCGAGAATTGCCTTGAGGGCGGTGGACTTGCCGGCTCCGTTGGGCCCGAGCAGCCCGACGGCGCCGCACGGCAACGCGACATCCACGCCCTCCAGCGCGCGCACCGGGCCGTAGTGCACGGTCAGCTTCGACAGCGCGACGGGCGCGGTCGGGTCGACGGTCGCCTGGGCTACTTCCATGCGCCTTTCAGCCGGTCATAGGTGTCCTGGAGGCTCTCCGGGATCGATTTGGTCCGGCCGAAGATCGGCAGGAAGTTCGTGTCGCCCTGCCAGCGCGGCAGCAGGTGGAAGTGCACGTGGCCGGGAATCCCGGCTCCCGCAACGGCCCCGAGGTTGGCGCCGACGTTGAACCCCTGCGCGCCGTACTCCTGCGCGAGGACGGCTTCGCCCCGGGCCAGCAGCTCCAGGAGTTCGCGGCGTTCGGCCGCGTCCAGCGCGCCCAGCGTGTCGACATGGCGGTACGGTACTACCATGAGGTGGCCGCTGTTGTACGGATAGAGGTTGAGGAGGACGTAGCAGGCCTCGCCGCGGCACACGATCAGCCCCTCGCGGTCGGACGGCGCGCGCGGGACCTCGCAGAGCACACAGGGGTTGGCGGCGTCCCTGTGCTCGAGAATGAACTGCATGCGCCACGGGCCGAACAGAGGCTCCATCCCTCCTCCTGCGCGCCGGAGTGCGGCCGGCGGTGCCCGGGGGGGCGGGCGGGCGCCGGCCGGCCGCCGCGCCCGCCCGCGCGCCCGCGGTCAGGGGCGATTGAACTGCCAGTAGGAGTCCAGGACGAGGCCAACGCCGGCGGTGAAGGTGAGCACGCCGGCCGTGTAGCCGAAGTACTTCTCGAAGAGCGCGGCGCTCGGCACAGGTATGCTTGCCAGGTCCGCTACGTCGGCGCCTCCGAGGTTCAAGATCAGTTGCATCACGTTGATCGAGTTGGCCAGGCTCTTGCCCATGTTCGTGACGAAGAGCCCCGCGCCTTCCCGCGGCAGGCGGGCGACGGCGTTCCGCACGCCCTCCGTCCCGCCGAAGCCGGCCTCGCGGCCGCCCATCCGCTGCAGGGTGGGGCGCACGATCGAGGAGGGGCCCATGCCGAAGAGGAAGTAGCCTTCGGTGACCGCCGCCTCCAGGACCGGGCCTTCCTCGCTGAAGCTCGGCCCGGTGAGGATCGTCGCGCCCATGTACTCGCTCACCTCGGCGCCCTGGCTCTCCGCGAGCTCGAAGAGCTGCTCGATCGGCTTGCGGTTGCGGAGCGCGATACCGAACAGGAGCGGGCTCTGCCCACCGAAGGGATTGAGCACCGCGTCGAGTCCCTCGGTCACGGCGGCGGCGGCTTTCGGCGCCGCGTGCGAGACCATGATCACGCGGCCCGCGAGCGCCCCGATCAGGTCTTCCTGCAGGGACATCCCGAACATCTGCTCGAAGCCGTCGAGGCCTTCCTGGAGCTCCTCGTAGGTCGACTCGCCCGCCTCGCGCACGAGTCCCAGCACGCCGTCGAACGCACCCGAGAAGTCGTAGTTGAAGATCGCCACCTCCATGGCGTCGTCCGCCACCCAGCCGGGGATGGCGAGGTCCATCTTCCTGAAGGCGAGCAGCGCGCCGAGTCCGGACTTGCCGTCGCCGGTGTAGCGGACGAGGGACCGGCTGGTCATGCCCGCGGCGTCGAGCTTGGTCGACATCGCGAGGGCCGGGAACTGGTCCAGCCGGAGCGCGGCGACCACGGCGCCCGCTGCCTGCGGCAGCATGCCCGACGCCGCTTCGAGCAGCTCCGCGACGACCTGCACGTTCAGGTAGAGGTTGAAGTCGCCGGCGCCGCCGAGCCGCTCCATGGTGTCCCGCCAGTGGGTGCTCTGGCCGAGGGACGCGATGTCCGCGTCTCCCTGCTGGATCTGCACCAGGCTGTCGAAGGCCGACTTGTCGTTGCCGAGCACGAGCGCCGAGCCCACCCACGCCATGTGGATCGCGCCGAGGGTCTCCAGGGGATCTTGCCGGCGGCCTTGCGCCTCCTTTTTCAGCGGCGTGAAGGTGGCGATGCTCACGCCCTTCACTTCGCGTTCGGAGCGCGTGAACATCCCCTCGGGCACCAGCTTCTTCAGGAGCGCGTCGACGTCCTTGTGGAAGGTCTCGGCGCCGTCGCCGCAGTCGATCGCGAGCAGCAGCTTCGGAGACGGCACGGGGAAGAGCTGCAAGCCGGTAAGCCCGAAGCTCACCTCGCCGCCGATCTGGCTCGCCATGGCGAGGAAGTCCACGCCGATGTCCTGCTGCAGCTGCACGTTCCATTCCTTGACCTTGCCCGAGAGGGCATCCCACGTGGGCTTGCCCTCGGGGTCCTTCGCCATCGAGGCGAAGGGGCTCTTCTCGAACCAGTCCCGGATCCGGGAGACGTCCTTCGTCTGGAAGACGGCCATCGTGCCGGGCGGGAAGCTCTCGGCGAGCGAGACCGCCGGCTTGACCGCCGGCGCGGCATCCTGCGCCGCGGCGGTGGCGCACGGGAGCAGGAGCAGGGCCAGCGCCGCGGACAGCAGCGTCCAGCGGCCTCTCGGGGTGCGACGAACCAGCATGGGTTTCCTCCTCTCGGGGCGGCGCGGGCGATCGTTCCGTACGCTCGGAAGACCCGGCGCGACGAGGGCGCGCGGGCAAGCTCGGGCCACCACCAGGTCTTGAAGTCTATCGGGCGGCGGTCGCCTCGCCAAGGGGTCAATCGGGCCAAGGAGCGCGGCGCACCGCGGTCGCCTTCCACGCGCCGCGGCCCTGCCGCAAGATTCGCTGCATTCGCCGGCGTGGAACCCGGATTTCGTTGTTTCTGGTTCCGCGCGGCGTCCGCCGCGCCGGCTACCGCGGGATTGCCGGGCCGTCGATCTGCGTCTGGAACCACGCCCGCGCCCGGCCGACCGCCGCGGCCCGCTCTGCCGGCTCGGCGTCCCAGACGTAGTCGAAGTCCTCGTGGGTGAGGAATCGGAGCACGTCCGCGGCGCTGGCCCGCACTTCGTCCGCTCCCTGCTCGGCATCCTCCAGCAGG
>JAFGQW010000112.1 GCA_016935485.1 Planctomycetota bacterium | reverse complement strand
TCCGGCCGGGCGATCGCCTCGGCATCCTCGAGGACAACTCGAGCGCGTTTCTCGAGAGCTACTTCGCGGCGGCCGGCCTGGGCGCGGTGCTGGTGCCGCTGAACATTCGGCTGAGCGCCCGCGAGCTCCGGTTCATCCTCGAGGATGCGGGCGTGCGGTGGCTGCTCGCCGGCGGGCGGTTCCGGGCGCTCCTCGAGGAGGTGTTCGAGACCCGCCCGCCGCTCGAAGGGCTGGTCTGGATCGACGAGCTCTCCCACCTCGTGCCGGTGCCGTCCTGCACCTATGCGACCGCGCTGGGCGCGGATCCCGCCGGCTTCACACCCGCCCCGGTCGACGCGGCCGAGCCCGCCCACCTCTACTACACGAGCGGCACGACGGGCGAGCCGAAGGGCGTGGTGCTCACTCACCGCAACGTCTGCACGCACGCGCTCGCGGCCATCGCCGAGCTGCAGCTCACGGACCGCGACGCCTGGGGCCACATCGCGCCGATGTTCCATCTCGCCGACGCCTGGGCGGTGTTCGCGGCGACCTGGGTGGGGGCGAGCCACGCGATGCTGCCGCGCTTCGAAGCCGGCGCGGCGCTGGAGGCGATCGCCCGGGAGCGCATCACGATCACCAACCTGATCCCCACCATGCTCTACCGGATGGTGGGCCATCCTGCGGCGGCGACGACCGACACCTCGAGCCTCCGCCTGCTGCTGAGCGGCGGCGCCCCGATCGCCCCCGAGGTGGTGCGCCGCATCGTGGAGACGTTCGGTTGCGAGTATGCCCAGACCTACGGGATGACCGAGACAAGCCCCTATCTCACCGTGAGCCTGCTGAAGGAGCACCTGGCGGCGCTCGACCCGGAGACGCAGCTCGCCTACCGGTCGAAGACCGGGCGGCCGTTCCTTGGCGTCGAGCTCGAGGTGGTGAACGAGGCGGGCGTGCCCGTCGCCCCGGACGAGAAGGAGGTCGGCGAGATCCGCGTGCGGGGCGACACCGTCACCCCCGGCTACTACCGGCGGGAGGCGGAGACGCGGGCGGCGTTCGACGCGGAGGGGTGGTTGAGGACGGGCGATCTCGCCGTGGTCGACGCCGAGGGCTATCTGACCATCGTCGACCGCAAGAAGGACGTCATCCTGAGCGGTGGCGAGACCATCTACTCGATCGAGGTGGAGAACGTCCTTTGCCGCCACGAGGGCGTGCTGGAGGCGGCGGTCATCGGCCTGCCCGACGCGCTGTGGGGCGAAACCGTGCACGCGGTCGTGGTCCGCAGGGCCGGCGCCACGCTCACCGACGCCGCGCTGCTGGAGTTTCTGAGAGGGCAGCTGGCTGCCTTCAAGGTGCCGAAGTCCGTGGAGTTCCTCGACTCCCTTCCTCGCACCGGCTCGGGTAAGATCCAGAAGAAGGCGCTGCGGGAGCGCGCGCGGCCCGGCGCGACCGGGCCGTGAGCGGGCCGATGGTGCTTTTCCCACGCCGTGCCGCGGCAGATGTGCCGGCGCGAAGGAACCGCTCAGTGGCAGGGTAGACCGATGGCTTCACCCCAACCGACCGAGGACCGTCCTCCCCCACTCGACAAGGCCACGCTGAAGAGCGCCATGCGGGCGTTTCGCAAGCGGCTCAAGCTGACCCGTCTCGACGACGAGTCCCGGCTCGGCGGCCGCTCCATGACGGCGGGCGCACGCTCCTCGATCGCGGGCGTTCGCCCTCCGGATCAGTTCCCGCCGGAGGTCTGGGAGGAGCTCGCCCGCCAGGGCCGCCTGAGGAGCCTGGGCTCGGGGCTCTACTGCCTGGTCGATTGACGGGCCGACCCGGAAGCGTGTCCGGGGCCCGCCGGTAGCCGGGGGGCGGTCTGGACGCAGCCACCGGGACGGTGCCATTGCCACAGCGCTGGCCGGAACCGTCCCTCGGAGGCACGTGCCATGTTCGATGTGGCGAAAGCGGCGGTCGCGCCGCTCACCGGAATCGCTGCCGTTGCGGTCGGGCTGCTATTCGGCGGAGCCGGTCCTTCCTGCGGCGCCCAGGAGAGCGTTCGCCTGCCTGCCGGTGTGCGGGCGGTCTGGGACCTGGCGAAGGCCCATCGCGAGACGACGGCGACCCGCGAACGCGTCTGCCTGAACGGACTGTGGCGCTGGCAGCCGGCGCCATCGGACGCGGCCGCTGTTCCCGCGGCGAACTGGGGGTTCTTCAAGGTGCCGGGCTGCTGGCCGGGCATCACCGACTACCTGCAGAAGGACTTCCAGACGGTGCACGCGCACCCGCGCTGGCAGAAGACTCGCCTCGCCGATGTCACCTCGGCGTGGTACGAGCGGGAGATTACCGCCGATGCCGCATGGGCCGGCCGGCGCATCGTCCTGGTTGCCGAGTACGTCAACTCCTACGCCGCGGTCTACCTCGATGGCAGGCCGGTCGGCGAGATCCGCTTCCCGGGCGGCGAGGTGGACCTGACCGCGCGCTGTCGTCCCGGCCGGAAGCACCGGCTGAGCCTGCTCGTCGTTGCGCTGCCGCTCCGGGGCGTGATGCTCTCGTTCAACGACACCAACTCCGCGCGCCAGGTGAAGGGAAGGGTGGCGCGGCGCGGGCTCTGCGGAGACGTCCACCTGGTGTCCATGCCCGCGGGCGCGCGCCTCGCGGAGGTGGCGGTGACGACCTCGGTGCGAAAGAAGGAGATCCGCTGCCAGGCGCGGCTCGAGGGCCTGGTTCCCGACGTGTCGTATCGGCTGCACGCCCGGGTCGCGGAGGGCGAGCGCACGCTCCGGGAGTTCACCGGCGCGGCGTTCACGGCGGGCGACCTCGAGGAGGGCCGTGCGGCGCTTACCCACAAGTGGCAGCCGGACGAGCTCTGGGACATCCACACTCCGGGCCACCAGTACGAGCTCTCCCTCTCGCTGCTCGACGCGCGCGGGAAGTTGCTCGATGCCTTCCACCCCACGCGCTTCGGCTTTCGCGAGTTCTGGATCGAGGGGCGGGACTTCTTCCTGAACGGGACCCGTCTCTTCCTGTCCGCGGTGCCGCTGGAC
>JAFGQW010000111.1 GCA_016935485.1 Planctomycetota bacterium | reverse complement strand
CGGGCGGCAGCACATACACGTTGCCGATGCGGATGGCGGCGTAGTCGAAGTCCTTCTTGCGCCCGCGGCTCAGAAACCCCATGGAAGCTCCTCCTGGTGCGTGGCCGTTTCCGATGCTCCTCCGGGAGCATCGCGGTCCCGTCGACAATCTCTCGCCGCTCCCCCGGGAGGAGCGACGGGATCAGTCTGGCCAAAAAGCGCGGCTTCGCGCAAGGGGTCTTTCCGGGATTCGCTTACGGCAGCGTGCGGCGGTGGACTCGAACCCGGCTGGCTCTTGCGCCCGGCCACACGCCCCTGCCGTGGGAGAGGTTGCGGCGATCCTCAGTCCCGCGGGCGCCGTCCGCCCGCGCCACCCGAGCGCGCGCCCTCCGCGCGCGTCACCCGCACCCCCCGCGGGCGCAGCCCGCCCGCGCCACCCGAGCGCGCGCCCTCCGCGCGCGTCACCCGCACCGCTCGTCCTCGTCCTCGTGCTCATGCTCGTGCTCGCCAACCCCTGCAACTTCTGGCGCCTGACCCCATCGAATTGCAGACCACCGTGTCCGCAATGTCCGGCGCCTGACCCCATCGAATTGCACGCGGGCGCCGTCCGCCCGCGCCACGCAGCGCGCGCCCTCCGCGCGCGACACCCGCACCCGCACGCACACCCGCATGCCGTGGCGCGGTAGGGTATACTTACCCAAGCCGCGGACTTCGAAACCGCCACCTCCGGAAACAGGAGCGACGAGCATGAAGAGCATCCCCTGCCCCGCCCTCGTCCTGGCCCTTGCATTCGCGCTGATGGCAACCACCGGCGTCGCGCAGCATGCCGGCGATCTGGTCGTGCTCGACACGCAGCAGAACCACGTGCTGACCGGGCCGCGGGGAGGTACGCTCTCCACGCTCGCGGTGCTCTCGAGCCTGAACAGCTACGGCCCGATGGCGGCGGGGCCGGGCGACGGATCCGCCCTGGTGCTCGCTCTGGCGCAGACCGCGGTTCCGCGCACGTACCTGTGGCGGGTGGATACGAGCGGCGTCAACACGCTGTCGAGCTTCTTCATCTTCCCCATGAGCGCCGCCGCCATCGATCTCGACGACGCCGGCGACCTCGTGCTGCTCACGCGGTGGAACGGCAGCCAGAACGGGCTCTACCGGGCGCCGCTCGTGGGCGCCACCACGCTCTCCCCCGTGGCGCTCTGGCCGAAGGGGGCCGCCGAGCCGGTCGCCTTCGCCGAGCAGGTCGACACCGGAAACTGGTGGATCCTGGACCAGGCCGGCGTGCTGCACCTCGTCGCCCGCGGCGGCGGCGCGGTGCTGTCGCTCGCGCACACCAGCACGACGTCGCTTCGCGCCGGGAACCTCGCCGAGGACCCACTCACCGGCGACGTGCTGCTCGCGTCAGAGTGGAGTCTGCTGCGCTACGAGCCCGTGATCAGCAAGTTGACCACCGTTTTCTTCCCGGGCATGCCGCAGGGAGGGACCGAGGCGCTGGGCCTCCACTTCGACCAGCAGTCGCGCGGCTGGCTCTTCTCGAACTGGATGGGATTCGGCCCGGGCATGTTCGGCTTCGTGCACGAGTTCGACGCCAAGCTCTCGACCATCGTCCGGAGCACCGCGCTCGGCACTCCCCGGCGGCCGGACAACCTGCTGGCCGCCTGGGGGCGCGCGTTCACAGCCGCCTCGGCGCCCGAGGTCGGAAAGACCTACGCGTTGAAGCTCCTCTCCCCGGCCGATGCCTCCCAGGCGTACCGCGCCGCGCTCGCGTTCTCCAGCCGCCCCGGCCTCGCGACGCCGCTCGGCCCGATCCCGCTCACCCCGGATTCGCTCTTCTTCCTGTCGCTCTCGGGGGCGCCGATCTTCCGCGGTTTCGCCGGCGCCCTCGACCCCCGGGGCGAGGCCGCGCTCGCCATCGACATCCCGAACCTGGGCGCGCTGCGCGGGCTGCGGTGCGTGGCGGCGGCCGTGGCGGCCGACGCGCAGGGTTTGCGCCGCATCCTCGGCCCGCACGGCTTCACCCTCCGGTAGCCGCCCGACCCTCCGGTAGCCGCCCGACCCTCCGGTAGCCGCCCGCCCGGCGCGGCGCGATTCCGCCCGGGAGGGGTTTACGGCCGCCTGGGGATATTCGATACTTCCGGGGAGGAGGGACCGGCGCGGGAGACCGCGGCGCCGCTCCCGCGATCGGCATTCCCGCCTGCTGCAAGGAGTTGAACGGGGTGGAAGACCCTGGGCCTCGCTGGTGCCCTGAAGAGCCCCTGCCCTGCCTCGGCCCCGTGCTGCTGCTCGCCGGTCTCGGGGTCCTGCCCATGACGGTCCTGGCCGCGGCCGCGGCCCTGCTCGGCGTGGTGCTCGCCATGGCCCAGGGCGGGCTGGAGAACCTGAGCTGGAGACGGCTCCAGGAGCGGCTCAGGTCCGAGGCGCGGGAAGTCCAGATCCACGTCTGGCTCGATCGGGTGGGCTACGACCGCCTGGTGCTGACCCTCGAGTGGCTGCGCGTGGCGAGCTACCTGGTGCTCGTGCTCCTGCTCGACCGGCTCGTGCTCGCCTCCCTGGGCGAGCACTGGATCCTCGGGTTCGTCGTCCTGCTCGCCTGCGTGCTCCTCCTCGGCGAGTCGATTCCGCGCTTCGTCGCCCGCTACAATGCCGAGCGCACGATGCTGCTTCTCCTGCCCCTCCTCCGGGCCCTGCCGGTCGTGCTGCTTCCCCTGACCCGCTCGATGGCCTGGCTTCCCGACACCGTCGCCCGGCTGAGCGGCAAGCACCCCGTGACCTTCCAGCAGGAGCGCCTGACCGCCGAGATCACGGAGGCGGCCGAGGAGGGCGAGCGCAGCGGCGTGCTCGAGGAGGACGAGCGCGAGATGATCGAGAACATCATCGATCTCGGCGACACGGAAGCGGTCGAGGTGATGACGCCGCGGATCGACGTCGTGAGCATCGACGCCGGCGCGCCGCGCGAGGCCGCCCGGCGGCTGGCCGTCGAATCGGG
This sequence comes from Planctomycetota bacterium, assembly GCA_016935485.1. GTDB lineage: Bacteria > Planctomycetota > JAFGQW01 > JAFGQW01 > JAFGQW01 > JAFGQW01. Next base: position 7,165 of record JAFGQW010000111.1, on the reverse strand, counting down.
CCATTCCCGCATTCCCGTGCACGAGGGCGACCGCGACCAGATCGTCGGCATCCTGCACGTCAAGGACCTGCTGAAGGACGGCGAAGAGAACACGCCGAAGTCCGCCCGGGAGCTCATGCGCAAGGCGCACTTCGTGCCCGAGACCAAGAACATCGGGGAGCTGCTCCGGGAGTTCAAGGACCTGAAGACCCACATGGCCATCGTGCTGGACGAGTACGGCGGCACCTCGGGGCTGATCACGCTCGAGGACATCCTGGAGGAGATCGTCGGCGAGATCACCGACGAGTTCGACACCGGCCAGAGCGTCGCCGTCATCCGCCGCGTGGACGGAAGCACCTTCCGCGTGGACGCGAAAATCCACATCCACGAGCTCAACGAGGCGATGCACCTCGCGCTGCCCGAGGATGCCGGATACGAGACCCTCGGCGGGTTCGTCTTCTCCACGCTGGGCCGCGTCCCGGAGGAGGGCGAGACGTTCCAGCACGGCCACGCGGAGTTCAAGATCCTCAAGGCCGACTCGCGGCGCGTCAGCCGGGTGCAGATCCGGCTGCCGGCGGCGGCGGCGAGTCCGTAGTCGCGCCGTGGCGATCTACGAAACCGAGGCCCTCGTCCTCCACCGCGTCGACTTCTCCAACACGAGCCAGATCCTCGATCTCTTCAGCCGCGAGCGCGGCCGGGTCTCGGTCCTGGCCAAGGGCGCCCGGGAGTACTCCCGCCGCGCCTTCCGCCTCGTGGACCTGCTCTACCACGGCCGCGCCATCGTCTTCGAGAAACCCAGCCGCGAGATCCAGATCCTGGCGGACTTCGAGACGATCACGCACTTCCCCGGGCTCGGTCGCCGGCTGGACCGCTACCACGCGGGCCTCCACCTCCTCAACCTCCTCCGGCGAGCCACCCGGCCGGAGGCAGCCGAGCGCCGCCTCTTCGGGCTCGCCGTCAAGGCGCTCGGCCGCTTCGCCGCCGCCTCTCCCGACCGCCTGCCCGGCGACGTGATCGCCTTCGACGTGCGCTTGCTCGGGCTCCTCGGCTTCGCTCCGGTGCTGGATGGCTGCCCCGAGTGTGGTCGGCGCCACGCGCCCGCAGCGGCCACCTGCTTTCGCCCCGCCGCCGGCGGCTGCCTGTGTCCAGCCTGCGCCCCGGCGGCGCCGCCCGGACGCGACCTGCCGCTGACCGGCGCCGGCCGCCGGCTCCTCCAGCAGCTCGGCAGACTCGCCAGCGCCGACCGGGACCGACTGGAGCTGGAAGCGCGGCCGCTCGCCGAAGCGCGAAAAACCCTCAACCTGGCGCTGACTTGGTGGTTGGAAGCGGAACTGCCGATGCTAAGATACCTCTTGCCGCCATGAGTGGGCGATTCGCCGCGTCCAAAGTCCCTGTGTGCCGTGTCGCCGTGTGCCGAAGTCGCTTGCCGCGGTAGCGGTCGGACCCGTCCGCCCGGCCAGGGGGCCGAGGCAGGTCCTTTCGCCCCGGCGACGAGAGAATCCCCGTTGCGAGTCCTGATCGTTCTTGCCGTTACGGTGGCGCTGACCGCCTGCGCTACGGCGCCCCCCGCGAGCCCGCCGGCCGCGCTCCTCGATACGGCCCGCCGCGAGCTGGCCGCCGGGCAGCCGCGTGCCGCGCTCGTGCTGCTCGAGGAGCTGCTCGCGCGCGCCGGCGCCGACGCCGACGCCGAGGCGCTCCGCGAGGAGGCCATGCACTGCCGGGCGGTCTGCCTCGCCCGGGCCGGCGATCACGGGGCCGCGCTGGCCGCCTTCGAGACGTTCGTCGAAGCCTATCCCCTCTCGCCCCGGTCCGTGGAGACGGAGGTGTTCGAGCTCGGCGTGGCGCTGATCGAGGGGGCGGGCAGCGGTTTTCTCGGCATCCCCCGCGCGCTCGGCCTCCGGGTGTCCGGGCCCGAGGTGCTCCGCTTCCTGATCCGGATCAACCCGCGCGGCGAGCACGCGTCCGACGCGCGCCGCATCCTCGCCCAGGACGCCTTCGACCGGCGGGATTTCGAGCTGGCGCGCCTGGAGTACGAGGCCCTGATCGAGGATCATCCGGGCAGCATCTGGCAGGGGCTTGCCGAGTTCCGGATCGCGCTCTGCCGGCTCCGGCACAGCCGCGGCGCCGCCTATGACCGCAAGCTCCTGGAGGACGCGCTGAAGGGATTTCGCGACTACGAACAGCGCCACCCCGGCGGCGACCATGCCGACCGCGCCCGCCGGCACGCCCAGGAGATCGGCGACCTCCTGGCCGAGAAGAACTACCGGATCGCCGACTTCTACCTGGCCGACAAGCGCGTGGACGCGAGCGTTTTCTACCACCGGCTGACCCTCCAGGAGTATCCCGAAACGGACTGGGCGCGCCGGTCGGCGGAGAGTCTCGCGCAGATTGCCCGGGGCTACCCCGACACGGCCGCGGCCCGCGCGGCCCGCACCAGCCTGGAGCAGATCGGAAGATGAAGCACCCTGGGCTGGCCGTGCTGATCCTGACGGCGGGCTGCGGTTACTCCGCCGGCTCCCTGTACGATCCGGCCATCCGGAGCGTGGCCGTGGACGTGTTTCGCAACGAGACCTTCCGCCGTGACCTGGAGCTCGCGCTGACCGGCAAGGTCGTCCAGCAGATCCGGCTGCGTACGCCGTGGCGGATCGCCAACCGCGGCGAGGCCGATGCTTTCCTGACCGGCAGGATCGTCGACGTCCACGAGATCCTCCTGAGCAAGACCCCGAGCGACCTGAACTCGGAATCGTCCGTGGCGGTGACCGTGGAGGCGGAGCTGGTCGAGCGCGGCACTGGCAGGGTGCTCCGCTCGGTGCGCCGCATGAGCTCCGAGGCGTTTCTCCTCCCGCGCGGCGAGAGTGTCACGACGGCGCTCGACCGTTCGCTGACCGATCTGGCGGAGGACATCGTCCAGGGGCTGGAGGACTGGCGCTGATGGACGCGATCCTGGAAACCGCGCTGGCGCGGCTCAATCCGCTGGTGCTGTCCGCGCCCGGCCTGAACGCGCCGGCCGACGCCGCGCCGCGCGAGGACGAGCCCGCCCTGGCGACGCTCGTGCTCTCGAACCTCGAGCGCCCGGAGCGCGATTTCCTCGCGAACGTTCTTCCGGCCGCCTTCGCTGCCGGCGCGGCCGGCGGCGGACGCCTCACCGGCGACGCGGCGGTGCTCCGCGCGCGGTTCCGGCAGTGGGCCGAGGACGCACCCCCTGCCCGGGCCCTCGGGGGCGCGCTCTGTGCCGCGCTCGCGGCCGCGGCCACCCGGCGCTTCCACATCCCCCTCGCCCATGACCGCGCGCTCGAGCTTGCGGGCGAGCCCGTGATCATGGGCGTGCTCAACGCGACGCCCGACAGCTTCTCGGACGGCGGGCGGTTCGCCGACGCGATCGCCGCCGCCGACCACGGCCTCCGCATGTTCGAGGCCGGCGCGGGCATCGTGGACGTGGGGGGAGAGTCGACCCGTCCCGGCAGCCGGGGCGTGTCCGCCGAGGAGGAGCTCCAGCGCGTCCTGCCGGTCTTGGAGCGCCTGCGCGCCCGGAGTGACGGCCTGCTCAGCGCGGACACCTCCAAGGCCGTCGTGGCCCGGGCGGCCGTGGCGGCCGGCGCCCATCTCCTGAACGACGTGACCGCACTTCGCGGCGACCCCGAGATGGCGGCCGTCGCGGCGCAGTGCGGCGCGGGGGTGGTGCTGATGCACATGCGCGGCTGCCCGCGCACGATGCAGGAGGATCCGCGCTACGGCGACGTCGTCGCCGACGTCGTCCGGGAGCTGCGGGAAGCACTCGTCCGCGCCCGCGAGGCCGGCATCCCGCTCGGGCGCACGCTCGTCGATCCGGGCATCGGTTTCGGCAAGACGCTCGCCCACAACCTCGCTCTTCTGCACGGGCTCGACACGCTGCGGAGCCTCGGCCGCCCGCGGGTGCTCGGCGCCAGCCGCAAGTCCTTTCTCGGCTCGCTGACCGGCGTGGCCATCCCGCACGAGCGCACGGCCGGATCGGTGGCCGTTGCGGCGCTGGCCGCGGCGGCCGGCGTCGAGGTGCTCCGCGTGCACGACGTGGCCGAGACGCGGCAGGCCGTGCGCGTGGCGCGCGCGGTGGCCCGCGGCCGTCCGCCGGAAGAAGGGACGTCCTAGCCATGTTCGCCACGCAGACCCTGTGGACGGCGGTCGAGATCTTCATCCTGTTCGTCTGCTTCTACGGCATCCTGGTGTTCCTGCGCGGCACGCGCGGCAGCGGGATCATCAAGGGGCTGTTCTTCTTCCTCATCATGGGCTTCATCCTCACGAACGTGATGACCCGGCTCGGCAACTTGCCGCACCTCAACTACGTCTTCCAGAACCTGGTCACCCTGGCGGCGATCTTCATGATCGTGGTCTTCCAGCCCGAGATCCGGCGCGGCCTGATGAAGATCGGCCAGAACCCGCTGGTCGCGCAGTTCCTGCACACCGACCCGGGCTTCATCCCCGAGGTGGTGAGGGCCGTGCGCAACATGAGCCGCGAGAAGATCGGCGCGCTCGTGGCGATCGAGCGCGAGGCCGACATCCGCAGCGTCACGGAAGGCGGTGTCTTCCTCGACGCCGAGGTGAAGAGCGAGTTGCTCGAGACCATCTTCTGGCCGGGCTCGGCGCTGCACGACGGCGGCGCGCTCATCCAGAACGGACGGGTCTCGTCCGCCGGCTGCATCTTTCCCCTGACCGAGAACCCGCAGGTTTCCCGCCGGCTCGGCACGCGCCATCGCGCCGCCATCGGGATCAGCGAGGAAACCGACGCGATCGCGGTCATCGTCTCGGAGGAAACCGGCGCGATCTCGCTCGCCCACGGCGGCAAGCTCTTCCGCCGGCTGCACGCCGAGGAGTTCGAGCAGCTGCTCCGCGAGCTGCTGACCAGCCGGCCTCCGGGTGGACGCAAAGCCCCGGCGACCGTCAAGGAGGCGGGGTAAATGCTGAAACGACTCCTCCAGCTCGTTGCCCGCGACTGGCTCAACCGGGGGCTCGCCCTGGGGCTTGCCGTGATCATCTTCGTGGTGGTGGACGGCAAGATCATGGACAAGCAGGACTTCGAGTTCGCGATCCGGTTCGGCAAGTTCGACCGGCAGCAGGACGTGCGCGAGCACACGATTTTCCTCGGCCTGGCGCCCGACTACACTGGCACTTTCCTGCCGCCCGACGGCTCGGAGCGCGCCCGGCTCACCGTCCCGGTCCGTTTCACGGGCCCCCGCCAGCTCATCGAGGACCTCCGGCAGAAGGAGGAGCTGGTTGGCAGGCTGAGCGTCAGTCGCACGTTCCCGGACGACAAGATCGTCGAGGACATCTGGACCCTCGCGGGCGCGCAGATCGGTTTCACCGGCGTCGATCAACGGGTGCGGATCGAGATCCCCGACTTGCGGATCCGGGTGCTCCGGCTTCAGAACCGCCACGTGGATGTGGTCGCCGACCTGGAGTGGTTCTCTCCGGAGCTCGGCTACCGCATGGGCGAACCGCAGCCCGCCAAGAACACTGTGCGCGTGACGTGCCCGGCGCTCTACGTCAACACCTTCGAGCGGGTGCGGCTCGAACCGGTGGACGAGGACACCGCAGGCGGCGAGGAGAAGCGGCGTCTGACCCGGACGTCCAACAAGCGCCTGTTCAAAGTGGTCCGGCCGCCGAGCGTGCCGGCCGATGTGACGTTCGACGCCGATCCGCCGGAGATGGACGTCGCGATCCCGCTGGTGCCCGTGGACGACCAGCTGGACATCGAGGTGCCCATCGTGCTGAAGGTGCCGACCGACGGGTCGCTCGGAGCGGAGATTCCGACCACCGACAAGCGGCGCGAGACCTTCACCTTCATCGGCCCGCCCCAGCACCTCAAGCGGTGCAAGGAACTGGCGGGCACGGATCTGGAGATCCAGGCCGTGATCGATCTGAGCCGGCTCAGCCCGGGCCGCATCGCGGAGCTCCAGCGCGAGGGCATCCGCGTCAACCCGAGCTTCGTCTTTCCGGCTTTCGCGGCCGAGGAAGCGGCCTCCCCGATTCGCTGCGCGCAGCCCAAAGCGATCTGGGTGACGCCGCCGCGGCCGAAGAACCCGTGACGACCGCCGACCGTCCGCTGGCGGTCCTGGGCATCGAGACCTCCGGCCGGAGCGGCGGCGTCGCGCTGCTCCTGGGCGCGGTGCTCGTCGCCGAGGAGTCGCTGGCCGCAGGGCTCTACCACGGCCGCAATCTCGTGCCCGCCCTCCGGTGTCTGCTCGACTCCGCGGGCGTCGAGCCCGCGCGCCTCGACCTGATCGCGGTGACGCGGGGACCCGGCTCGCACACCGGGCTTCGCATCGGCCTGATGGCGGCCATGACGATCGCGCAGACGCTCGCCCGGCCGGCGGTGGGCATCGATACGCTGGAGGCGCTTTGCTTCCAGGCGCCGGCCGGCGCCCCCGCCATCGTGGCCGCGCTGGCCGCCCGGCAGGATCGGCTGTTCGCCGGCATTCGCGCGGGCACGCGCTGGATCGCGGAGCCCGCGCTGCGGACGGCCGCCGAGGTGGCGGCGCTCACCCCGGCCGGAGCGGTGCTCACCGGAAGCGGGGCCGCGGCGCTCGAGCCCATGCTGGAACATCGGCCCGACGTCACCCTGACGCCGCCCGCCGACCGCGAGGTCCGCGCCGCCTCGGTCGCGCGGCTGGGCGCGCGCCACAGCGAGCGTGCCGGTCCGCCCGCGGAGCTGCACGCCCTCTACTTTCCGCGGTGAGGTGCCGGGCAAGAACAACTGCGCCTTCTCGCGGGTCCTCCTACCCGGGTCCGCGCGGCGCTAGGCCGGTGGCGGCGCGGGTTCGAACCAGCTTGCCGCCACTCGAACCCGAGCAGCAACCGCGCGGCGAAACCCGGCAAGCGGATCTTGCGGCGGCCCCATGCGCAGACGCGAAGCCACGCACGCGGCACGTGCCGCAGAATTCTCCCGCCCGCGCTCCACAACATCTCGCCCCTCGTCCCGCCGCAGGCACCGCCCGCGGTGGCGCTCCCGGAAGCCCGCACAGTCTGTGCGGATTTTTGTTTGCTTCTCCCGGGGGATTCGGTTATCTACGCCCCGGACGCATCGGCACCCAGCGCCCGGGCGGTCGCTGGTAGCCTGTGTTCGGAGCCTGAGCGTGTCGCTCCTGGGACAGGGCGGTTCCGGGAAGCGGCAAAGGGAACCGGTTTCACCAGGTGATCGGTCTGTGTTCGTCCG
>JAFGQW010000110.1 GCA_016935485.1 Planctomycetota bacterium | reverse complement strand
CGATGTCTGCAATGTCCGGTGCCTGACCCCATCGAATTGCAGACCGCGATGTCTGCAATGTCCGGTGCCTGACCCCATCGAATTGCACAGCGCGCGCCGTTCGCCCTTGACCCGCAGCACCGCCGGCTCAGATGAGCGCGACCACTTGCGGCAGCACGACACCGGCCTTGCCCTGCAGGAACAGGTCCGCCAGTTCCGTTCCGAAGGTGAACATCGGGGCGCTCCGGTCCAGGTTGACGTCGATCACGAACGCGCCGGCCGACTTCCCTTCCCAGGCGAGGAAGTAGGGGGTCGGGACCATGCCGGAGGTGCCGACGATCAGGATCACCTCGGCTTGCCGCACCCACCGCGAGGCCAGTCCCATGATCTCGGGATCGTACGCCTCCTCGAAGTAGAGCACGTTGGGGCGCAGCACCCGTCCGGTCCGCGGACAGAGCGGGGGCAGGCGCTCGAGGTCGAGCTCCCCCAGCGCGTGGATCGCGCCGGTCTCGGGGTCGCGGGCTTCCCGCACGTTGCCGTGAATCTCGAGCACGGTCCGGCTGCCCGCGGCCTGGTGGAGCCCGTCGATGTTCTGCGTGATCACGCGGACGGTCGCGACCCGATCCTCGAGCGCCGCGATCGCCCGGTGTGCCGCATTGGGGGAGGCGGCCGCGATGTGCTCGCGGAGCAGCAGCAGGAATCGCCACACCTTCGCGGGGTCCCGGCGCAGCGCGCTCGCGGTCGCCACCTCGTTCACGTCGTGCTTCTCCCAGAGCCCGCCGGCGCCCCGGTAGGTGTCGATCCCGCTCTCCGCGCTCACGCCGGCACCCGTGACGACGACCACGTTCGCCGCGCCGCGAATCCGCTCGCCCGCCGCTTGGATCATGCCATCGTGTTCCATGCCGCCCACGTCCCTTCGCTGCACTCGCCCGATCCGGCGATGGCCTTCCGTGGCGGCCGCACGGGGCGAACGCGCCCGCCGGGCACCCTTACGCCGCAGATTCCGGCGGCGCGCACCGCTCCGCGAGCAGACGGTCCAGCTGCGCGTGCAGGGCGTCGAGCCCGCCGTCGTTCGCGAGCGTCACATCGGCGAGCGCGGCGGTCGCCGCAAGCTGTTGTGCCGCCGGATCCGTCGTGTTCTCGCGCGCTTCCAGGGCGACGAACGCCTCGAGCGTTCGGGCGTCGCCCACCCGGCCGCGCCGCCACGCCCGCTCGAAGCGCACCGCCGCCGGCGCGTCCACGCACACGAGCAGGAATCCCTCGATCCGCCGCAGCACGCCCGCCTCGCCGGGCGTGCGGACGCTGTCGACCACGTCGCGGCGGCCCAGACGGGGAAGCAGCCGCTCTGCGAGAGCTCCCGGCCCCCCCCCGCGCCTGAGCTCGTTGCCGGTGCGGATCATCGCCTCGCGGGTCGGCGCCTCGCCTCGCGCCGCCAGCTCCTCCCGGATGATGTCGCTCAGCGAGTGGACCGCGAAGCCCTGGCTCCGCAGGTAGGCGCAGGCCTCTCCCTTGCCGGCGGCATTGGGACCGGTGAGGCCGATGACGGGCATGACCTGAGCCCTTCCGGATCGTCGCACAACACTCGCGCACGGCGGAGACCGGCCGTTTCGGGGCTGGATCCCGCGGGAAGACGTTTCCGCCCCCGGCTCACGAGCCCACGCCACGACGCGCCCGGGAAGTCTGGCCCGGCGGGGGAGCGTTTGCAAACTCGTGCGCGGCCTCGCGCTGGGCGCGCCCGGCGCACGGCCCGGCTTCGTCGCGCCGTCGCTTCCGGACGAGCAATACTTTCGCCAATTTTTACGCCTTATACAACTCGCCCACATGATACACTTCCCTCGGGCCCGGACCGATGGCAGTCGGTTCAGGACACAGAGACAAGCCGCATGATCTGACCGGTCCAGAAAGACGGGGGCAACCCATGCGCCGCAATCACCTGCCCCTTCAGGCACGGCCGGGTGGCACCGGGCGCCAGCTCGGCGATGACGCGGGCACCATCCTGCTGATCGTGCTCTTCGTGTCGATGGCCATGTCCGGCCTCATCTTCGTGGGCGGTATCGTCCTCGGCGCCTACAAGACGCAAGCCGAGACGGAGTTCCGCGCCGTCGGCCAGGCGCGCAACGTGGCCCGAGCCGGGCTCGTGGACGCATTCTCGTGGTTCCGGCGTCAGGCCAGCCAGCCGGTTTCCGTCTTCGCGCCGATCCGGGAGGAAACCGCCGATCCCCCGATCCTCGATACCGAGGATCCCGACCTGGGGATCGTCCGCCACTTCCAGATCAGCGGCGACATCTGGGCCCGCTACGAGGTGAAGCGGGCGGATCCGCGCAATCCCCTGCTCGAGATCCGGGACGTCTCCCTGGTCCGAGGCTTGCCCGGAGCGGGGCAGGCGTGGCACCTGGCAGCCTGGGGCGCGGTGTTCCGGCGCGTGGATTCCAACCGTGCGTTCAACGAGAGCCCCAACCGCGTGCTCGGCACGGCCCGCGCGTTCACCGAGATCCGGCGCCTGTCGCTCTCCCCGCCGGGAGACGCGGCCATCAACGCCGCCCGCGGCGACCGCGTGTTGCTCGGCACGCGCACCCGGGTCATCGGCAACGCCGGCGCCGGCGTGGTCTACCCCCTGGGCACGGGCAGCGTCGCGGCCTCCGGCGAGATCTCGGGCAGTCCCGCGCTCGCGCCGATCGCGGACTACGACGGCTCGGTCGAGGCCGTGTTCGGCGTGCCGTATGCGGAGCTGCACAGCCTCGCGGACGACGTCTTCCAGAACGGCGCGGCCTTCCCGTCCCCGATTCCGGAGGAGTCCCTGCTCATCATGGAAGGCGATCTCACCTTCGACGACACGCGCCCGCTCCGCGGCACCGGCGTGATCTTCGTCAACGGCAACCTCACGGTGGACTCCTCGCCGCACAACTTCTTCAACGGCTTGATCTACGCGACCGGGAGCATCGTGGTGCGGGCCCCCTCGGTGCTGCGCGGCTCGCTCATCGCCGGCGGGACGATCCGCGTGGAGGGCAGCGGCGACTACGCCGAGATCGAGTACGACAAGCAGGTGCTGGCGGGCCTGATGATCTCCATGGGCCAGTACCGCATCTCCAAGGCCATCCGGTTCGTGGAGTAGGAGGCCGCCATGAAGCCGAGACACCCGACGGACGGGGGCGTCACCCTGCTCGAGGTCATCTTCTCCATTGCCATCTTCTCTCTGGTGGCGGTGGCCGCGGCCGACCACATCGGGCTGTCCTGGTCGTACACGGCCATGACGCGCGACCGCATCTTCGCGTACCGTACCGCCCAGAGCATCCTTGCCGAGCTGCAGGCCTGCGTGGACCGCGGCGACGCCGAGGTGGCGGCGGATCTCGACCGGTTCGATGACGGCGTGACCGTCCAGGACACGCTGACCCTCACGCAGTCGGGTGGCGCGCTCGTGCCGCCGGACCACCCGGCCAGCCAGAACAGCACGACCGAGGGCGGCCGGTGGCGCTGGGCGCGGCAGATCTCCGTGCGTCCGTTCCCGGGCCAGCAGACCCGCGATGTGCGCTTCGTCACGGTGCGCGTCTTCCGGCGCAACCGCGACGGCTCCCGCGCCCGGCTGGCCGAGACGTCCTCGGTCATCCGGAGCCTCGGGCACAGCTACCCCACCACCCAGGTCTACGACGTCTACCTGCTCGCGCTGGAGAACGTGCCCGGCTGGTGGGTCTACATGGACTCTATCCGGCCGTTCGTCGAATCGACGCTCACCGATCTCGAGTCCCGCAACCCGGGGCTCAAGTTCCGCACGCACTGGATCACCCGGGCGGGCTACGGGCGCGATCCGTTCTACGCCCCGTTCATGAACGACGCGACCTCGTCGACCGACCCGGTGGACGCGGTCTACTTCTATCCCGGCCGGATGCCGGATGGCTCGGCGGCGGTGCGCTACTACGTGCCGGAGGAAGTCAAGGCCCTGAAGAACGTGGACGGCGTGTTCCGGAACAGCATCTCGGAGTGCCCGTTCCCCTACACGCTCGCGGACCACTTCAACCACTGTCTGCGCTGGCCCGAGGCGGCCGCGCTCTTCCAGCAGCGCACGGCGGTGGGCCTGGAGGACGCCCAGCAACCGACCTGGCAGCTGCTGCTCGAGGACCTGATCTCGCACCCCGACAGGTTCCACAACGCCATCCTGGTCAATCTCCACGGCGAGCTGCTGCCGATGCCGGCGCTCCGCAACTACTCCGATCCCGCCAAGGACCCCGTGGGCCATCCCGGGGTCCGCGTGGTGGCGCACCCGGAGAACCTCCGCTACGATCTGGCGAGCGGGCCGGACGTGAAGGTCCGCGTCTACAGCTACCGCGAGCCCGGCGCCACCGCCAGCACCGAGCTCGAGACCGTGACGGTCCGGCTCGAGGGGCTCGTGCTCCCGGACGAGCCCACGCTGATCGCCCAGCTCACCGACTCCGACCCGGCGCGGCGCCCGGTGCTGATCGAGAAGATCGAGGCGCTTGCGACCCGGTCGGGCGGACCGCGCTCCTACGTCCGCGGGGCGGTCCGGCCGGGCGACGTGCCCGCGGCGAGCAGCATTTCCGGGCAGCGGATGTACGTCAGCTCCGTGGCCCGGGAGGGCGACGCGCTCGTGCTGAAGCTCCGGCGCTCCCCGCTCACCTGCCCGGTGGAGTCCAACGGCAGCGGCCTGGCCGCCCAGTGGCAGCTCTACGGCCGCGAGTACGTGCCGACTCCCCTCGGTGCGGGCGCTTCCTTCAGCCAGGACCTCACCGCCACGACCAACGCGCCGAAGAATACTGCGCGCTGGGTCATCACGGTGCGGCGCGACCCCGCGGGCGGCGTGGCCTCGTACCTGCCTCCGCCCGACGGCGGCAACCGGCTGATCACCGCGGTGACGCATCTCGGCGACACGCCGGGACAGCGCTTCCCGAAACTGGCCGGCTGGTCCGCGCTGGCGCCGGCCCTGCTCGGCAACGCGCGCTGGACCGACGTGCCGCCCATCGACCCGACGCAGCCCGAGAACTGGGAGGCGGGCGCGCTCTGGCAGCCGGAAGACGAGCCCGGACGCCGCTGGCCCGCCGTGACCCCGTCCTACATCGTCAGCCCCACCAACCAGTCGCGCACGTTCGCGTACTGGACGGCGAGCGCCGAGGACGTGCCGTTCACGGAGCGCTACCAGTTCCTGGGCGATCCGCGCCACTGTCCGTACGCCGACCTCAAGGAGGGCGGGGCCCACTTCCCCAACGGCTTCAACTGGTTCTTTGACAACCTCTCCAGCAGCGCCGGGAACTTCAGCTCCGTCTGGGGCTTCACGTCCGGTCGGCTCCGCGACGGCTGGCTCGGCCGGCTCGAGATCGATGTGCCCCGCTTCCTGCAGACGGTGCGCACGGCGCTCACGCGGGCGGAGGCGCTCTACACCACGCTCACCGGTTTCTCCTACTACTACCTCGGGATCGGCAACGAGATCGGCTACGACGCCTCGAACGGCTTCCCGAGCTCGATCCCGGTCCACGGCCGGCCCTACGGCACCTCGGGCACGGTCCGGGTGGACAGCATCTCGGGGGGCGGCGACGCGGCCTACCGCAACGTCAAGCTCATCCGTGAGGCGGGCACGACCAGCTACTGGTGGGGCGCGCACTGGCTGGGCGAGCTGTACCCGGATGCCGCGTACGCGACCCACTGGCGCACGACCGGCAACCTGCCGGCGGGCACGGCCGCCGGCCAGTTCTTCCGGGACCGCCGCCAGGACATCACGCGGTGGCTACCGCAGGGTACGACGTTCGTCGCTGGCTCGCGCGTGACCTCGGCCGAGGGGTGCACGTCGTTCTTCAACGTCGGCACGGCGAGCGCGACCTTCCACCATCGCCACGCCGACACGACCCAGGGCACCCTGACCACGGTCGGCCAGGAGCTCGCCGGGAACTACAACTTCAGCCTGCCGACGCGGACCAAGATCAGCCGGCCGTTCCACATCGCGACCGACCGCGACGGGGGCGTGGGCCCCGAGTTCACCTACACGGCCGACTACCCGCGCTTCAACGCCGCGCTGGTCCGGACCTACTACAACCACGATCTTCGCACCGTGGTCGGCTCGGCGCTGGTGGAGCTCCGGCCGCCCGATCGGGATCGATCGGCCTACGTGGTCGTGAACGGCATCGATCGCACCACGGAGTCGGGGTCGGCGTTCGTCTCCAAGTACTCGATGCTGACGCTCATCCACTCGCTGCTCGAGGCCGGAAGCGCGAGCCTCGCGCGGCCGATCGTCCGCCTGCCGCGGGCGATCATCCGCAACCCCACGGCGGTGACCGAGCTCGTGGATCCGGAGACGATCCCCATCCACTGGGAGACACTCTGGAGCCGCTGGGACGGACGGCCCTATTCCGCGACCAGCACGCCCAACTCCGGCGAGACGGAGACGCGGCTGCGCTATGCGCTACTCTACTCCCGGGACAACGGCGCCACGTGGCTCCACGTGCTGGATGACAGCCCGGCGGTGCCCGGGCAGCTCCCCCCTCCGGGGCTGGTGGTTCCCGACCGCGGCACCGGACCGGAGCAGCTCGAGTGGTCCACGCCGGGGGCCCGGTTCCCGGAGGGCTCCTACCTCCTCCGGGTCGAGGTCTACCGGAGCACGGAGAATCTTCACTATGCCTATCACATCGAGAAGATCTACATCGACCGCAGCTGACGCCCGCCGGGGCGCCGCCGGAGGCCAGCGCGGCGTCACCCTGGTGGAGGTCATCGTCGCGGTCGTGGTGTTCGCGCTGCTCGTGCTGACCTTCTTCAAGTCGCTGCTTCTCGTGCGCGATGCCAACGCCATGATGGAGTCCCACAACCGCGTCAACACCCAGTGCCAGCACATCCTCAATCGGCTCGCGAACGACGTCGCCTCCTCGATCCGTCTCTATCCGGACGGTCCCGAGGGACACGCGCTCCTCGGCATCCTCGAGGGGGTGAGCGCGGAGAGGCTGGCGGGCTCCCTGCTCCCCGTGCTGCTTCCGGACGGCATCGTGGAGAAGGACCCGGAGACGGACCGCGCCACCGGCAACTGCCTGCTTTTCCTCCAGGCGGAGTCTCCCTACGCCTACCGGGCCGACGGCTCACCGGAGGAGACCCTCCGGGTGGATGTCTACCGCGTGGTCGCCGTCTACCTCACGCGCAAGGACGGCGTCGCCGGCCCGCTGGCCGAGGTTCCCGGCGGGCTCGACCTCGTCGTGTTTCGCAGCGTCGCCCTCCTCGACCGCGCCCAGGTGGACGCAGTCGCCGACCCCGCGGAACGTGAACGCTTGCTCCGGCTCGCTCGCGAGGAGCGCCACCTGGCCTGGCTCTTCGATGTGCGCCGGCCGGTGCTGGAGGCGCTGGCCGGCTTCAGCGCGGAGGGCGTGATCGAGCCCACGCCGCCGGATCCCTACGAGATTCCCGAGGATCCGGTCCGCGCGGGGCGGAGCCTCTTCGCTCACAGCACGATCTCGGTGGCCACGAACGGCACTCCGGACCACTTCGGCGTGGCCCGGTTTGCCCAGCGGACCTCCGAGGAGGAGGGCTTTCCCCACGGCTTCGAGGCGCGCGTGACCGGCGGCAGCGGCGCGCGGCAGGTGCTGCTGCATCTCACCCTCGTCCACGAGGCCCGCCCCTCCCGGAAGCTCGCCTACGCCGATCTCAACACGATGGCGGTTTCTCGCGACTTCTGACGCGCCCCTCCCGGGGTGACGGGCGGCGGACCGAGGCAAGCCGCCCCGCCGCCGCCCCGCCCCTCGAAACCCCGCCCCGCACGTCCTATCCCTTGCCCGGGCCGGCGCCTGCCCGCGTCTGCCCGTTTTGCTTTCACCCATTCCGCAAGGGGAAGGTCAACGACAGCCATGGACCCGACATCCGTGACGAACGCCACGACGAAGGCCGCCGGCGACGGGCGCGACTTCCTGCCGCGCGGACCCCTCGCCGAGCTCGATCCGGACGCCTACCGCCTGATCCGCCACGAGGACGAGCGCCAGCGGCGCCGCATCATCCTGATCGCCTCCGAGAGCATCTGCCCGGAGCCGGTGCGGCGCGCGGTCGCCTCGCGGTTCTCCAACATCTACGCCGAGGGCTATCCGTCCTGGCGGATGACCGAGGCCACGAACGAGCGGCCGCTCGATTATGTCCACCATCTGGCGTACTACCGGCGCTACGCCGACGGGCGCTACTACAAGGGCTGCGACTACGTCGACTTCGCCGAGACGCTGGCGCAGAAGCGGATCCGCGCGCTGTTCGCGAGCGCTCGCGCCCCCGCGGCGGCCATCCAGGCCAACGTGCAGCCGCTGTCCGGCGCCGCGGCGAACAACGCCGTCTACGAGGCGCTGTGCAATCCCGGCGACGTCGTGCTCGGCATGAACCTCGCCCACGGCGGCCACCTCACGCACGGCAGCCCCATCAACCGCTCGGGCAAGCGCTACCGGGTCATCCCCTACGGCGTCGATCTCGCCACCGGCCGGATCGACTACGACCAGGTGCTGGCGCTCGCGCGCGAGCACCGGCCGCGCATGATCATCGGCGGCGCCTCCGCCTACCCCTTCGCGATTGACTGGGAGCGGCTCCGCGCGGCCGCCGATGCCGCGGGCGCCTACCTGCTGGCGGACATCGCGCACCCCGCCGGGCTGGTCGTCGCCGGCCTCTTCCCCAATCCCGTCGGCATCGCCGACGTGACCACGTTCACCACGCACAAGACCCTGTGCGGGCCCCGCGGCGCCTGCATCCTCACCACCGACCCGAAGCTCGGCGCCATGATGAACACCGCCGTCTTCCCGGGCGAGCAGGGCGGGCCCCACATCAACACCATCATCGCCAAGGCGGTGGCCTTCGGGCTGGTGGGCCGGCCCGCGTTCCGGCAGATGATGCAGCGCGTGCGCGAGAACATCCAGGCCATGTGCGCGGCGTTCGAAGCGCGCGGCATCGCGCTGCTCGGCGGCGGCAGCGAATCGCACCTCCTGATGATCGATCTCGACGCGCTCCCCTCCCCGACCGGCCTCAAGCTCAAGGGCGAGGTCGCCTCGCGCATCCTCGAGCTCGCGGGCATCGTGCTCAACAAGAACACCAAGCCGGGCGACACCAGCGCCGCCCACCCCGGGGCGGTCCGTATCGGCACCGTGTGGATCTCGCAGCTCGGCTACAGCCCCAAGGAGGCCGAGGAGATCGCGGACATCATCGCCACCCTGCTCCGCAACATCCACCCCTTCCGCTACATGGAATCGCGCACCTACGCCGGCCGCGGCAAGGTGGATCTCGGGCTGCTCGAGGAGTGCCGCCAGCGGGTGGACGCGCTCACGCACCGGTTCCCGCCGCCGGACGACGTGGCGGACGCACCGCCCGCCGCCTATCCGCACTACGAGCCGATCCTCGCCCCCAGGGCGCCCGCCGCCGCGCCGGAAAGCGCGGCGGGACGCCGGGCCGCGCTCGAGGGCGCCGCGCTCGTGCGGCTGGAGCACGCGGCCATCCTGGAGCTGAGCGCCGAGCGCTCCCACTACACCGTGCACTCTGCGTTCACGTCGGACACCGGCGCGCTCGCGCCCATGAGCGGCCAGCGCGCCTTCCTGCTCGACCGCCAGGGCGCCGCGCTCGACGACGTGTCGCTGCTCCGCCTGCGCGACCTCGAGCCGGGCCAGCGGCGCTTCCTCGTGCTCGCCTCGAGCCCGAACGCCGAGAAGACCAAGCGCTGGCTCCGCGCGCTCAGCGACGGCTACGTGCTCTTCGACCGCGACGACGTGTTCAAGAAGGTCGAGGGGCCGGCCCTGGTGGTCGACCGGGCCTCGGCGGAGGACTCGCACGAGCCGGACCGCGCGCCGCTGCTCGGCCTCTTCGGGCTCTACGGGCCCGAGGCGCCGAAGGTGATGATGCGGCTGTGGGACGGCCCGCCGCTCGCGCACGCGGGCGCGCTTGCCGAGGGCACGCTCGGGGGCGTGTCCGCGACCGTGCATCGCACGGCGCTCGGCGGCAAGGCCGGCGTCTGCTTCGAGATCATGGTCGCCGCGGAGCACGCGGCGGCGCTCGCCAGTGCGGTTGCCGCCCACGCGACCCCGGCCGGCCCGGGCGCCGTGGACGCCGTGCGGGAAGCGTCCGGGCTGCCGGACTACCGCGAGAGGGCCCCGGAAGCGGCCGCGCTGGCCGAGGCCCACCCCGAGATGTTCGCGCCCGCCAAGGTCTACTTCGTGGGCCACCAGTTCGTCCCGCCCACGCTCGCGCCCAAGGCCGACTACCGGCCGGACGACGAGGCGCTGCCGGTGCGCCGCACGCCGCTCTACGAGGAGCACGTCCGGCTCGGCGGCAACATGGTGCCGTTCGCGGGCTGGGAGATGCCGGTTCGCTACCGCACCTCGATCGCGGAGGAGCACGCGGCGGTGCGCCAGGCCTGCGGGCTGTTCGACGTGAGCCACATGGGCGTGCTCGGGTTCCGGGGCGAGCCGGCGCAGCGCTTTCTCGACGCCGTGACGACGAACTACGTGGCGTGGCTCCGCGACGGGCAGTGCCACTACTCGTACCTGTGCCGGCCGGACGGCCGTGTGATCGACGACATCCTGGTCTACCGGCGCGCCTGGGACGACTACATGGTGGTGGTCAACGCCGCCAACGCCGAGACCGATCTCGCCTGGATCCGGGCGGTCGGGAGCGGTGGGGTGAAGATCGACGCGGACTTTCCGTGGAAGGTTGCCGACGGCGTCGGCGGCGGGGTGGAGATCCGGGATCTCCGCGATCCGGCGAGCGGCGCCGATCGCCGCGTCGATCTCGCGCTCCAGGGGCCGCGGGCGGACGCGGTGCTGGCCGCGGCCGGCGCGGAGCCGACCTTCCGCGCTGCGCTCAAGGCCCTGAAGCGGTTCGAGTTCGCCCGGGGCGCGGTCGGCGGCATCGACGTCGTCGCCTCGCGGACGGGCTACACCGGCTCGGACGGCTACGAGCTCTACGTGCACCCCGAGCGAGCTGTGGCGCTGTGGCGGACGCTCCTCGAGAAGGGCGCGCCGCTCGGGCTCATGCCCACGGGGCTCGGCGCCCGCGACTCGACGCGCACGGAAGCGGGCTTCCCCCTCTACGGGCACGAGCTCGCCGGTCCCTACGACATCTCGCCGATCGAGGCCGGCTACGGCAACAGCGTCAAGTTCCACAAGCCCTTCTTCATCGGCCGCGCCCCGCTGCTCGTCCACGAGAACGAGCGGACCCGCGAGGTCGTGCGGATGCGACTGCCGGGCAAGGGGGTGAAGATGGTGCGCACCGGCAATCCGGTGCTCAACCGCCGGGGCGAGTTCGTGGGCACGGTGACGAGCGGCGTGCTGGTGGGCGAGGAGCAGGTGGCGCTCGCGATCGTGGACCGGCGGTTCGCGAAGTGCGGCACCCCGCTGAGCGTGCTGCCGCTGCCGTCGCGCCTGCCCGAGCCGCGGCGCTACGACCAGCTCGCCAAGGGCGACGCGGTGGTGCTGCCCCTCGAGGCGGTGGTGATCAAGCGGTTTCTGTGAGAGCGGACCGGCGGTCGGGCGCTCTGCGGGCGGGGCGGCGCGGGCAGGCGGATCGGGGCAAGCTCCCCGGTCCGCCGGCCAGCCGCGGACGGAGCTACATGGTTTCCTTCACCGCCTGCGCCAGTTCGATGAACGCCTTCTTGCCGTCGCTGAAGAACATCAGCGTGTTGTCGGCGGCAAAGAGCGGGTTGGGGATCTTGGCGAATCCGGGGCTCAAGCTCCGCTTCACGACCACCACGGTCTTGGCCTTGTCGACGTCGATGATGGGCATGCCGGCGATCGGGCTCGTGGGGTCCGTGCGGGCCACCGGGTTCACCACGTCGTTGGCGCCCACGACGATGGCCACGTCGACCTGGGACATGGTCGGGTTGATCGTGTCCATCTCGAGGAGCTTGTCGTACGGAACGTCCGCCTCGGCGAGCAGCACGTTCATGTGCCCGGGCATGCGCCCCGCTACCGGATGGACCGCGTATTCCACCGTGGCGCCCTTCTTCTCGAGAAGGTTGGCGAGGTCGCGCACGGCGTGCTGCGCCTGGGAGACCGCCATGCCGTAGCCGGGCACGATCACCACGCGGCTGGCGGCATCGAGGATCATTGCGACCTCCTCCGCCGTGGTCGCCTTGATCTTGCCGGCGTAGACCTGGTCCGCGGTCGGCCCGCCCGCGGCCGGTCCGAGCACGCCGAACAGCACGTTCGTGAGCGACCGGTTCATCGCCTTGCACATGATCGCCGTGAGGATGATCCCCGAGGCGCCCACCAGCGATCCGGCGATGATGAGCACGTTGTTGTTGATGACGAACCCCGTGGCCGCGGCCGCGAGCCCCGAGTAGGAGTTCAGCAGCGCGATCACCACCGGCATGTCGGCGCCGCCGATCGGGATCACCAGCAGCACGCCGAGCGCGAACGACGCGATCACGATCACCCAGTAGAGCCACGCGGCCGACGGGTTCTGCACCAGGAAGACCGCCAGCACGACCACCAGGATCGCCAGCCCCGCGTTGATGAGCTGGCGGCCGGGAATGAGCACGTTGTCCGGGATGAGCACCTCCTGCAGCTTGCAGAAGGCGACGAGGCTGCCGGTGAAAGTGACCGCGCCGATCAGGCCCGACGCCGCGGTCGCGATCATCGTGTCGTTGGTCAGCCGAAACTCCGCCACGCCGATCATCTCCAGGAGGTACGCTCCCGCCACCAGCACCGAGGCGATGCCGCCGAAGCCGTTGAAGAGCGCGACCATCTGCGGCATGCCGGTCATCTGGACCTTCCAGGCCGCGTAGTAGCCGATCGCCCCGCCGACGATCGCGCCGATGATGAGAGAGGTCCAGGTGTGGGTCACCCAGCCCTGGTCGTCCCGCAGCAACAGGGTCACCAAGATCGCCAGCCCCATGCCGGTCGCCCCGAGCAGGTTGCCCCGCACCGCGGTGCGCGGATGGGTCAGCCCCTTAATGCCGAAGATGAACAGCACGGAAGCGACCACGTAGAGGATATTGACCAGTGCCTGACTCATGGTTGCGTTTCCCGTCGCGCCTTCCTGACGATTCCCAGGGTCACTTGCCCGCGGTGGCCACTCACTTCTTCCTGAACATCGATAGCATCCGGTGGGTCACGTAGAAGCCGCCCACCACGTTGATGGCGGCGAACGCCACGGCCAGCATGCCCAGGATCGCGCTGAAGCCCGTCGCGTGCACCGAGCTCGCCACGGCGAGCGCGCCGATGATCGTGATCCCGGAGATGGCGTTGGAGCCGGACATGAGCGGCGT
>JAFGQW010000109.1 GCA_016935485.1 Planctomycetota bacterium | reverse complement strand
TTATTTAGTGGCTACACCTTGACGCCAGAAAACGCCGCAAGTCATTAATGGGGAATGCCTTACGGCAAAAAGCCCCTGGAACTTCCGATTAGCTTCGCCATCGGCATCGGTGCCGCCATTCTCTCTGTCCTGCTGCTCGGCGCCAACAAGGCCATGGCGTCACTCGTTGGGACGGCTATCGTGGCACCGTTGTTTGCTGCGCCACGGGCCGGCGCGGATTTCCGGGGATGGCGTGGCATGCTCCCGAGTCTCCCAATTGCCGGTTCAGCTTCGCTCCTCGTTGGCCTGACTCTGTATGACCATGGCTGGGTGCCTCTCGCGACTTGTGCGCTTGCCGGGGCTGTCGGTGGGGGGACGCAAGTCGTACTGCTTTCCCTTGATGGGGTCAGGCGAAGCTCAGGCTGACGGACGTCGGTCACATCGGTCTGGCGGACAGCTGCAACGGTCCGCGGGGCCAGGCGCGAGCGGCGGCGGGGGGGGGTCGCAGTTTCGCGAGGAGTTGGCCGCAACCTCGAGCCGGGCGCGGCGGCCACAATCGCGGATCGCGCGATGCGCACCGCGCCGCCGGTCGCGGTCCCGGAGTCGGCAGACCCCGCCACACGCGCAGGGAGGCGCCGGGAGCGCGGTACCTCGAAGCACAGGCTGGCCGTGGGGGCAACCGCGTTCGACGTACGCCGAGAAGGGCCGGTGCCGGCCGCGGTGGATGTCGATCCGGAGGTCGCGGGTAGCGCACCTGGCGGCGCGGGGTAGACTCCAAACGGGACGGGGAATCCCTCGCGGTCTGCTCACGGCCTCCTGCTCGGGGCTCTCCTCGGGCTCGACCTGGCGCGCCGAGGAGCTGGCAACACCGCGCTATTCGTCGTCCCGGAAATCGGGGTACGTCACGGAATCCTCCCGGTAGGCTTCGGGAGCCTCATCCATGAGCGGCTCGCCACCGGGCTCGAGGAGTTCGAGGCGGAGCTCGTCGGGATGCGGCGCCAGGCCGTGGGCGATGGCGTACGCCTCGTCGCTCACGCACATGAGATTCGTCCTCTTTTCGTGGCCGATCCGGTCCAGAGCCTCCGCCGGCAGGAAGAAGTCGACGTCCCAGAAGTAGCAGTCGACGATCCCGTCGAAGTCGATCTCCCGGATCTTCGTCTTGCCGAGCCGCCGCCCGTCAAACCGCGCCGCGTCATTGAAGACCTCGCAGTAGTGTTGGAGACACTCGTGCAGCAGCAGCCAGTGGTAGTCCGTCAGCTGGTACACGGCCGAGGTGTCGCGGCTCGCAGCACGAAGCTCCTCGAGAACCCGGATCGCGACGGGCACCGTGAAGCACCGCGCACTGTCGGGGTAGAGTGACGCGAAATCGTCGGGATCGTCCTGGTCGACCAGCTCCGGATCCAGGTTGCACAGCGTCAGCTCGATCGCCTCGTCGAGGATCTGCTGAAAAACGGGATCTGGGCGACAGGTGAACCTGAGCAAGACTCTTTCCTTTCTGGAGCGCCGGGCCGATGCGCGCGCCCGCCGCCGCGCCCCGCCAGTTCTGGACGCCGCCCGCCAGCCGCCGCGAAGCAGGAACGAGATGCTATCGGCCGGGTGGGGCGAGGGCAAGGTCGAGCCCGCGGCATGGGCGATCGGGGGCCGCGGCGGTCGTCACCCTGATCGCGGTCACCGCGTTCGAGGTGAGCGCCGGGTTCCACCTCCTGTCGAACGTGTACGACGCGGTCGATCGTCTTGCCAACGCGGCGGGCGTGGGATTCGGTGTGGCCGTCGATGTGCTGTCGATGCGGCCGGTCGGAAGTGAGGACTCGCCCGCGTCCGGGAGGTCCGCCTGAAACGGGGCGCGGTGGGAGCGCGGTTCGACGGGGACGTTGCCGGCGTTGGCCTGGACCACCGCCCGAGCCCTCGACGCTCGCCCGGGGGCGCCGGAACGGCGCTGGTTTGTCCTGGCCGGCAGGGGACGCCTTCTCCTCCGCCGAGCTCACGATGCGGCGGGCCAGAACGGCGCACGATCCCGGTTGTCCCGTTCGCGTGGAGTATGGTAGGCTGAGAGCCAACTCGAAGCCGGGGTGACCGCCGGCGGATGGAGAAGGACGTTCCTCGGGGGCAGCGCGCCGGGCGAAACCGATGCGCGCGGCACTCCGAGCAGCGCTGGAGGCGACGTCATGCGAGCAGCGCCAACCCGTCTGGGTTCGATGGCGGGACTTGTGCTCATGGCCTGCGCGGTCGCTTCCGCCCAGACCCCGGACCTGTATGACAAGGACGTCCTGCGCACGTTCGAGCTGACGTTCGCCGACCCCTTCTGGTACCTCACCCTGGCCGCCAGCTACCCCTCCGAGACCTACTTCAAGGCGGATCTCAAGGTGGACGGCGCCACCTACCGGAACGTGGGCGTGCGTTTTCGCGGCTGGTCCACGTACCGGATGGCCGAGTTCAAGAAGCCGTTCAAGATCTCGCTGGATGCCTTCGTGCCCGGGCAGAATCTGTACGGCTATCGCACGCTGAACCTGAACAACGGGGGCAACGATCCGACCTTCATGCGGGAAGCGCTGACCTACCACATCTTCCGGAAGTACTGTCCCGCGCCGCAAGCCTGCTGGGTGAAGCTGGTGGTGAACGGCATCCACCTCGGCGTCTACGTCCACGTGGAGCAGATCAACAAGGATTTCGGCCGGGCGTGGCTCAAGAACGAGGACGGCAACCGCTACCGCGCCGAGCTCCGCGAGGGCGCGCCGAAGGACGGCAGTGCGCTGATCTGGCTGGGCCCGAACCCCGCCGTCTACGCCGAGTGCTACGAGCTGAAGAGCGAGAACAGCGTGAACCCCTGGGCCGACCTGCTGGCCGTGTGCGACACGCTGAACAACCGGCC
Source organism: Planctomycetota bacterium (assembly GCA_016935485.1). Lineage (GTDB taxonomy): Bacteria > Planctomycetota > JAFGQW01 > JAFGQW01 > JAFGQW01 > JAFGQW01. Next base: position 20,199 of record JAFGQW010000109.1, on the reverse strand, counting down.
GCTCCACGAGCTGGAGCAGGAGCTGCCCAAGGTGCTCTCCGTGGACAGCGCTCTGTGGATGCTGGCGCTGAACAACGCCGTCGTGAACGTGGACACCTACATCGCCATCGCCCACAACTACTACCTCTTGAACGACCTCTTCCACGACCGGATCCGGCTCGTTTCCTGGGACATGGACCTGAGCTTCTCGTGCACGTGGCTGGACCAGTGGACGCTCGACCCGTTCACCCGCCTCACGGATCCGGGCCGCCCCCTGATCTCGCGCATGCTGGCCGTGCCGCGGTACCGGGAGGCCTATCTCGCCCACCTCCGGACCGTCCTCGAGAACGATCTGCGCTGGGACGTCATCGGCCCCCTCGTCGGCAAGTGGCAGGCGCTGATCGACCGCGAGGTGGAGGCCGACGTCATCAAGATCTTCAGCTACGAGGCGTTCCGCAAGAACGTGACCGACAACGTCGAGGGCCGATCCGGACTGAAGCCCCTCGTGGAGACCCGCCGCGCCTACCTGCTGGGCCTCGACGACCTGAAGAAGCCGGTACCCACCATTGCCGGCGTGCAGCAGGACCCGACCACGAACCTGACAGCCCGCACGGAGGTCTGGGTCAAGGCCACCGTCACGGCGCAGGCTCCGATCCAGGACGTGTTCCTCCACTACCGCGTGCGGGGGCCGTTTGTCCGGGTCCGGATGCTTGACGACGGCCAGCACCGCGACGGCGCTCCGGGCGACGGCGTGTTCGGCGGGCGGATCCCGCCCGAGACGCCGGGACAGGTGGAGTACTACCTGGAGGCCGTGGTGGCCGCAGCGGCCGGCAGCGGCACGCGCTTCGAACCGTGCAGCGTCGAGCGGTCGCCCTTCACGTACACGGTGGCGCCGGACATCGCCATCAACGAGCTCCTGGCCCAGAACACCACCGGCCTCCGGGACGAGCGGGGCGAGCGCGAAGACTGGATCGAGGTGATGAACTTGACCGATCGGACGGTGGTGCTGGACGGCCTCTACCTGAGCGACGACCTCGCCCGTCCGACCCGGTGGCGGTTTCCGGCCAACGTCTCGCTCGCGCCGGGCGGGACGCTGCTCGTCTGGGCCGACGAGGAGCCCGCAGAAGGGCCGCTCCACGCGTCGTTCAAGCTCGACAAGGACGGCGAGGAGATCGCGCTCATCGACCGGGACGGCAAGACCCTGCTCGACTGGATCCGGTTCGGTTCCCAGCGGGCCGATGTGTCCATGGGACGGGTGCACGGAGAGACGAACCGCTGGGTCGCGTTCCCGTTTCCGACCCCGAACGGCCCGAACCGGCCCGAACCCTCCGGGCATCTCGCCTACGACGGGATCCGCGCGGCCGCGCCCCTGGCCTTGACGGTCGAGGGCGCCCCGGCTCTCGGCGCGACGGTCACCTACCGCGTGGAGAACGCCCCCGCCGCTCAGGCGGGGTTCATCGGTCTCGGGTTCGGTCCTCACCACGTCGACCTGGGGAGACCGGGGACGTTGCTGCTCGATCCCGCGGTCATGCTTCTCTTCCCGGTGATGACCGGCGGCAACGGCCAGGCAAGCCAGCCCCTGCGCATTCCGCAACAGACGACCCTGATCGGGGCTTCGGTCTACTTCCAGGGATTCGTGATGAGCGGCCAGGCCGGAGGGTTCACGAACGGGATGATCACACGAATCGGCCCCTGAACGCCGCGGCCCGCTGCGCGACGGCGCCCTTCGAGAACCTCCGGGTCCGCCGGGCTGTGGCATCGCCATCGCCCCGCCGCCCGTATTGTCATGACCGCCCGCGACCCGTATCATGCACGCGCGATGCATCCGGGCGCGGTGCGGAACGTCGGACCGTCGTGCGTCAGGAGCTCGGTTCTCGCCGCGCGCCGAATGCGCGGGCCCGGAGTCTGCGGGGCGCTCGGGGTCAGCGGGCCGGCGGCGAAGTGCCTGCGGACCGCGGTTCTCGAGGAGGTCCGCCGTGGTGTCCAGCAGGATCCTCATTCTGGCGGTCGTGTCGTGCCTGCTGGCAGCGGCCTGTGGGCGGCCCGCGGTCGGCCCCTCCCGCGAGCCGATCGTGCGGGTGGGGGTGGTCCTGCCCGAAGATGGCAAGCGCGCCGTCGACCTCGAGATTCCCGCGGGAGACTACGAGGTCTCGACCGGGGGATCCGTTGACCGGCTCGACTTCGCGACCCTACGGCCGGCCACCGTCTCGCTCACGGCAAGCGGCATCCAGGTCCGGATCGAGGGCGCGGCGCCATTGCGGGCGACGGAAGCGACGCTCACCCTCGGTCCCCGGAGCCCGCGGCCTCTGGCCCGGGGGGCGGGGATTTCGGTGCGGCAGCTCGTGGCAGGGCGTGGCTTCCACTGGCGCAAGGAGATCGATCAGACCCTGACGGGCGCGCTCGAGTTTCGATCGTGCGGCGGATCCCTGGCGGTCGTGAACCTCGTGTCCCTGGAGGACTACCTCGCGGGGGTCATCACCGCGGAGATGGGGGAGGACTGCCCCCTCGAGTCCATGAAGGCGCAAGCCGTCGCCGCCCGCTCGTGGTTCCTGCGCAGAGCCGACGCCTCCAGGCACGGCGCGCTCTGCGACGTGTGCAACGACGACTGCTGTCAGCGATACCAGGGCACCCGGGCGCTCTCGGAGCGGGCCCTGCGGGCGATCCGGGAAACCCGGGGAGAGATTCTCGTGAATCCGGACGGATCGATCTGCGTGACGAGTTACTCGAAGTGCTGCGGAGGAATGCGGGCCGATCCCGGCGCGATCTGGGGGCACGCCAGCCGGGGACCGCATCCCGCACTGGATGCCCCCCCGGAGTCCGCGGCCGCGCGGTTCGTTCCCGTCACGGAGGACAACGTCCGGGAGTGGATCGCCGGATCGTGGTGGACGGAAACCGACATCTTCTGCAGTCCGAACGCGGTTCCCGAGGAGGACCTCCCCGGATACCTCGGACGGGTCGACCAGCCGGATCGGTACTTTCGCTGGGAGAGGCGCTACGACCCGCAGGAGCTCGCCGGGATCCTCAGGGCGAAGGCGGGAATCCGCAATCTCCACGTCGTCGAGGATCTGCGGTCGATCGCACGCGAAGCCTCCGGTCGGATCACCCTTCTCGAGGTGGTGTATCGGGACGGGGAGGGACAGCGCCAGACCCACCGGATTGCGAACCCGCACACGATCCGGCAACAGCTCTCCGAGTCCTTCCTCTACAGCAGCGCCTTCGTGGTCGACCGGGAAGTCGGAGAGGACGGCCTGCCCGGAACCATCATCCTGCGGGGAGCGGGCTGGGGGCACGGCGTCGGACTGTGCCAGATCGGCGCCCTCGGGATGGCCCTCAAGGGCTATTCCTACCGGGACATACTGCAGCACTACTACCCCCGCGCCCGGCTCCGGAAGCCGTACGCGTCGTCGAGGCGGAAAGCCTCGAGCCGCAGGAGAACGCGCGGATCCGGCCGCGCGCCTTCCGGCGGGGCGCGCCGCGCGCCGTGGCACCCGCTTGGTCCGCCGCCCCGGAGGGCTACCCCTGCCCGTCCCAGCAGTAGGTGCAGAGCCGGTCTTTCGGCAGCCCGACCGCCTCGATCATGTCGGGCAGCGCCTGGTAGCGGAGCGAGGTGAGGTTGAGCTGTTCGCGCACGCGCTCGACCATGGCGCGGTGCCTGGCCGAGGTGGGGTCGGCGTACTCCTCGAGGGGGGCCTCTCCAGCGCCGCCCTCGAGCTCGCGGATGGCGCGCCGACCCGCCAGATCGAGCTCGGAGCTGGAGCGGGAGAAGTTGAGGAAGGGGCAGCCGTAGATGAGCGGCGGGCAGGCGGGCCGCATGTGCACCTCGGTCGCCCCCGCGTCGTAGAGCCGCTGGATCGTGTCGCGAAGCTGCGTGCCGCGCACGATCGAGTCCTCGCAGAAGAGCAGCCGCCGGCCGCGGATCAGCTCCGAGATCGGGATCAGCTTCATCTTCGCGACGAGGTCGCGGACCCCTTGGTTCTGCGGCATGAAGCTCCGCGGCCAGGTGGGTGTGTACTTGACGAAGGGGCGGCAGTAGGGCAGGTGCGACGCGTTGGCGTAGCCGATCGCGTGCGCCGTGCCGGAGTCGGGCACGCCGGCGACCACGTCCACGTCGACATGTTCGCGGCGGGCCAGAGCGGCGCCGCTCCGGTTGCGCACGTCCTCGACGTTACGGCCCTCGTAGGTCGAGGCCGGGTAGCCGAAGTAGATCCAGAGGAACGCGCAGATGCGGAGCGTGTCGCCGGGCGGCGCCTCGCGGTGGATCCCGTCGGGGCGGATCCGGACGATCTCGCCCGGCCCGAGCTCGCGCAGCACGCGGTACTCGAGGTTCGGCAGGGCGCAGGTCTCGAGCGTCGCGCAGAAGGAACCGTTCTTCTGCCCGAGGACCAGCGGGGTCCGGCCGTAGCGGTCGCGGGCGGCGTAGATCCCCTCCTGGGTCAGCAGGAGCAGCGAGCAGGAGCCGTCGATCGCTTCCTGCGCGCGCCGGATACCCTCGACGAACGAGGCGCCGCCGTCGATGAGCGTGGCCACGAGCTCGGTCGGGTTGATGCCCTCGCCGGTGGTCTCGGCGAAGTGCGTGCCGCCCCGCCGGAAAGCGTCCTCGACGAGGGAGTCGATGTTGTTGATGCGCCCCACGGTGACGATCGCGTAGCTGCCGAGGTGCGAGCCGATGATGAGCGGCTGGTCCTCGGTGTCGCTGATGCAGCCGATGCCCATGTGACCGGCCATCTTCGGCAGGTCGTCGTCGAACTTGGTGCGGAACTGCGCGTTCTCGATGTTGTGGATGAAGCGGCTGAACCCCTGGCCGTTCCGGACCGCCAGGCCGCCCCGGCGCGTTCCCAGGTGCGAGTGGTAATCGGTCCCGTAGTAGAGGTCGGTCACGCAGTCTCGGTCCGATACGACGCCGAAGATGCCGCCCATGTCCCCTCCTTCGGAGGCGCAGGTCGTGAGAAGCGATCCCGCCGGCAAGCAGCCGGTGGCCGGCAGGACCCGCGGTCCCGCACGCCGACCCGCGGATGGTATCGATTCGGACCGCGCGGAGCAACGGGGTGGGTAGCAGGTCATTGACGGCGTCCACCCGGCCTGCATAGGATGAGCCGCCTTGCCCCGCAATGGCGCTGCGGTGCGCGCAGGGCGAGGTCGGCCAGGCCGACGATCCCGAAGAAGAGAAGGAGACCATCGATGCCTCGATTCCCGGCCGTGCTGCTACTTGCGGGCGCAATCCTCGGCGCCGCATCCTCCGGACTGGCTGCCGGCGAGCTGGACCCGATCCTCGCCTACCGCCTGAACCAGGCCGGGCCGGGCGAGCCCGTGCCCGCCTTCGTCCTGCTGAGCGAGCAGGTCGATCTCGAGGCCATGGTGGCGTGGCTGGATCGGATGCAGGCGACCCGCGCTTTCCGGCACGAGCAGGTCGTGCGCGCGCTCCAGGCCCGGGCGGCGGCCTCGCAGCCCGCGGTCCGGGCGCTCCTCGAGCGGCTGCGGCACGAGGGGAAGGTGGCCCGCTACGAGTCGTTCTGGATCTTCAACGGGTTCTTCGTCGAGGCGGACCGGGACGCGTTCCGGCGGCTCGCCTGGCGGGAGGACGTCGGAAGGATCTACTACGCCGGAGAGGAGAACTCCGTCGATCTGATCCAGCCGGTCTCCGTCGAGCCGTCGCTCGACTTCAACCCGCTCGACGCCCCGGAGTCGGGGCTGATCGAGTGCAAGGCCGATTTCCTCTGGAACCTGGGATTCACCGGCAAGGGCCGCATCGTGGCGAACATCGACACCGGGGTCGACGGCAACCACAACGCGCTCAAGGCGCGCTGGCGCGGCCTGGTTGCGGGAGTCCCGGCGCAGGCGGCCTGGTACGATCCAGTCAAGAGCACGTCCTTTCCGGCCGGGCGCAGCAGCCACGGCACGCACACGATGGGCACGATCTGCGGGAACGACGGGGGCTCGAACCAGATCGGCATGGCGCCCGGCGCCTGGTGGATCGCCTCCAATCCGATCGATGCTTCCGGGACCCGGGCGCAGAAGAATGTCTGGTACAACCAGGCCATCCAGTGGTGCGCCGATCCGGACGGCAACCCGGCGACCGTCGGCGACGTGCCCGATGTGTGCAGCAACTCCTGGGGCGTGCGCGATCCCAGCAACGGCGTGCCACCCTGCTCGCCGATCTTCAACGCGTCGATCGACGCCGCGGAGGCGGCGACGGTGGTGTTCGTGTTCGCCGCGGGAAACGAGGGCACGACCGGGCCGCGGGTGCCCGCGGACCGGATTGCAAGCGACACCAACACGTTCTCGGTCGGCTCCCTCGACGTGGGCAGTCTCGCGCTCTCGTCCTTCTCCTCCCGGGGGCCGTCGCCTTGCGACAGCAAGACCGTGAAGCCGGAGGTCTGTGCTCGCGGCAGCTCGGTCCGTTCGTCCGTGCCGAACAACAGCTACTCCACCCTGAGCGGCACCTCCATGGCGACTCCGCATGTGGCGGGCGCGGTGGCGCTGCTCCGCGACGTGTGGCCCGAGGTCACCGTGGAGCGGGTGAAACGCATCCTCATGGAAACGGCCGACGACCTCGGCACCGCCGGGGAGGACAACCTCTACGGCTGGGGCCGGATCAACTGCGAGAAGGCCTACCAGAAGCTGATCGCGGAGCGGCCGGTCGTGTCCGTCCGCTGCATGGGCACGCGCCAGCAGTGGAAGATGGGCGAGACGTTCTACGCCCACGCGTCCATCACCAACCACTCGGCCGCGCCAGCGGCGGTGAGACTGGAGCTCCAGTTCTACTTCCAGGACGCGCCCACGAGCCTGATCCTGCTGCTCCCGACCGATCTGACGCTGCCGGGCGGACTCTCGAACGAGGCGAGCCCGCTCGTGATCCGGCTGCCGATCCCCAAGGGCCTGCCGGCCGGCGTGCTGGATCCGAGCCTCTGGTCGTTCCGCGGCACCGTGCGCAAGGCCGGAGGCGGCGCGGTCCTCAACCAGAGCGACTACCGGTTCACCGTCACGCCGTGATCCTCGAGCACCGGCCGGCATGGTCCGCGGGGATTCCCGTGCGGAGGCTTGCGGCAGCGGCACCGCAGGGGTTCAATGAAGGCCAGTAGGAACAGCGCTCGCGCGGGGACACGGGTGCGCTCGATTCAGGCCCCGAGGTAGGGGCCGGCGTCACCACCCCTCGGCGGGCGGCGCCAGAGGAGAATCGAATCATGGGTAGACTGTCGCTTGCGCTTCTGATCGCCGCGCTCTTCGCCGTGCCCGTGGCGGCGCAGAACTTCATTGCCAACGGGGACTTCGAGAACGGGCTGACCGGCTGGACGCTGGTCTCGTTCAACGATCCCCTGGGCACGACCGGCGTGCGGCTGGCAGATGTGAACGGGACGGGAGACGCGACCCAGGCGATCTACGCCGACTTCCAGACGTTGACGCCGGTGATGTCCGCCTTTTACAACGGCACGACGTTCACAGCTCCTCAGGGCACCTACCCGGTAAGCGCGGCCGTGAGCTTCGAGAAGCAGGTCACGACGCCGATCCCGTCCGTGACCGCCAATCGCGTCGAGTTCCGGCTCTACGACGCGAACGTGTCGCCCGCCGTGCTCGTGAAGACGGTCAACCAGTACGCGCCGAACCAGACCGGGCTGGTCGAGCGGGTCCTGTTCCAGAACGCCACCTTCTCGATCCCCGCGACCGGGAACTACTACTTCGGGCTCTTCCTCCGCCACTCCAACCTGGCCGGAATCCCGTTCATCGCGCACGTCGACGACTTCGCATTCGGCGAGTTCGGCGCCACGATCAACTCCGGCGGCTCGGCCTCGCTGGGCAACGTGCTGAACCTGCTGCTCTTCGCCCCGTCGGCGGCGAGCAAGCCGTACTTCGTGGGGAGCGCCCTGGGCACCGGACCGATCGTGATCGGCGCCCGGAAGATCGACCTTGGGCTCGATGGCCTGCTGGTCCTGTCCACGAGCGGTGTGCTGCCCGCGATCTTCGACTCCTACAACGGATTCCTGGACACGGCCGGCAAGGCGACCGCGAAGCTCAACCTCCCGAAGGACCTGGGGCTGGTCGGCATCAAGGTCCACAGCGCGTTCGTCACCACGGACAGCGCGGCCCCCAGCGGGATCCTGACGATCTCCAACACCTGCGCCGTCACCATCCAGAAGTAGTCTTCGCGAGCGCCGCCCGCACCGGGTGGCGCTCGCCCGGTCCTCTTCACCCGTCTCGCTCTCGGTCCGCACCGGCCCAAAGGGCTTCCCATTCGCCCGCCGCTCCGGTAAAACGCACCGGATGCGGAGCGAACTGCGATGAACGATCTGGAACGACAGCTCGGGGAAGCGCGCCGGAAGCTCCTCGATCTCACGCTCAGGAACCGCCTGCTCAATCACCGTCCGTCCCCGCGGCGCTCGCTCGGCATCGTGGACGAGCTCGCGAGCGAGGTCTACCAGCGGCTGGTGCTCGAGGAGAAGGCAATGGGATTCCGGCCCGCGCCGGAACCCGGTCAAGCGGCGGCGGGCGACGAGGAGGCGCCCGGGGAACCACCCGGCGCGCCCGGGGAAGGAATCGGCGCGGCGGCGGCGGAGGCTCCCGCGCCGCCGTCGCCCCCGCCGGCGGAGTTCCCCGCCGAACCATCGCTTCCGGCGCACCCCGAGCCGCTGTCCGGCGAGGAGGAGGCCGCCCTGCTGTGGGCGCTTCCGGGGGACGAGGTCCCGGCGGTGGCCGAGCGCCATCGCGATCGCTTCCTGCAGACGGACGTCCGCGCGGAAGCGCTCCAGAAGCGGCTCTTCTACATCCACCAGCAGGCGCGCACCGTGCTGGAGGAACAGGGTTACACGGTGCTCTACCTCGCGCTCGGTTTCCTCCACTGGCGGGAGCCCGAAACCGGCGCCGTCCACGCTGCGCCGCTCCTGCTCATCCCGGTGGACCTCGAGCGGCCCAAGGTGGGTACCGCCTTCAAGATCCGGTGGACCCACGAGGAAATCCACGCCAACATCTCGCTCAAGGCCAAGCTCGCCGAGATCGGCGCGGCGCTGCCCGACTTCGAGATGCCGGAGGACAAGGCCGTCGTGGACGCCTACTTCGGCGCCGTGGCACACGCCGTGGCGGAGCTCACGGGCTGGCGCGTCGAGCCCGGAATCGTGCTCGACTTCTTCAGCTTCACCAAGTTCGTGATGTTCAAGGACCTCGACCCGGCGGCGTGGCCGCCGGACCGCTCGCCCGCCGATCACCCCCTGCTCCGGACCCTGCTCGACCCCTCGGCGCCGCCCGCGGACGACGGCGGATTCCGCGAGGAGGAGGTCGACGAGAAGCTGAGCGCCCGCGACGTCTTCCACGTGATGGACGCCGACCCCTCGCAGATCGCGGTCATCGAGGACGTCAAGGCCGGACGGAACCTGGTGGTGGAGGGGCCGCCGGGCACGGGCAAGTCCCAGACCATCACCAACGTGATCGCGGAGCTGCTCGCGGCCGGCAAGACCGTGCTCTTCGTCAGCGAGAAGATGGCGGCGCTCGAGGTCGTCAAGGCCAGGCTCGATCGGGTCGGCCTGGGCACCTTCTGCCTGGAGCTCCACAGCCGCAAGTCGCGCAAGCGCGAGGTGCTCGAGGACCTCAAGCGCACGCTCGCCGAGTCGGCGGTCACCGCGCGGTCGCGGGAAGGCGATCTGGAGACGCTCGAGACGCTCAAGGCCGAGCTGAACGGCTATGCGCGCGCGCTCCGGCAGGCGGTCGGGGCGACCGGGCTCACGCCGTTCGCTCTCTACGGGCTGAGCGAGCGGGCGCACGCCCACTTCGCCGCGGTGGGTCGCGCGATGCCGCGCGTCCGCCTCGAGGGCGCCGAGGCGGCGGATCCGGCCCGCCTCGGGCACACCCGCGCGCGGCTCGAGGAGCTTCGCGACGCGCTTGCGCTCGTGCACCCGCTCGCCTGCCATCCGTGGCGCGGCGGCAATCCCGGCGCCGTGCTCCCAGCCGACGAGGAAGCCGTCGCGGCGGCCGTGGGGGACTGTGAGCGTTCTCTCGAGGACCTCCGGGCGCGCGCCGCGGAAGTGGCCGCGCTCGCGGCGATGCGCGCGCCGGAATCGGCCGGCGAGGTGGGGGAGGCGCTCGCGGCTGCGCGCCTCCTCGGCCGCTCCGTGGTCGTCGGGCGCGAGAACCTCGAGGACGCGCGATGGGACGGGGAGAACGTGGATGCGGCCGCGGTGCTCGAGCGGCTCGAGACCTTCCGGTCGCGCCGCACGCGGGTGCTCGAACACTTCCGGCCGGAGCTGCTGGAGGAGGACGTGGGGGCGCTCCGCGCCGAGCTCGAGGCGGAGGCGTTCCGGTTCTTCCGGTGGTTCTCCGGCCGCTACCGCCTGCTCAAGCGGCGGATCGCCGCGCACTACCGGGACCGGCTGCCGCGGGACCGGACGCGGTGGCTCCTCGACCTCGACGAGGCCGAGCGCTGCCGCCGCGCGCGCGCCGAGCTCGCGGCGATCGACGCCCGGGCGCGCTTCTGCTTCGGCCCGGCGTGGCAGGGCGAGGCGAGCGAGCCGGAGGCGCTGCGCGCGCTCGCCTCCTGGCTCCGGGCGTTTCGGGCCGAGGTGCGGGCGGGCCGCTTCGGCCCGGCGACGATCGCGCGGCGGCTCGAAGGGTTCGACGCGGCGGCGCTCGAGCGGGCCGCGGCGGCGCTCGCGGCCGCGCGCGACGAGTTCAGCCGGCGGCGCGGTGCGCTGGCCGCGCGGATCGGGCTCGACTTCGAGGCGGCGTTCGGCGCGGCGGCCGAGGCCGTGCCGCTGGTCGAACTCGCGGCGCGCCTCGAGGTCTGGGCGGCCGAGATCCGCCGGCTCCAGCCGTGGTCGCGGTATCGCGCTGCGGCGGCGAGCGGCCTCAAGACGCCCGCGCGCGCGCTGGTCGAGCGCCTGGCGGACAGCGCACTCGAGCCGGCAGATCTCCTGGCGGCCTTCGAGGGCAACCTCGCGGACACGCTGCTCGGCGTGGCCTTCGCCGAGCGCGAGGAGCTGGCGCGCTTCGTCGGGGAGATCCACGAGAAGACGATCGCTCGCTTCCGCGCGCTCGATCTCGAGCTGATCGAGGCCAACCGGCGCCGCCTGGCGGCGCAGCTCTTTCGCCGCCGCCCGCCCATCGCCGGCGGCGCCTCGCCCGGTTCGGAGGCCGGCATCCTGCTGGGCGAGTTCAACCGCAAGCGCGGCCACCTGCCCATTCGCCAGCTCATGAGCCGGGCCGGCGGGCTCGTCCAGCGCATCAAGCCGTGCTTCATGATGAGTCCGCTGAGCATCGCGCAGTTCCTCACCCCCCAGACGGCGCGCTTCGACGTCGTGGTGTTCGACGAGGCGAGCCAGGTGAGGCCGGAGGATGCGCTCGGCGCGCTGCTCCGCGGCAACCGCGTGGTGGTGATGGGCGACACGCGCCAGCTTCCGCCGACGAGCTTCTTCGACCACCTGCTGGGGGGCGAGGAGGAGGTCGACGAGGCGCTCCAGGCGGGCGCCCCCCTGGCGGACATCGAGAGCATCCTCCACCAGTGCCGGCGCTGCTTCCCGGTGAAGACGCTGCGCTGGCACTACCGGAGCCGCCACGAGTCCCTGATCGCAGTCTCCAACCGCGCCTTCTACGAGGACCGCCTGCGCATCTACCCGTCGCCGCACCGGCGGACAGAGCGCCTGGGGCTCGCGCTGCGCCACCTGCCCGACACCCGCTACGACCGCGGGCGGTCCGGCATGAACCGCCTGGAGGCGCGCGCGGTGGCCGAGGCTGCGCTCGCGCACTTCCGGACCTGGCCCGAGCGGAGCCTCGGCATCGGCGCGTTCAACATCCGTCAGCAGCAGGCGATCCTCGAGGAGGTCGAGCTCCTGCTCCGGCGCCATCCCGAACTCGAGCCGCGCTTTCTCGGCTCGAGCGAGCCGTTCTTCGTCAAGAACCTCGAGACCATCCAGGGCGACGAGCGCGACGTCATCTTCCTCAGCATCGGCTTCGGGTTCGACGCGGAGGGGCGCCTGAGCCGGAACTTCGGCCCGCTCAACCAGGAGGGCGGTGAGCGGCGGCTGAACGTGCTGATCACGCGCGCGCGCGAGCGCTGCGAGGTGTTCTCGAACTTCCGGGCGGAGGATCTCCGCGTGGACGAGACGACGCCCGTCGGGCTGCGCGTCCTCAAGACATTCCTCGCGTTCGCCGAGCACGGGGTGCTGCCGGGAACGACGCCCGGCGGCGATGGGGGGGAGGGGTCTCCGATCGAGGAAGCGGTGGAGGCCTGCCTGCGGGAACGGGGGCTCGAGGTCGTGCCGCGCGTCGGGTGTGCGGGGTCGCATGTCGCCCTCGGCGTGGTCGATCCCGCCGCGCCGGGCTCCTACCGGCTCGGGGTGGAGATGGATGCGCCGGACTACCACGAGGCGACCGTGGCCCGCGAACGCGATCGACTGCGGCGCCAGGTGCTCGAGAACCTGGGCTGGCGGCTGGCGAGAACGTGGTCGACCGACTGGTATCGGGACCGGACGGAGGCCCGGAGGCGGCTGCTCGCCGCCGTGGATCGGATCCTGCAGGTCCCGCCGCCGGCGGCGGCGGCGACACCGCTCGCGCCGGCTCCGACCGCGGCCCGCGCCGCAGACGCGGACGAGGAGCCGCCCGCGTTCGAGCCCGGCGATCCGCTGGGCGACGTCGTCATCGACTACGAGCGCTGCGAACAGCTCCCGGTGGAGGTGGCGGGCGAGTTCGCCGAGCAGCCCAGGCACGTGCTCGCGAGCGTCGTGAAGGAGATCGTCTCCGTGGAGGGGCCGGTGCATCAGAAGGACGTGGTCCGCCGCGCCGGGACGCTCTGGGGGCTCAAGCGCGCGGGCCGCCGGGTCGCGGCGGCGGTCGAGGTCGGCATCGCACTCGCGGTGGCGCGCAACCACGTGCGTCGCGACGGCGTATTCCTGTGGCCCCGCGCGATGGCGGAGCCGCCGGTGCGGCGGCGGCGCGAGCGGGATCTGCTGAAGATCGACCGGGTCGCGCCCGCCGAGCTGGCCGCCGCGGCGCGGCTGGTGCTGCGCTACCAGTTCGCCACTCCGGTCGAGGACCTCGTGCACCGAACCGCGCGCCTGCTCGGCTTCGTGGTCACCACGCCGGCCGTGAAAGAGCGGGTGGAGGCGGTATTCCGGGAGATGCTGGCCCGGGGCGCGATCCGGGAAGTCAGTCCCGGCACCGTCGACCTCGCGGACCGCGCGTAGCACCGGCTTGCGCGCAGCCCATGGCCATCCGCCGTGAGCCGTCAGATCGACTGGCGTTGACCCCCGTTGGAAGGAGTCGAGGGATAGGCTCTCGGCTTCGAGAAGAAGGCGCCGAGCCGCCCCACCCCTCGACTCCCTCGTCCTGCCGCGCGGCTCACGCCGAGCGAAGCTCCGCGGCCAGCGTGCGGCTGCCGATCCACAGATGCACCGCGGCCCACAGGCGCCCCACCACCGCGATCAGGAGCGCATACCGGAGCGCGGCGGCGCCGAGCCCGGCGTGGCTGCCGAGGAGATCGCTCACCATGCCGACGGCGGCCGGACCGAGAGCGAGCCCGACGATGTTCATGAGGAAGATGAGCGTCGCGGCGGCAAACGCGCGCAGGCGGAGCGGCACGAGTCCCTGCGTGAGCGCGAACACCGGCCCGAGGTAGAGGTAGCCGAGCAGGATCGCGGGCACGAGCAGCAACAGCGCTCCGAGGCGGGTGGGCCAGAGCAGCGCGGCGGCGGTGAACGGGAAGCTCGCGAACGTCGCGAGCGCCGGAATCCGCAGCTGCCAGCGGGGATCGCGGGCGCCGAGGCGGTCGCCGAGAATGCCGCCGGCGAGCGTCCCCGCCGCGCCCCCGACCCCGAGGACGAGCCCCAGCGAGAGACCGAGCTCGGCACCGTCCTTCATGGCGTGGACGCGGTCGAGGAACAGGGGGAGCCAGGCGCTGAGCGCATAGCCCACCAACGAGTTGAGCGCGGCGCCGGCGGCGAGATGGCGGAAGGAGCGCAGCCGCGCCATGGAGCGGACGGCCACGCCGAGCGCGAGCGGCTCGCCGGTGTCCAGGCGTCCCTCGGCATGGCCGCGCTGCGGCTCGCGCACCGTGAACCGCAGGACCAGCGCCAGCAGCAGCCCGGGAAGCCCGACCCACAGGAACGCCTCGCGCCAGCCGACCTCGTCGCGCAGGAAACCGCCCAGCGCATAACTGATCAGGATGCCCGCGTGGATGCCCATCGAGTAGATGGCGAGCGCGGTCGCCCGGCGCCCGGGAGGGAAGAGGTCCGAGATCAGGGAATGGGCGGGCGGGCTGCAGGCCGCCTGGCCCATGCCGACCCCGATGCGGGCCGCCGCGAGCTGCACGGCCGAGCGGGCCAGCCCGGACGCGGCGGTCAGTGCGCTCCATACCACCAGTCCGAGCGCGATGATCGAGCGGCGCACGCCGCGGTCGGCCCACCGGGCGACGAGCAGGCCCAGCAGCGCGTACAAGATCGCGAACGCGGGACCGTAGAGAAGCCCGAGGATGCGGTCCGGGATCTCGAGCTCCTGCTGGATCGGCTCGGCGAGGATGTACAGGATGTGCCGGTCGAGGAACGCGCAGACATAGACCAGGAACAGCACGCCCAGCACGTAGCCGCGGTACCAGCCGCGGATCGGCGCTCGCTTCACAGAGCTTGGCCTTCCTGCGGAGGCTGGCGGCGGGAGATTCGCCCCCGCCAGCACCAGCACACGGCCACCAAGGCGAGGATCGCGGCGGCGGCGGCGAGGAGTCCCAGCCGGAGCGACAGCGGGGCGTACGTGAAGGTCACGCGGTGGGCGCCGGCCGGCACCGCCACCGCGCGGAACGCGAAGTTCGCGCGGAGCACTTCGGCGGGCCGCCCATCCACGGCGGCCTTCCAGCCGGGATACCAGCTGTCGTGCAGCACCAGGAGCCCGGCGGCGGCGAACTCCACGTCGAGCTCGATCCGGCTGCCGCCCGGTTCCTCGGTCCGCCAGGCGACGCGAGGCGGCGTCCGGGGCGACTGCGCCGGAAGCGCGAATTCGCGCGGCGGCGCCGCGAGCACGACCGAGGTGCGCAGCGGGAACGCCCGGTCGAGAATCCGGGCGAGCTGCGCGTCGTCGTCCGGGATCACCTCGGCGCCGTGAACGCCGAAGGCGCGCGGCAGGGCCTCCGGGTGCTCGAACACCCCGACGCCCTCGAAGCGACCGCGGGCCGCGAAGCTGGCGGGCACGCACGACAGCTCGCGCACGGTGATATCGCCCGCGACCTCCACGCTGAGCGGAGCGGGACGAGGAGGAAGGGCGTCGAGCGCGATGCTCAGCACCTCGGATCGGGGTGCCGCGCCGGGGGCAGGCGGAAACTCGACAGTGTGCAGCGCCTCTCCCTCCTGTGCCGCAAGCGCCACGCGGACCGGCTTCGCGCCGCGCCGGCCGCGGAGGAAGACCTCCGGCTCCGCGCCCGCCGGCGGCGCGGGCAGCGCGACGAGGGTCGAGGACCGGATGCGCAGCGGGGCTCCGGCCGCAATCGCGTCTGCGCGGAGCGAGCCGGACCGGATCGCGCCGGGCGGCACCGGCCGGCCGCACCACTCGAGCGACTCGAACGCGAGCGCATACCCTCCGGGAATCTCGAGACCGAGGTAGAAGAGCGTGCCGGGCGCGGCGGCCGGCGATCGCAGGCGCACGGCGGCGACGCCCGCGCCGGCCGGGATCTCCGCCTCCTCGAGGATGGCGGCGGTCTCGGTCCGGGGGTGCCAGAGGCGCAGCGAACCGCCGCGTCCCGGAGCGACTTCGATCTCGCCCACGAGACGAAGCGGACCGTCCGAGGGATCGACGGTGATGTCGGCCCGTGCGTTGCCGCCGGGCGGCAACGGACCGATCGGGTCGAGCGCGCCGTCGGCCAGCACGTAGCGCACGCCCAGCAGCGTGAGCATCCGGACGGGAACCCGGCGGCGGATCGGCGCCTCGTGGGTGGGAAAGTAGTGGCGCGCGGCCGGGTAGGGGAACCCGCGCTCGATCAGGCGGACATAGCGGTCGATCTTCAAGGCTTCGGCGTAGCGGATGTCGTTGAGCCCGAAGATGGCCGCCGTGTTGGGGTGGAGGACGGCGTCGGGCGAGTAGACGCGGAAGGTGCGGCGGTCGCCCTCGAGCGCGTGAAGGAACGTCGGCGCCCGATAAATGTCCGCACGCTCGGGAAAACCGCGCGGAGCGTGGAGCGCGACCTCGACCGGAACGAGCGCCATGAGCAGCAGCAGGAAGCCCGTCTTCAGGCGTGGGCGGCTCTGCAGCAGGAAGTAGCCCAGCCCGACGACCGCGAGCAGCACCGAGAGCACGCCCAGAGAGGGCGCCACCGGGTGCTCGGGTCCCAGGCGGAGCAAGCTCCCCGCAAGCCGCAGCCCGCCGGCGCTCCAGGCGAGGACGAATGCCGCGACAAAGGCGCCCACGGCCGCCGCGCCGACGAGCAGCCGGTTGGCCGCGGCGCGGGCCGGCAGGGCGAGGAGGCGGTCCAGTCCGACGGCCGCCAGCACGCCGGGGGTGAGACACAGGTAGACGGCGACGTACTTGTGGAGCTGGATCTGGTTGAGCAGCGGCAGTCGGCTCAGGTGGACGAACCCGGGTGCGCCGAAGTACCAGGCTCCCGCGGCGAGCAGCGTGGCGCCCGAAAAAACCCCGAGGAAACGGTGGGCACGGTGGCCCGGTGCGGCGAGCGCGAGGATCCAGCCGAGCGATGCGATTCCATAGAAGCCGCCGCACGTGGGCAGGATCAGGCCCGTGTAGGCGTGGCGGAAGAATCCGGGCACGATCCAGAGAATCAGCGTCTGCCACGGTACGACCCGGATGTTGTCGCCGGCCTGGTGGGTGTGGGCGGACCGGGACACGAACTCGAGGAACGGGAGGAGCTGGGGGGCGGCGAGCAGGGCGGCAAGGAGGTGCGCGGTGGCGAGCAAGGCCACGCTGCGGATCCAGGTGGCCTGCGGCAGGGAGAGGGCGCGGGCGGCGCCGTAGAGGCCGCCGAAGGCGACCGCGAGGAAGATCGACTCGGGGTTGCCGCTCATCAGCGTGAGCCACAGCAGAATCACCGCGAGCACGAGGTCACGGCGGCGGCGCCCCACGACCACCCACTCGGCGGCGAGCAGCGTGCCGGGGATCATCGCCTCGCCGGTCACGTCGGGCAGCGTCATTCCGCCGAGGATGTAGCCGCAGCCGAGGTAGAGCACGCCGCCGACGAAGGCGGCAGAGCGCCGGAGGCGGTGGACGCGCAGGAACGTGTAGAGGAGCCAGCCGGCCAGGACGACGCGGGCGAGGTACGCCAGCTCGAAGCCGCGCGGCGCGGCCGCGGCGAATTTCAGCAGGTTGGTGGGGAAGACCAGACCGTGAAGGAGCCCGGCGAAGTAGGGGTTGCCGCAGGCCACGTGGGGATTCCAGAGCGGCCACTGGCCCGCGGTGAGCGCCCGCTCGACGTAGGGAAACGTGGCCTCCTTGATCCAGCCCGGGCCGAAGGGATCGAAGAGCGGCAGGTGGCTCGGCCGCGAGATGCCCACCGGGCCGGCAGGAAGGGTGAACGGGATGAGCGGGGCGCACGAGACCGTGCGGTTGCCGAGGGTAACCTCGGGGAAGATCGCCGCGACGAGCAGGACGAACACGCCGAGCATGGCGATCAGCTCGCCCGGGCGCGGTCCGCCGGGCGGCGCCGCGGCGGGATCCGGACGCACGCGGACCGCGCCGGTCTCGCTCACCGCGGCGTCTCCCGCTGGCGGGTGGAGGGGGCGGCTGTCGCCGGCGGCGCCGCGGGCAGGCGGAGCACGGCGGCGGGTCGCGCGGCGGCGGGTTGCGTCACGGCCTTCCCTCCTTCCTGGGGGTCGCCCTGGAGGACGATCGAGCGGCACGGTCCAGCAAGGAGAGAAAGCGTAGCATCTTGCGGTGCCGGGGGGAACCCGAGCGCGCCGGCCGGGCGGGCAAGGCCGGGCGGGGTGCGGCGGTCGGACGTCTGGGGTCGGCAGGAATCGTCACACGGCGGCGGCTCAGAGGAGCTTCAGGGTGCGCTTGAAGTCCTTCATGTCTTCCTTGTTGAAGAGGCTCACCTCGGCGCCGCAATCAACGCAGTAGCTGCCGTTCATGCTGAGCAGGTAGCGCACGTACCTCTTGCACTTCTTGCACCACTTGACTTCTTCGTAGAATGCCATACCCCCGTCTCCTCGGCGCTTGGCAGCGAGACGCGCGCCGGCCGCTCGCGGTGCGCCTGCCGGCGCGGCGGCGGCCACGCGTTTCCTCCGGTATTCTCGGGAGCGAGGCCACGGGACTTGAGGGGCACCGTCCCGAGGCCGCCCGGCGGGCCTCGAGCGCGGCGCCCGCCGCGCCGGCGATTCCGGGTCGCGGGCGGCGGGCGAAGCCTTGCGCCTCGTATCAGGTTGAAATCGCTTCTCGGCGCGGCTTGCGGGCTTGCCGCGCCTTGGTGAAGCGGCTATGCTGGACGCCTTCAAGGAGGTTTTGAGGGAACCCGTCACATGAATCCATCGAAACTCGCAGTCTTCCTCGCACGCTTCGGGGAGCTCCTCGCGGTGGTCGGCCTGGTGGTCGTGCTGGGTGCGCTCGATCCCGGACACCTCGACGACCTGCTCAAGCCCACGTTCACGGACGCGACCAGCAGCATCACGCAGGGCAATGCCCTGCACGGCGGCCACGGCATCGCGTTTGCCGACGTGAACGGCGACGGGCGGGTCGACATCTTCGTGAGCAACCTGCTGTCGCTCGAACAGAGCACGCTGCCGGACGAGCTGTACCTCAATCAGGGCAACTTCGTCTTCACCGAGGAGTCCGCGGCGCGCGGGATCAGCGCCGCCGAGGGCGAGGCGCACGCGGCCGTGTTCGTGGACGTCAACGGCGACGGATTCGTCGATCTCTTCAAGGGCGATACCAACGGCACGAACGAGCTCTACCTGAACGACGGCCGGGGCTACTTCACGCTGACCGCCGCGGCCGGGATGAAGTCCACGATCAACCCCGGCTCGAACCACGGCACGCGGGGGGTGGGCGCGGGGGACTTCAACGGGGACGGCCACATCGACCTGTTCGCCGCCAACTCGGGACAGGCCAACGAGCTCTACCTCAACCGCGGCGACGGGACGCTCGTCGAGGAAGCGGTGCTCCGCGGCGTGGCCGACGAGGACGGCAACGGCGCCCAGACGCAGGGCTGCGCGATCGCAGACTTCGACGGCGACGGCGATCTCGACATCTTCCTCGCCAAGCGCTTCGGGCCCAACCGCCTCTACCGGAACGACGGCCACGCGTTCTTCACCGAGGTCGCGGTGGCGGCGGGGGTGGCGATGGCGACGATCGACTGCGACGGCGGCGTGTTCGGCGACATCGACAACGACGGCGACCTCGATCTCGTCGTGGCCAAGACGAGCACCGAGCCGCACGGAGTCTTCCGCAACCGCGGCGACGGCACCTTCGCGGACGAGAGCGCCGTGCACCCGCTGAGCAACGAACGCGCGTACAACATCCTGCTCGAGGACCTGGACCTCGACGGCGATCTGGACCTGGTCATCATCTTCAACGCGCGCAATGCGCACCGCACCTACTTCAACGACGGCACGGGGCACTTTGAGGAGGTGAAGGCGCTCGGCTACGAGGTGCCGGGGCGGGATGTGCGGTGCGGGGCGTTCGCGGACTTAAACGGCGACGGCAGCCGCGATCTCGTGGTCGTCGACCGCAACACGTTCAACCTGTTGTTCGAGAACCAGGGGATGCCGGCCAGCGGCCGGCACTGGCTGGCGGTCGACGTCAAGGGGCCGCAGGGGCAGCCGAGCATGCCGGGGGCATGGGTGGAGATCTACCCGGCCGGGCAGGCCGGCGTGCCGGGCCAGCGGCTCCGCGTCGCGCACGTCGGCGGCACCGGCGAGGGCTACTGCCGCGCGGACCACAACGTGGCCTACTTCGGGCTGCCGTCCGGGACCTACGACGTCCAGGCGCGGCTGCCGTCGGGCGAGGTCGTCCGAGCCACGGGTGTGGGCGTGGATCGCACCATCACTCTCGACCCGACCCCGCCGGCACCGCTCGTGCACGGCCGGTTTCCGGTGGGCCAGACGGCGCCCGTGGGCATCTTCCATCCGGCCGACCGCCTGCGCGTCTACGTGTTGCTGGCGAGCTTCCGCCCGGGCGCGATCGCGCTCGGCCCCACGGACCGGCGGGTAATCCCGCTCACGCCGGATCGGCTGTTCTTCGCCTCGACGCGCAACCTGGGCAACTCGCCTCCCTTCCAGCGGTTCGTGGGCCAGCTCGACGCCCAGGGAATCGGCGTGG
>JAFGQW010000108.1 GCA_016935485.1 Planctomycetota bacterium | reverse complement strand
GTCTCGTCGGCCGAGGTCGCCACCAGCACCTCCGCCTCGACGGGCTGCCCGGTTCCGGCGTCGCGCACGAGCCCGGTCACGAGCGCGCGCGGTTCCAGCAGGACGCGCACCTCGCGGTCCGCCGGCCCGGCGATCGGAACGAAGCGCGCGGCGTGGTCCGGGTGGAAGACGACCGTCACGCCGCGAAAGGACCGGGGCAGCCGGTGGAACGTGAACGCGCCGGCGCGGCTCTCGCGATGGTAGGCCGTCTCCGCCGCGAACGTCTCGGGCGCCGTGCTGCCGCCCGCCGGCACGAGGCATGCCCAGAAAGGCCGGGCGGACTCCTCGAGCGGCGCCACGCCCTCCAGACGCAGCTTCAGGTCGAAGCCCGGCTCGAGCGCGATCGTATAGGGTCCGCCGGGGGCGCGCAGCAGGCAGCGCGTCACAGCGTGGTTCGCCACCGGCCCGTGGACCCGCACCACCGCCACGCCGGCGCGCACGCCCTGCAGCGTGAAATCCCCGTTGAAGTCCGCCTGCGCCCTCACCCCGTCCGCCTCGGCCACGCCGGGCAGGGGTTTGCCCGCGGCGTCGGTGATCCGGCCGGTGATCTCGCCCGGCGCGCCGATCTCGAAGTGCGCGGCGCCCGCGCCCTCCTGGAGGAATCGCTCCACCCAGGAGGCGCCCTCCTTGTCGAGCAGGAACCGGAGGATGCGGGGCCCGCGCCCGCCGTGGGGGTCTTCCAGCCGGAACGTCGTCTCCGCGCCGGCCTCGAGCGGCTGGAACTCGCGCTCTCCCCACGGCGGACCTGCTCGCACCTGCAGGCTCAGCGGGCGGGCGCCTGCGACGTGGATCTCGCGCACGAGCGGGGGCGCCTGCGGGTGGCGCGGGACCGGCGGCGGCGGAAGCGCAGCCTCGAGCCGGCGCGGATCCGCCTCCGGCGGGCGCGTGCCGACCCAGCCCACCCGCAGCACGAGGCGCTCGGGGCGGCCGCCGGCGGCCCGGGCTGTGGCGGACGGGCCCGGTTCCTCCGTTCCGGCCGGCGGCGGCACTTCCTCGCGGGCGCCGGGTTCCGTGGCGGCCGGTCCCCCGGGACCGTGCGGGACGGCCGCGATCTCGCTATCCCGCAGGAATTCCGTCAACGTCATCTCGCCGCGATCCCGCGGGACTGTCGCGTCCTCTCCCCTCAGCACGAGCAGCAGAAGCAGCACGAGCCCCGCGACGAGTGCGAGCGCGACGAGGACGGCGGCGGCTCGGATCATGGATCTCACCCGGACCGGGGCGCGCCGGAGAGCGCGGCGCGCGCTCGAACGGCCGTGCTCCGGCCCTCCTACTCCGCGGGAACCGGCTCCCGCGGCAACGGCGGCGCCCGGGCCGCCCGCGGGGTCGGGGGCGGGCGGTCCGCGGGCACGATGTCGTCTCCGGCCGGATCCAGCGTGAATAGGCCCGCCACGAAGTCGACGAGCTGTCCCGGGTTCACGCCCACGCGCGCGCCGAGCACGCAGTATACCGCGACTTCCGTGTCCAGCCAGTCGATCGGGTGGTATTCGCGCGGGTTGTGCGTGGGTGTGCGTCCGGGGAACAGGGGCGAGAAACTGCACAGGTTCTCGGGATGGCCGTCGATGGCGCGGTAGTGGACGTAGACCAGGTCGAAGCACTGCAGGTGGTACTTGATGGGCGTGTGGCGTCCCATCAGACCGACGCCGGTGTTGACGGTGGCCGGCACCAGCCCGAAGCCCAGCCCGGTGTGCAGCAGGGCTCCCGCCTCGGCGTGCACGCCGAACTGGGGGCCGAGCTCGAGGCCGACGCGGGCCACGTCCCGCAGATCGTTCAGGCGGGCGGTGCCGTAGGCGCAGCCGCCCAGGCAGGCGGCGGCGAGAAGAAGCGGGAGGAACGATCGCGCCATGGCATCTCCGCGGGCTGCTGAGAGGCGGTCGGATTCCCGCGGCCACTGGCCGGCGGGTGCCCGATCCGCTCCTTCTATCGGCCGGCCGTCTCGCCCGGATCCAGCGGATTGTGCCGCAGGCCTGCGGCCTTCCCCGGCCCGAGCAAATCTCCCAGGTTTACTCTTTTCAACTGGACCGCCTTTGGCTATGCTGATCGCTCGCCGTGGTGGCGGCGCAGAGGCATGGCGGGTGGGACGTCCGCTGTCCCGAGGACCTGAGGAGATTCGCGATGAGTCGCTGGATGCCCGTTCTGGCCCTCTTCCTGCTGGTGTTCGGCGCGGCGGCGGCCCGCGCCCAGCCGCGTCCCGGCGACTGGGTCGTGGCCGATACCGGCCAGACCTCCAACGCGGTGCTGTACTTCGACCCGCTGGAGGCCTCGCCGGCCCCGCTCACGACGCTCGTGCCCGGCCATCCGCCAGTCTACATGAACTGGCTCCGCATGCACCCGGACAACCGGAGCCTGCTCGCGGCCGAGTCGTTCTCGGGGCGGCTCGGGGTGATCCAGGTCCCGGGCGGCGTGTTCACGTCGATCGTGGCGGTGCCGGATTCGCCCAACGGGCTCGCGCTCGACCAGGACGGCACGCTGATCGTCTCGACGTCCGGCGGCGACCGGCTCCTGCGCGTCGATCTGGCGGCGAGCACCAGCACCGTGATCGCCACGCTGCCGTCGGTGCTGAACCACGTCGCGATCGATCGCGACACGGGCGAGATCCTGGCGGCCATCTTCGACATGAACAGCCTCGCCGGCGGCCGGGTGATCCGGCTGTCGCGCGCCGGCCAGGTGCTCGGCACGCTCGCGAGCGGTTTCGGGATGACCACTGCGGTGGGCTGGGACCCGGTGACGGGAGATTTCTTCGTCACCTCCTACGATGCGCCGGAGGTGCAGCGCGTGACCCGCACGGGCGTCGCGACCACCGTGATCCGGTTTGGCGGCGCCAACGCCGTCAAGGTGGACGAGGAGACCGGCACGCTGGTGGTCGGCGGCTTCGACCGCACGGCGCGGATGACGGCGGGCGGGCAGATTCTCCGGGGCGAGGACCACAAGCACCCGCTCG
>JAFGQW010000107.1 GCA_016935485.1 Planctomycetota bacterium | reverse complement strand
GGGGTCAGACGGTCCACTGGGCTGGGCTCCGGACTTCCCCGCCGAGGAATCCTGCCACGCGGTCGCGGAGCTGATCGGGTCGTGTCCACCGAAAGTCCGAGGTGCAACTCGCAACCGCCTCATCAAGGCCCTGGGTGGCCTGGTGCCGGGATGGGAAGAGATGATCACGCGAGCGGCCGATCGCGCGATGAAAGGCCGGTGACCTTCATCGACCTGCACACCCGCGAGATCCTCGAGCTGCGCGCCAGCGACGCCTGGGGCCCGACCGCCGAGTGGACGATCCGTACCTTTGCCGCCGCGATCCATCGTGAGGGCCGCCAGCCCGGCGCTGTGGTCCACGATCACGGCACCCACTTCCTCGGGCAGTTCGAGCGCCAGCTCCGCGTCCTGGAGATCGAAAGAAGACGTACCCCGGCGGCGCTGCCGTTCGTGAACGGAACGGCCGAAAGGGCCATAAAATCAGTACGGTTGGAGATGCTGAACCACGTCCGCGTCCGCGACGTCGAGGAGCTGCAGTGGTACCTCGACAGCATGGGCGGGGCAGAGGTTGCGTCCGGTCTCGTGCGGAAGGCGGCGGGCGCGGTCTACGACTCGCTGCTGAAAGCCGGCATGGGCGGGGTGGAGGCGCAGGAGGTCGCGCGGCGCGGCGGAGGCGGCACGGTGCCAGCCCGGCGGACGGGGGGTATTCTATTCGCCGACGGCTGTGGACGCGGCGATAGGGCAGCGAGCTCCCGGCGCTGTTTACGATGAGGACCGAATCTCTTCGCGCGGCGAGAAGATACCCACAGGTCAATCCAGCAACGCCGGTTGCACGGCGCGCGACCAACCCGCCACGCAGGCGGTCCCCAGCTCGGGACGACGTGCGGTTGGACTGGATGGCTGGCGAACAGGTCCCGTGCCGGTCGCCGCGCCAGCAAGGCCACGAGTTTTCCGGCTGCCAGTTCGTGGGGATCCAGCACGGGAATCTCCGTGGCGCGCCAGGTCCCCACGGGATGAGAATCGCGGGGACCAACTGCCGTGGTCGAGGACGTCGCCGAGACGGCGGCACATCGCATCGGGCTCCGGGAGGACCGGCGGTGCGAGCCGGGCGGAGACGACGTCCCCGCCCGGGCAAGGGCGAAAGAGACCGAGTGACGATGCTCCCCACCTCGGCTCTGGTCGAGCTTGCAGGCACCTCGGTCCCGTCCGCGAGCAGCACCGGCGCGATCTCGCCCCGGGCGCGGGCTGGGTCGAACTGTCGGGCGCGCCGGACCGGAAGCTCCCTGCGGCCGGGCGGGAGTCGAAGCATTCTGCGATTCTGGTCGGCTCCGCCGGTGCGTCCGGCGTCGGCGCCACCCCGGGTACCGGAACATCGATGGTCTAGCACGGGCACTTCGCGCGGCCCATAGCGGTCAGCCGTCAGCTGTCGGCCTGCCCTGCGGAAGAGGTACGCGGGCAGAGTCGGCCCGCCCAGTCAAACCGCAGGTTCTCCAGAGCTGGGGCCGCCGGCACCAGCGAGCGGACGCCACAGGGCCGAACCTCCGTCGATGACGAGGAGACCGCCGGCCCGCGCTGCCTCGGTGACCACCAGGACGCCCGGGAGGATCTGGGCTCCGGAGCGCGGAGCCGGCGCGGGCGATGTTCCGGACCGGGCCGCGCGAACGCGGCCGGGACTGCACGCCGGTGCGGGTGGCACACGTTCCCGCGGGAAGCCCGGAGGCCCTTCACGGCGCCGCGCGGGCGGAGATCAGACCACCATGCCGCTGACGACGGCCTCGAACACCATCCGGTCGTCGATGAAGGCCTGTGCCTCGAAGCTCCACCGGCGGGACCTCTGCTCCCGCAGGCGGGCCATGAACACGAGCCGGTCACCGGGGACCGCCACCCCGCGAAACTTGACCCGATCGAGCCCGCCGAACCCGAAGAAGTGGTCGGCCTTGGGGTTGAGCAGCGTGTAGTACATGACGCTGCAGAGCTGCGCGGCGGCCTCGATCATGAGCACGCCCGGGAAGATCGGCCGACCCGGGATGTGCCCGCGCACCCAGAACTCGTCCGCGCGGAGGTCGCGGTATCCGACCACCACCACCCGGTCGGTGTCCACGAAGCAGACCGCGTCGATCTGCTCCATCTCGAAGCGGTGGGGGTTGATCCCGCGGATGGCGTCGCGGTCATAGAGGACCGTCTCGAGGTCCAGCTCCTCGAGCGGCATGATCGGTCTGGGCGGCATGTCCGGGCAGGCCTTTCGACGAGCAACCGGCGGCGCTCCCTCGGCCAGCGAGCCGACCGCCGGGTCAGGCACGCAGAAAGCGCCTCGGGGAGCCGCCTCGCGGTGCAGTCTAACCCGCCGCGCGGCGCACCGACAAGTCCACGCGGGGCTTCACCTGGAGGGCCGACTCTGGAATAATGATAGCCCTTTTCTGCTCGAGGATCCGGCTCTACATGGAAGGATGGCGTTCGTGGGCGCTGCTCGCCCTAACCGTCGCGAGCGGCTGCGGAACCCGGCCGGTTTGTCCGGCCGGGCCGGTTCCGCCGCCGTCGTGGGCGCTGGCGCGGGTGAACTGTGGGCGCATTCAGGGCAGCGGCTGCCTCGTGTTCTCGGATCCCCGCTTCGGATCCTACGTCCTGACCGCCGCGCATCTTGTCGAGGAACCGCCGCGCGTGCTGGCGGCGCTGGCCTCGCAAAGCGGGGCGGTGGTGTGGGGCCCGGCGCGGGTGCTCCGCATCGATCGGCAGGCCGATCTGGCGCTCCTCTGGAGGCCCGATGCCGTGGCCGCGCGGCCGCGGCGCCTGACGTGGGCGGCGCGATGTCCGCCCTCCGGCGCGGCCGTGGAGCTGCTCGTCGCCGTGCCGGAGGCGGAGGAGCAGATCGTCCGGGCCCGGGTGACGGACCCCGGCGTTGTCATCACGGAGGCGCCGCTTGCGGCGGGAATGAGCGGGGCCGGGCTGTTCTGCCGGGGCGACCTGGCGGGCATCCTCTACGGCCACCGGGCGAGCGGCAGCGGCGCCGTTCGAGACGGCCGCTACGTGCGCGTAGAAGCCGTCCGACGGTTCCTCGAGCCGCCGCTCGCCTTTCTCGCCACGGGCGGGCTCCCGGCCGAGCCGGAGTGAACCGGCGGCCAGGATTGGCGCGGGAATTCCGCGCGCAACCGCGCTCAGGTAGGCGTGCTAAGCCGGTGCGGATCGTAGTGGAGTCCATTCCTGCGGGCGGCCCGCAGGATCGCCGAGGATCGCTTTCTTTGGGAGTGCTTGTACAATGCGAATCGTCCTTCTTGTGGCCGGCCTGCTCGCGGCGCTGACGGTCGGGGCTCGAGCGCAGGTCGAGATCCATCCCGCCCAGCCCCAGGCCCACAAACCCCCGAAGCTCCCGCCCGTCGCCGAGGTCCGCAAGGAGATCGAGGCGGCGCGCGGCGTGGTGGGCGTCGATCTGCCCCCGGCGGAGATGCTTCAGAAGCCCGCCGGCCGGGTCGACGGCCAGGTGATCACCCTGGACGCATTGCTCGACGAGGTGATGCTGAAGTACGGGGCGCCGCTGGTGCCCTTGCTCGCCAACCAGGCGCTCATGGAGATGGAGGCGATCAAGCGCGGCGTCGAGGTCTCCGAGGAGGAACTGGTCGAGGAAGTGCGCCACCACAAGGCGCAGTCCGGGTCGGATCTGCCGCTCCAGGTGCTGCTCGAGAACAGCCGGATGGGCTGGGACCGCTTCGAGCGGTCGCTCCGGACCAAGGCGGCCATCCACAAGATCGCCAAGGCCGACCAGAACATCAAGGACGCCGGCCCCCCGAACCAGTTCCTGCTCCAGATCTGGGCCGGCAGCGTCCGCCCGCACTACCAGATCGAGCTCAAGCAGGAGAACCTCCCGGCGGGCTGCTTCGCCCGGGTCGAGAGCACCTGGGGACTGGCCGATGTGCTCCACGCGGTGCGCGAGGCGGCAGTGCGCGCGCGGCCCTACACGCTCGCCCGGTCGCCGGGCAAGTCCGGCGCGGAGGTGCTGGTCTTCACGCCGGCCGACGGGGGCTGGCCCCGCTTCATCATCCCCGCCGTCAAGGTCTCCCTGACGCGGGTGGTCGGCGGCGCCGCTCAGACGAGCGAGATGGACGTCGAGGAGCTCCTGCGGACCGTCGTCGAGGGACGCGCCGAGATCGAGGAGCGCCTGCTCGCGTTTGCGCCCGAGGAGCAGGCGCCCCGGATGGTCCTCCCGATGGTCGAGGTGTCGCGGACGCCCCGCAAGGGCGCTCCGCCGGAACGGGCCAAGTTGACCGATGCCGTCAACGCGCTGCTCCAGGCGGACCCGACGTCGCCCTACACCGTGGATGTCGACGCCGGCCAGATCCGGCCGGCGGAGGGGGACGGCGCCGTATACACCGTGCCGCCCACCATCTGCCCGAGCTGGCAGCCGCCGTTTCGGGCGCGCCTCATCGAGGTGCTCCGCGACCTGGCCACCAGCGGCCACACGCTGACGCCGCAGCTCCTCCTGTCGCGCCAGGGCGAGGCCGATTTCGTGATGCTGCCGCCCGTTCAGGTCACGATGCGGACCGACATCGACCGGCCCTCGGTGCTGGCGCTGTCCTTCGGGAGCATGAAGCTGGCGCAGTTCGAGGACGCCCTGGAGAACCTGGCGCGATTCCTCGCGGTCAAGAACGCCTTCGCCGGCCGGATTCCGGGCACCCCCGCCGGCGCGGAGGCCGCCGCGCCGTGGGGCGTGATCACGGTCAGCGAGCAGCAGGTGCAGGAGCGGATCGCCGCGGAGCGGGCCAAGTACGACGGCACCATCTTTCCGTGGGAGATGATCTGCCAGATCCTGGGCAAGACCGTGCCCGAGGAGATGCGCCGCTTCTGGGTCGGCAACGGCGTCGACCAGATCATCGGCTCGCAAGTCGACGAGGCGACGCTCGAGCAGTACTACCAGGACAACATCCTGAACTTCGGCGTGGCCACGGTCGAGGCCAACCACATCCTGCTGCAGTGCCGCGACGAGAAGACCGGCCGCATCGACTGGGAAGCCGCGCGCGCTCGGGCCGAGCAGGTGCTGGCCATGATCCGCACCGGCGCGGACTTCGGCGCCATGGCGGCGAAGTACTCCGACGACCCCGCGACCGCGGACAAGGACGGGGATCTCGGCCTGTTCACCCTGGTGAGCCGCTACGACCTCGACCTGTGCAAGGCGGCGTTCGCGCTGCAAGCCGGGGAGATCTCGAGCGAGCCGGCGCGCACCCGGCTCGGCTACCACATCCTCCAGGTGCGGCGCAGGGCCGAGCCGGACCTGACCAAGTACGGCTGGAACTCCGAAGGGATGAGGGAGCGCGTGCGCGAGGCCTGGCTGGAAGAGCGCCAGGAGAAATGGCTGGCGGACAACGTCTACGGGAAGTTCCGGCTGGAGAGTTACCTCGAGGAGATTTTCCCGTAGCGCAGGCATGGCCTGCGGTCCGCCGCCGTCAGCGATCCGCGGTCCGCTTGCGCCGCGGAAGCAGGACGCGGACGAAGTCGGCCCGCGCCGTCAGGCCGCATGCCGCCCGGTTCGCGCGCCGGGCTCGAGCCTCGTCGCTCGGGCCCGGGCGTTTCGTTTCGCCGGCGGCGGGTTGCAGGCGCCGCGTTGCCGGGCGGCAGGACGCCGGGCGGCGCCGCATCCGCCGGCCGTTCACGCCCTGCGGCCTCGCGAACCCCGGGGGGCGCACACCGTACTTTTGGCGTGGTGCCCTGGCGGCGGCCGTGGTGGCTGTTATGATGGCTCCCGACGGATGCGGGGTGAAGCGCGACGCAGCGGTCAGGCAGGGCGGGTCTCGGGCGAGGGATGGACCGATGAGCCGAAGCCAGAGAACCGGGGATTTCCGGGCGGCGAGGGTCGTTGCGGCCCTGCTGGCGGTCGGCCTGGCCGCATGCGGGGGGCGCGATGCCCCCGGGAACGCCGGGGATCCAGATCGGGAGCCGCCAGTGATCCAGCCTGTCGATCCGAAGGGCTTGGAGTCGGCGCGGGTCGTGTCCGACCCGTCAGATGTGGTCAACCGCCGTCGCCGGCTCGTGGCGAGCTGGGGCGGATCCATCCGCGATGCGCGGGTCCTTGCCGCGCTGGCCAAGGTGCGCCGCCACGTGTTCGTGCCGGAGTCGATCCGACACAGCGCCTATGCCGACGAGGCCCTTCCGATCGGCGCGGGACAAACGATCTCGCAGCCGTGGGTGGTGGCGCGGATGACGGAGTTGCTGGAGCTCGCGCCGGACGGCAAGGTGCTCGAGGTGGGCACGGGGAGCGGCTATCAGGCCGCGGTCCTTGCCGAGCTTGCCGCCGGGGTCTACACGATCGAGATCATCGAGTCGCTCGCGCGCCGGGCGCAGGCGGTCCTCGAGGCCGAGGGATACCGCAACATCCGCTTCCGGGTGGGAGACGGCTACGCGGGCTGGGCCGAGGCTGCCCCGTTCGACGCGGTGATCATCACCGCAGCGGTGGATCACGTGCCGGGACCGCTGGTCGAGCAGCTCAAGGTGGGCGGGCGGCTGGTGCTCCCCCTGGGCTCGCCGGAGGGGGTGCAGTATCTGACCCGCATCACGCGCACGGCGGATGGGGCAAACCGCTCCGAGCAGTTCTCGGCGGTGCGCTTCGTGCCGATGACCGGAAAGGCACGCGAGTAGCGCGCGCGAACGGCGGCGCGCCCGGCGAGAGCGGTTGTGGCGCAGGCTTGGCCGGCGCGCCCCGCCGGTGTGTGCGGCGGCCCCGCGGCCGGCACGATGGCGGGGAAGGCGCGTGCCTCCCGCACCGGCCGGGCGCGCCGCGTCCGGCCAAGGAGGACCGCACGACCGGATGAAGGAACTGGCGCCGGACGCGGCGGAAAGGCGTCTCGAGGAGCTGATCCACCAGACGGCAGAGCTCCGCCGGCAGCGCGGACTGCCGGCGGTCGGCCGTCGCCTGTTCCACCTCCAGCTCGACACCACCAATCTGTGCAACCTCCAGTGCAAGGAGTGCAGCGTCCACCTCATCCGCGACGTGGTCCATCCGCGGGTCATGACCCGCGCCACCCTCGGGATCGTGGCCGACCAGGTCTTCCCGTACGCCGGCGACGTCAACTTCGCCGCGCTCGCGGAACCGTGGATGTCGCCGGTGCTCGAGGAAGCGATCGCGATCGCGCGCGCGGCGGGCGTGCCGTTTCTCCAGATGATCTCCAACGCGCTGCTGCTGACGGAGCGGCGCGCGCGGAAGTTGATCGCCGTCCAGTTCGATCGCCTCTCGGTGAGCACCGACGCCGCCACGCCGGAGACGTATCGCCGGGTGCGGGGCGCTCACTTCGCCCGCGTCATCCGGAACCTGGAGCGCCTGCGCGACCTGAAGGTCCAGCTCGGCGCGCGCAAGCCCGTCCTCAAGTTCAACTTCGTGATGCTGCGCACCAATCTCCACGAGATGCCGGCCATGGTCGATCTCGCGCACGAGCTCGGCGCCGAGATGATCGATTTCCGGCTGCCGTTCCTGCTCGCTCGCCAGGGCATGGACGGCGAGCTTCCCACCCGCGCACCGGAACTCATGGACGAGATGATCCTGAAAACGCGCGCGCGGATGGCGGCGCGGGGTCTGGCCATCGAACAGCTGCCCGAGACCAACGCCGAGCGGCGCGCCCGCGGCTACCGTACGCCGGGCGTGCAAGCGCGACCGGGGCCGCGGGCGGACGCGACGCCGCACTGCGACGCACCCTGGGGGTTCCTGGTCATCGGCCCCACGGGCGACGTGCATCCGTGCTGCTCTCCGTACATGCTCGCCGCTCCGGCCCTGGGGAATCTCACGCGCCGGACCTTCGCCCAGATCCTCACCGGGCCGAGGTACGAACAGCTCCGCCGTTCGCTCGTCGCCGGTGCCTTCGGCGCGGAGTGCGCCCGGTGCAAGGCCACCGACTTCCTCGACGTCTACGAGCTCGACCCGGCCCACTACGTGGCGACCGGCCCCCGGCTGCCAATCACGGGCGTGGAGGAGGACCGGCGCACCCGCGCGCCGGGGCCGTAGCCGGCGGCGGATCGATGGCGGGGACGCGGAGGCGCCGGGCGCGGGCGCTTACTTCTGGAAGAGGTAGACCTGCTTGTCGCTGGAGACGACGAGCACGTGCTCGTCGACGATCACCGGCGAGGTCAGGATCGGACCGCCGGTCTCGAAGCGCCACAGCCGCTTGCCGGTGGTGAGCTCGAAGACCCACAGGAAGCCGTCCTTGGCGCCCTGGTAGAGCTTGCCGTCCGCCACCACCGGGGCCGACGCCAGGGTGCCTTCCGTCTGGTAGCTGCCGATCTGGGTGCCGTCGACGGCGCGCAGGCGCCGGACCACCTTGTCGGTCGAGGCGACCAGCACCGAGTCCTCGTGGATCACGGGCGGCGCCGTGGAGCCGCCGACCTGGGCCTTCCAGATCAGGGCGCCGGTCTGCGAATCGATCGCGTGCAGGTTCCGGCAGCTGTCGACGACGAAGACCATGCCGTTCACGCCGACGGCGGGCGCGGCGTCGATCACTTCCCGGGCATCGTAGCTCCAGCGCAGGTTGCCCGTGCGCCGCTCGAGCGCACGGAGCTGGCGGTCGTACCCGGCCACGTAGACGCGGTCGCGGTGAACGACGGGCCGCGCGCGGATCTGATCGCCGGCCCGGAAGGTCCAGATCTCCTCGCCGCGGCCGCGCGTCAGGGCCGTGACCGCGCCGGCTTTCGTGGCCACGATCACGGTCTGGTCGGCCACGGCGGCTGCGGCGTAGATCGGGGAGCCGAGCGGCGCGGACCAGAGCGCCTTCCAGTTGCCGCGGTCGTAGGCGTGCAGGACGCCCTCCTGGACCGGGAAGTAGAGCTCGGTATCCGCGCACGTCACCTCGGCCAGGCACCCGCCGATGCTCTGCGTCTTGAGCTGGAAGACGAACTCCTCGCGGCGCGGGTCGATCACGTAGACCACGCCGTCGCGCCCGGGCACGAAGACGTAGCGCCCATCGTAGGTCGGCGAGGCGCCCGGCGGTCCGCCGAGACTCCAGCACCGCTTCACCTCGCGGACGAGCACCATCTCCCAGAGCCACTCCTGGTTGTCCTTGAGGGATCGCCGGAGCGGCGCGAAGCCGTCCAGCCGGATCTCGATCGTCTCGGGAGAGCCACGCTCGTAGGTGATGTTGAGCGCCGGGTCGGTGATTCCCAGCCGCTCGGTGCCCAGGTACACCTCGGCGCCCGGCGGGGTCGTCCGGATCTGCAGGGGAAGCCGCATCGAGGCCGTCAGCTGCGGATACTGCGTGAGCGTGTGGCGCACCCGCTGGAAGACCGGCTCCAGGCGGTCGATCTCCTGGGGACGGCGCGTCTTCCTCTGGAGCTCGATGATCTGGTTGACCTCCTCCTGGAACTTCCGGATGTCCTCGATCGGCCGGTCGCGGTAGGAGGAGTTCACGATCCGCTCGAGCCGCTCCTGGACCTCCTCGAGCCGGCCCTGCCGGAAGGCCTCGAGGGCGGCCACGTACTGCTCGTTGACGTAGACGATCAGCTCGTGGCGGCGCACGACCTCGTCGCGCATCTGCCGCTCGCTGTGGACTTCCTCGAACAGCGCCAGGATCTTCTGCACGGGACGCTTGAGGTCCTGGATCCGGCCGAGCAGGTCGGGCGGTCCCTTGTACGTGTGGAGCTTGAGGCTGAGCTCCATCACGCGCTCCTTGGCGGGATCGGCCAGCACGCGGTCGTACTCGGCGACGAGCGCCGGTTCGTTGCCCAGCTCGGCGGCGCGCTGGCTGACGGCGGTTTGCGCCTTCTCCAGCCGGTCGAGCTCGGCAAAGAGCCGGTCCTTGAGCGCGTCGAGGCGGGACTCGACGGTCTTGCGCCATTCGCCCACGGCGTTCTTCTCCGCCAGCTTGAGATACTGCGTGATCGCCCCCGCGAAGTCACGGTTCTCGAGCCGGGTGGCGGCGGCCTGGAAGAGGTGCTCGTTCTCCTTGCGCTTGGCGGCGTCGGCGGCTTCGAGCTGACGGTTGACCGCCTCGCGGATCCGCTGCTCGAGCAGGGGCCATTCCGGGCGATAGCGCTGCTCGGGGTCCCGGGCCTTGAGAGTCTCGAGCACGCTCTTGGCGCGCCACAGGTCGCCCGACTCGAGCGCCTGCTGAGCCTGGGCCAGCAGCTGGTTGGCCCGCCGCTGGCGCTGGTAGCCGTCGTACAGGTAGCTCGAGAGCAGGAGCGCCGGAATGAGCGAGGCCGCCACCGCGAGCCGGCGCTTGGCACTGGAGCGGCGCGACTGCCGGGCCTTCTGCAGGAGCTTCACGAGATGGGCGTCGCGGTAGCCGAGCTTGATGATCTTCTCCGCGATGATCTCGATCTTGCGCCGGTCGCGCTTGGGGTGGAAGTGGGCCAGCATGTCTTGGAGCCGCGCCACCGCCTCGTCCTTGCGGTTGAGTTTGATGTAGACGTTGGCGAGCTGCGAGATGAGCTGGAGATCGTCGGGCCGTTCCGTGGCGGCGCGCTCGAGAATCTCGCGCGCGTGCTCGAACGCGCCGGACTTGGCGGCGAGATCGGCCGCTTTGAGGCTGTGCTCCACGTAGGCGTCCCAGTCGCCGCGCGCGGCAAGGATGCGCAGCAAACTGTCGTGGATGCGTTCGTTGCGGAGATCGAGCTTGATGGCAGTCTTGAGGCACTTCTCGGCCGTGGTCAGATCGCCGCTGTGCTCGCTGTCCCGCGCCAGCTCGACGTAGAAGCGGGAAGCGTCCTCGAAGCGCCCGGTGCGGTGGCTCAGCTCCGCCGCCCGCCGGAGGTAGGGGACCTTGTCGTCGCTGAGCTCGATCAGCTTGCCGATGACCTTGAGGGCCCGCCCGTACTCCTTGTCCTTGACCAGGCTGTGAAGCGAGGCGTCCAGCTCCGCGGTGGTGGCGGGGCGAATATGGCCGGCCTTGAGGAGCTCGCACAGGATCTTCGCGAGATCGAAGGTGGAGTAGGCCGTCTCGTCGCTCAGATCGATGACCGAGCGGCGCCCGTCGATGAGCCCGAGGACCTTGCGCTCGAGCCAGTCGATCCCGGCTTGCTCCGCCGGTCCCGGGGGACGGTCCAGCACGAAGATCTGGTGGAGGTCGGGAATGTCCTGGCGGATGACCTCCCACTCGTCCATGCGGCGGGCCGCCTCCATGATGACGTTGGAGACGTTGAAGAAGATCTCCGCGATCTCGCGGTTGTCGCTCGAGCGCTCGCGCGGCGGCCCCTCGATGAACTCGAAATGCGCGTCTTTCCAGGTGAAGAGCTCGTAGATCTCCTCCTCCGCCTGGAACTGAAGGGTCTCGTCGATGTCCTTGCGGGACACCAGGTTCATCTCCACGAGCATCTCGCCCAGCGGGACACCGCTGGCTTCGTGCTGGAGCAGCGCCACGTTCAAGTCCCCGGGAGAAAGGCGGCCGAGCGAGATGAGCCGGTCGCCGAGGCGGAAGCCGCGCCGGTTGCGGGATCCCAACAGCGCGATCTTGCCGTCCTTGAAGTAGATCTTCTTGACCCGGGTCTCGTGCGTGAGAATGAGGACGCCCTCCTGGAGGTTCATGGCGAGAGTCTGGAATATGTCCCCCAGGTTGACGTTGGTCAGATCCCCTTTGAGCGCCATGGGTTCTCTTCAGTCCTCGGGCCGTCGTTGCGGGACCCAGCTTGGCGAACGCGTGCACAGCAGAAGCGGGAACGCGAGCCCGGGTTCTCTGGAATCTATCGGGATCGCCGATGGCGAACCTTAGGGACCGCACGGGCGCCGTTTCCGGCTGGCACGCCAGGTCTTCGGTCGGTCCTCCCTGCGGCGGGGGCCGACCGGGCACGGTCGGCGCGATCGGCGGGCACGCCGGCCGGGAGGCGCACGGCCGGTGGCTCTGCCGGGCCGGCGAGCAGCGCCGCCGAAGCCCCACGGCGTCAAGGAGTTGGCCGGCGCCCCGGGCGGGCGCGGGCGGGCTGCGTGCGCCGCCCGGGCGTGCGGGAATGCGCCCGTGACCTGATCCGGTATAATCGGAAACCGTGCGGTGCTCGGCGCCGGCGGCGGGCCGCCCGGCCGGAGCGTGGACCGAGAGCCGCGGGAGTCAGCCGTGATCCGACCGATCGCAAGCGTCGTCCTGGGGGTGCATCTGCTCGCCGGGACGAGTGTTGCCCAGGATCACGTCTTCGAGCTCCTCTCGCGGACCGAGCTGGCCTCGATCGGCGTGGAGCGCATGATCGCGAGCCGGATCGCCGAGCTCACGAGCGGCGGCCCCGAAGAGCGAGCGGATGCCCGCGAGGCGGTGCGCCGGCTGGGCTGGCGCGCCGCCGTGCCGCTCCTCCAGCGGGAGATCCAGCCGGCCAGGAACCGCAGCAAGTCGCTCGGGGCGCTGCTGTCCCTCGACGGGATCGGCGGCGAGGAGGTGATTGCCGTGCTGCGGCGGGTCCTCCTGGACGAGAAGTTCGGCGACCGCGAGCGCCTGGCAGCGGCGTTGATCGCCGCCAAGGTGAGGGGGCGCCCAGCGGCGCGGCTGCTCGGCGAGGCGATGCGCCAGGGCGCGCTCAAGGACGAGGTGCGGATCGGACTCGCGCTGGCCGCCGCGCGGCTCGCGGACCGCACACTCGTGCCGGCCGTCCGGCGGCTGGCGCCGCGCCCGTTCGCGGCCACGCCGGTCTGGGCCGCGGTGGCTCTCGCGCTGGCGGAGCTCGAGGCGGCGGAGGCGGAAGTGTTCCTCGCGACGCTCGCCCGGTCAAACAGTCCACGGATCCGCCGCGTCGCGTGCCTGGCCGCGGCGCGGTTCGAGGGCCGCGCTTCCCTGGCCGTGCTCGGCGAAAGCCTCCGGTTCGAGCGCAATGACCCGGGTACGGCCGCGTGCGGCCTGGTTGCGCTCGGCATCCGGCAACCCGAAGGGGTCCGCACGGTGCTCCTGCAGCTGCTCGGCAGCAGCGAGGACGTGGTGCGCGAGCACGCGGCCCTCGCGCTCGGCTGGGCTCCGGACCAGGGCGCGGCCCAGGCGCTGGCCGGGGCGTTCGCGGAGGACCGGAGTGCGCGCGCCCGGGCGGCGACGGTGCGCGCGCTCGCGCGCCACCGGGATCCAACGTTGCTGGCCGCGGCCCTGAGCGACGCCAGTGCGGAGGTGCGTGTCGCGGCCATGCTGCTCGCGGTCCACGCCGGGCGGGAACCGGCGCTCCGGGCGATCGACAACCGGCTGGCGCGCGAGACGGACGCGGGGGTGATCGCCACGGGCCTGTCCGTGCGGCTGGCCCTGGCCGGCCGCCCGCTGCCGCTCGACCACCGGTTGCGGGCAGCCGTGCCGGTGAGCCGGGTGCTGCGCGAGTCGGTCTGGCAGGACCTGGATCGCTATCCCGACGAGCCCGGCGCGCCGGCCTGGCGGTGGGCGCTCGAGATCCACGCCGCGCAAGAGGCGGCGTCGGACCCGATGCACGTGCGCGCGCGGCTCCTGGATGCGGTGACGCTCGAGCTGCTCGATCTGGTGGGCGAGTTCGAGATGCCGGAGCGCCGGGTCGTGACCAGCTGGCAGTTCCGGCCCTCGGTGCTGCTGGGCCGGGCACGGGGGCGGGCCTCGCCGAACTTCGACCGCTTCGACGAGGACCTCAAGGTGTGGCTGAACCGCCGGCCGTTCTTCGCGCCGTGATTGCCCAGAGCCCCCGCGCGCGAGCACAACGTCCCGGGTTGCGCCGCGCGGCGCCAGGGTGGGTTCGTGTTGCGGCAAGCCGGTCGGAGTCCGCGCTGCCGCCGGCTTTTCGCCGCGCGGACGCGGGCCAGACGAACCGGGAGAGGGGGGAGGTTGTGCGGGCGCGGGCCCTCCGGCCTTGCCTTCACCCGCCGGGCTCATTACCCTTGTGGCTCCGCTGCGCGGTCGGTACCGCTGCGGGCGGAGCGGCAACAAGCCTCGAGCCTCTTCTCGGGGCGCCCGGACGCGGCGGGACCGCGTTGTCGGCGCGCGCCGTTCGGGAATCGATTCCGTGAGTGAGCCGGCCTTCCACCTCGCCGAAGATCCGCTGGTCAAGGAGCGTCTGGACAAGGCCCGCAAGCTCGCCGCGCGGGGGGTGGATCCGTTCGGCCGCCGCTTCGACGGCGCCGAGGCGATCGCGGCCGTGCGCGCCCGGTGCCCGGAGGACAGCGCAGAGGGGACCGTCCCGCCGCCGGCCCGCGCCGCCGGCCGCATCATGCGCCTGCGCGACCACGGCAAGGTGGTCTTCCTGGACCTCGCCGACCGCACCGGAACCATCCAGGTCTACCTCCGCCGGGACGACATCGGCGCGGAGGCCTTCGAGGTGGTGCGGCTGCTCGATCTCGGCGATCACCTGGGTGTGGAAGGCGCGGTGAAGAAGACGCACAAGGGCGAGATCTCGATCTTCGCGGCCCGCGTCGTCTTCCTCGGCAAGGCGCTGCTGCCGATCCCGGAGAAGTGGCACGGGCTCAAGGACGTCGAGCTTCGCTACCGCCACCGCTACGTCGATCTCTTCGCCAACCCGGGGGTGCGGGACGGGTTCGTGCGGCGGGCCGCGATCCTGCGCGACATCCGCAGCTACCTGGAGGCGCGGGGCTTCCTCGAGGTGGAAACGCCGATGATGCACGCCATCGCCGGGGGCGCCGCGGCGCGGCCGTTCGTCACCCACCTCCATGCGCTCGACATGCCGCTGTTCCTGCGCGTGGCGCCGGAGCTCTACCTCAAGCGGCTGCTGGTGGGCGGGCTGGAGCGCGTCTTCGAGCTCAACCGCAACTTCCGCAACGAGGGCATGAGCCCGCGCCACAACCCCGAGTTCACGATGCTGGAGGTCTATCAGGCCTACGCCGACTACGAGGAGATGATGACGCTCACCGAGGGGTTGGTCGCGGACGCGGCGGCGCGGCATGCCGGCGGGCTGAAGATCCGCTACCAGGGCCGCGAGATCGATTTCACGCCGCCGTTCCGGCGCGCCCGCTACCGCGAGCTGTTCGCGGAGGCGGCGGGGTTTGCGTTGGACGACCGGGCGCGCGTCGAGGCCCGGGCGAAGGAGCTCGAGGTGTGGGAGGCGGCGGCTCCCTTCGAGAAGGTCGTCAACGCCGTCTTTGAGACGCTGGTCGAGCCGACGCTGGTCCAGCCCACGTTTGTCTGCGACTTCCCCCGGGCGCTCTGTCCGCTCGCCAAGGCGCGGGCGGACGATCCCGAGGTGGCCGAGCGCTTCGAGCTGATCGTGAGCCGCATGGAGCTCGCCAACGCGTTCACCGAGCTGAACGACCCGGTCGACCAGGAGGCGCGCTTTCGGGCCCAGGTGGCCTCCCGGGACGAGGAGGCTCCGGGCGAGGTCGATTACGACTACGTCCGCGCGCTGGCCCACGGCATGCCGCCGGCGGGCGGGCTCGGCGTGGGCATCGACCGGCTCGTGATG
This sequence comes from Planctomycetota bacterium, assembly GCA_016935485.1. Lineage (GTDB taxonomy): Bacteria > Planctomycetota > JAFGQW01 > JAFGQW01 > JAFGQW01 > JAFGQW01. Next base: position 18,903 of record JAFGQW010000107.1, on the reverse strand, counting down.
CTGCTCACGGATGCACCGAGCATCAAGGACGTGATCCTGTTTCCCTTCCTGCGCCGGCAGGGCGCGGGGGAGGCCTGACGGTGTACAAGCTGCTGCTGTCGCTCAGGTTCTTCCGCCTGCGGCGCATCAACCTGCTGAGCGTGTTCTGCATCGCGCTCGGCGTCATGGTGCTGGTCATCGTCTACAGCGTACTCGAGGGCTTCCAGGAGCGCCTCAAGGACGCGTTTCGCCAGACCATTCCCCACGTGCTCGTGGAGCGCCTGTCGCCGTGGCGCCGCTTCGAGGACTACTGCGCGGTGCTGCGCAAGGTGCCGGGCGTGACCGGAGTCGCACCGCGGGTCGAGACGCTCGGGCTGATCGGGTGGAAGAACCCCACGGGAAGTCCGAACACGCTCGCCACCCGGGCCGGCCAGAAGGGGATCCACGTGATCGCCATCGATCCCCGGCTGGAGGATGCGGTCACGGGTTTTCGCTCCATGCTGGGCGACCTTTCGCCCGGGACCCGCCACCTCGAGGTGCCGGATCCCGCCGACCCCTTTCACATCAGCGACGAGGTGCGCGGCAATCGTCCCCCCGGCCGCCACGGGATCGTGGTCGGCGAGGAGCTGGCGAAGGTGCTCGGGCTGGTGCGCGGGGCGGAAGTAACGATCTTCTCGGTGCGTCTCAACACCGAGCCGAAGCCGGGCGAGGCCGACGTGGCGGTCTCCAACGAGACCTTCTACCTCGCCGGGGCGTTTCGCTCCGGAATGTACGACGAGAACCTCTTCACCGTCTACATTCCGATCGAAGCCGGCCGCGAGCTGATGGAGCGCGCGGGCTACGCCACCGAGCAGATCGCCGTGGGCAGCGCCGACTTCGAGCGTGCCGAGAGGCTCCGCGAGGCCTGCCAGAAAGCGCTCTGGGAGCACGGGTTCTCCGACGAGCGCCTGACCACCTGGCAGGACCGCAACCGCCCGCTGCTGAGCGCGCTGGTGGTGGAGAAGCGCCTGCTCACGGTGCTGATGTTCTTCCTGGTGCTGATGGCATGCGGCACGATCCTCGCCATCCTCTACATGATGGTGCTCGAGAAGCGGCGCGAGGTCGGCATCCTGAAGGCGCTGGGCGCCCCGATGGGCGGACTGCTCCAGCTGTTCCTCGCGAACGGCGGCGTCATCGGTTTCCTGGGCTCGGCGTGCGGGATCGCCGCGGCGCTGGTCTTCTTGAAGCACATCAACGACATCGAGGGATTCCTGAGCCACGTGTTCGGGCTGAAGGTCTTCCCCAAGGAGGTCTACGTCTTCGATACGCTGCCGGTGGTCTATGACGTGCCCGCCATCGCGGCGGCGGGCGTGGCCACGATTCTCTTCAGCCTGCTGGCGGCGCTGATCCCCGCCTACATCGCGGCGCGCTCGGATCCGGTGAGGTCGCTGCGCAATGAGTGAGCCCCTGGACTTCGCACCGGGCGCCGCGCTCACGGCGCCGATTCTCGAGGCGGTCGGTCTCCGCAAGTCCTTCCGGACCGGCGGCGGCGGGCGGCTCGAGGTCTTGAAGGGCGTGGACTTCAAGGTGCACCCCGGCGAGATCGTCGCCATCACCGGCGAGAGCGGCTCGGGCAAATCGACGCTGCTCCATCTGCTGGGCCTCCTCGACACGCCCACCGACGGCGAGGTACGCTTTCACGGCACGAACGCCGCCTACCTCGGCGATCGGGATCGCGCGCGGATCCGCAACCAGGAGATCGGGTTCGTCTTCCAGCTCTACTTCCTGGTGCCGGAGCTCACCGCGCTCGAGAACGTGTTCACGCCGAGTCTCATCCGCCACTCGGTGGCGGCCTGGTGGGGCAAGCGCCGCGCGGCCCGGGAGCACGCGATGGCGCTGCTGGAGCGGGTGGGCCTCGCCGCACGGGCCGGCCACCGGCCCCACCAGCTGAGCGGCGGGGAGTCGCAGCGGGTGGCGCTCGCGCGCGCGCTCATGCACCGGCCCGGCGTCGTGCTGTGCGACGAGCCCACGGGGAACCTCGATCCGGGGACCAAGGGGGGCATCCACGAGCTGATCCTCGATCTCAACCGCCGCGAGGGCCAGGCCTTCGTGATCGTCACACACGATCGGCATCTCTCCGCGCTGGCCGGCCGGACGCTCGAGATTCGCAAGGACGGGCGGCTCCACCCCGTCTGCGTCGACGCCGGATTCCCCGGGGAAGGCAATGCCGATAGGGATCCGGAGGAGGCCGGGGGCGGCGCGGCGCCGGCCTGAAAGGGCGCACCGCTTCCCGGGAGAGACACGATGCTCAGGCGAGGCGGGACTCCGCGGCAAGGCGGACGGCGGGCGGCGCGGGCGCGGGCCGCGGTGCTGCTGGGTCTGGCAGCGCTCGCGCTGCTCGGCTGCCGCGCGGCGGAGCTCCGGCCGGCGCCCCCTGCGGCGCCCGTCCCCGAGGCCGAGCGCGCCGTGGCGGTCGGTCTCGAGGCGTTGCGGGCCGGAGACATGGCCGAGGCCCAGGCCCGCTTCCGGACGGCCATCCAGCTCGACGCCGCGATGGTCAGGGCGCATCTCCACTACCAGGAGACCTGGCTTGCCCGCGCCCGCCGCGGGACCGCGCTCGCGGAGTACCGGGCGCGCTACGAGAAGGAGCCCAGCGGCCTCAACCTCTACCTCTACGGCCGGCTCTTCGAGAGTCCCGCGCGCAAGCTCGCGAGCTTCGCCGCCGCCCTCGAGCGGGACCCCACCCTGGCGTGGGCTCACCTGGAGCGCGCGCTAATCCTCGAGGGCCGCGGCGACCTCGCCGGCGCCGCCGCCGGGCTGGAGCGGGCGGCCCAGCTCGCGCCGCGGGATCCCACTCTTCTGGTCCATCGCGGCTACTTCTTTCTGCGCCGGCGCCAGCCCCACCGCGCCATGAACTGCTTCGGCACCGCACTGCGGATCGATCCCGGGGACGATCAGGCCTACTTCGGCCTCTACCGGACGCACGCGCGCTACGACGCCGCCCGCAACGCGATGCGCAGTCTGAAGGAGTGCCTGTTCCTCCAGCCCACCCGAAGCGTGTACCTCGAGGAGCTGCGCGAGTACGCGGCGCGCCACGCGACCTTCGCGGATCTGCGCGAGCTCGAGGACGTGCTCACCAGGACGGCCGCGGCGCACCCCCGACACGCGGAGCTGCTCACGACACTTGCCTGGATCCACGAGCGGACGGGGCGTCCCTATTCGGCCATCCGGCTGCTGGAGACCGGCGGGCGCGAGAGCGAGCTCGACGCCGCGGCGGCGTGGTCCCTGATCGGCCTCCACATGCGCATGGGGCAGTACGACCGCGCCCTCGCGCAGTTCTTTCGCGACGTGCCCCGTGCGCTTCTTCTCGACCCGACCAATCGCTTGCGGCCCCGCTGGGAGCGGCTCGAGGAGGCGGTGCAGCGCGCCACGCAGGCGCCGACGCCCGCCCACCTCGGTGACCTGGCGCGCGCCTGCGCCGGCGCCGGATGGGTGCGGGAGGCGCTCCAGGTCTACGATCGCCTGCGCGTCGCCGGGCCGATCCCACCGGAGATCGAGCGCGAGATCGCGGAGTGCACGGCGTTCCTTCGTTTCGTCACGGTGCTGGAGGACTACTTCGAGGGCCGCTACAAGCGCTACCGGCAGGACGGCGAGCGGGGATCGCTGGAGGAGGTCCTCCGGGATCTTTCCCGCTTTGCGCGGCTCGAGGCCGGCGTGCCGGACCCGGGTCCGCTGCCGGTGGAAACGTACGCCTTCATCGGGGCGATGATCGACCGGGAGCAAAGCCGGTCGCACCCCATCACGCGCTACTTCGAGCGCTTCAATCACTACCTGCTGGTGGGGCAGCGCTCCGGCGGCCCACCGGAGGCCCTGGTGTGCGCGCGCCTGCACGACAATCCCGCAGCCGATCGGCCGCGGTTCGGGCGGCGGGTGCCGCACCGGTTCATCGTCGGCCACGACGTCAAGGTGCGCAGCTTCCGCGAGTCCCTCGATCAGAACCTGGGCGGGGTGACCGTGGCGCGCGAGTTCTTCCTCAACATGGACTTCATCCGGCGCTGGCGCAACGCCGTGGTGCGCACGTGCCGGGAGTTCTCGGATCCCGAGCGCCGGGCCGATCTGTTCCACGATCCGCCGCTGCTCGTGGCGAGCCGCGAGGAGGCGCTCGATGTGACGGAGCCCTGGGCGACGCGGGATCGGCTGCTCGTCCGCTACGGCGAGGAGGCGGGTGCGGCGGTCAGCGACATCGCCGTCTTCCTCGACATGGTGCGCACGCACGAGGAAGGACACGTCCTGGACGCGGAGCGCTATCTACCGCTCGCAAGCAACCTGTGGCGGATCTTGAAGCTCGCGGCCGCCACCGGGTTCTCGCCGCTCGGGGTGGAGGCCCACCTCGAGGGCAACGCGGAGGTGACGGCGCTGGCCGAGGGCCTGGCGCCCCGGCTGAGCCTGGCCCAGCTCGTCGGGTTCCTGCCGGCGGCCGATGCGGCGCCGCCGCACTCGGTCGGCTACTTCGGGCTGCTCCAGCGCCTGGTCGCCGCGGTCTACGACGATCCCGCACGGTTTCCCGGGATCGACCGGCGCCGCAACATCCTGCAGCAGCTCGTGCTCCTCGAGCCCGAGGCGCTGCGCCGGCTGGCCCGGGAGTCCGCCCGGGAACGGAACCTGATGCCGTGACGCGGCTGTGGTGCGCGCTCGCTGGCCGCCGCGGCGCGGCTTTGCCGGAGGTGGACATGGCCATTCGCTGCGAGCAGTGCGGTCGGGAGTACGACGTGACGCTGTTCGAGTTCGGCCGGACCGTGCGCTGCGCGTGCGGGGCCGAGGTGGATGCACGCCGTCCGCACCGGGACCGGCCGCGCGCGGCGGGGCACGCGCCGGGGCGACGCATCCCGCCCGCCGGCGAGGCGCCCGCCGCACCGCCTGCAGACGTCGGCCCTCAGAATGCGTCCGGGTAGTGCCGCACCTCGGTCACGGTGGTTCCGGCGCCGACGCTGATGGCGACGACGTCGAAGCGGATGGCGCGCCAGGCGCGAAAGCGGTCGGTGGCAAGGTAGTGCTCGGCGGCGCGGCGCAGCCGGCGCACCTTGCGGTGGTCGACGGCGAGCTGGGCGGACCACGGGCCGGTGTAGCGCCGGGTCTTGACCTCGACGAAGACCAGCGTCCGTCCGTGGCGTGCCACGAGATCGATCTCGCCTCGATGGCAGCGCCAGTTCCGGGCCAGGATCGCGAAGCCGCGCCGGCCGAGCCAGGCGGCGACGAAGGCCTCGCCGAAGCGGCCGAGCCGGTCCGTCGCTCCCGACATCGACGGACTCTCTGAAAGGGGGGTGCGCTGGCGCCTTGCCACCACGGAGGTCGTCCGTGGGTTTCGAACGCGACCGCGCGGCGGCGGAAAAGACGGCGGCGAGCTTCCGGGGCGCTACTCCTCGCCGCTGGCGATCTTGCGCGCGATCGCGGCCCGGCTCACCTTGATGCGCACGTTGTCGGCGATCTTGAGCGTGACCGCGGTGCCGTCGGCCTCGATCGACGCGATGGATCCGAAGATGCCGCCCTGGGTGACGACCTGGTCGTTCTTCTTCAGGCTCCCGAGCATCTCCTGGTGGCGCTTGCGCTCCTTGGACTGCGGGCGGATGAGCAGGAAGTAGATGATGGCGAACATGATCAGCAAGAGCGGGAGCATGCCGAACAGATCGCCGCCCTGCCCGGTCGGCTTCGACGCCGGCGGCGCCGGCGGGTCCTGGACCAGGATGAGTGCCTGGAACATCGGGGTCTCTCTCCGTAGGCGGTCTTGATCGAAGCGCTACCCGACGGCGCCGTGCGCACCGCCGGCTGCGGGGACCGGACTTTCAGATGTCGGCCAAGTTTAGCGCAGTTTGCCGCCCCCGACCGGCAAACTCAAGGCAATTGCCCTATACGTTGCCCGGGCGCGAGCGGGTCTGCGTCTGTCCGGACAGGCTCGAGACCGACCATGGCCGATACGGAAGCTGTGCTGGTGGCGATGAGCGGCGGCGTCGACAGCGCCGTGGCCGCCGCCCTGCTCCGGCGGGCTGGCCATGCGGTCGCCGGCGTGTTCATGTGCCGCGGCCGTCTTCCGGCCGATCCGTTTGGTGCCGACCGGCCGCGGGGCTGCTGCTCGGTCGCGGATGCCGCCGACGCGCGCCGCGTGGCCGAGCGGCTCGGCATCGCGTTCCACGTCGCTGACCTCCAAGCCGAGTTCGAGGCGCTCGAAGGCGACTTCGCCGAAGCCTACCACCGCGGCCTGACCCCCAACCCATGCATCCAGTGCAACCGCACGCTGAAGTTCGGCGCCCTGCTCGAGCTGGCGGATGCGCTGGGCTGCGCGGCGGTGGCGACCGGGCACTACGCGATCCGCGAGGCGGGAGAGGACGGGCTCCGGCTGCGCCGGGCCCGTGACCCGGCGAAGGACCAGTCCTACGTGCTCCTCGGGCTGGATCGGCCGATTCTCGCGCGCGCCCGGTTTCCGGTCGGGAGGCTGCTCAAGCGAGAGGTCCGCGCCCTCGCCGCGGATCTGGGTCTCGTCGTGGCCGCCAAGCCGGAGAGCCAGGACGTGTGCTTCGTCGCCGAGGACTACCGGGTCTACCTCGCCCGACGCGATCCGGACCGGATCCGGCCCGGACGGTTCGTGGACACCGAGGGACGTGACCTTGGCGCGCACGCGGGCCACCAGGGCTTCACCGTCGGGCAGCGCCGGGGGCTCGGACGCGCCTTCGGCCGGCCGATGTTCGTGCTCGAGAGGAACGCGGCGCTGAACCGGGTGGTGCTCGGCCCGGCCGAGGAGCTGGGCTGCCGGGGCATCCGCGTGGGGAGGGTAGGCTGGATCTCCTGCGCGCCCCGGCCGCCCGGGACCAGCTTCCGCGCCGTCGTGCAGATCCGCCACCGGCACGTGCCGGCGCCGGCGGCGGTGCGGGTCGCTGCGGAGGATCGGCTGGAGGTCCGGTTCGAGAAGGAGGTTCCCGCGGTCTCGCCGGGCCAGGGTGCCGCGATTTACGACGGCGACGTGCTGCTCGCCGGCGGCTGGATCGAGGAGGCCGAGCGGAAGCGGGGCGCATGCGCGTGAGCGTGTCGCGCGCGGTAACTGGAAAACGCCCCTGGGGCGTTTTTCAGCCCAGGATAGGATGTGCGGTCGAGGAGCCGGCACGAGCCATGGATCTGCGGTGGATCGCTCGCGCGCTGAACGCCGGGGCGCTGCTCTGCCTCGTGATCGCGCTCACGCCCTGGGGCCGCTCCTCCGGAGACGCACTTCGGCTCGTGGTTTTGGTCGACCAGAGCCGCAGCGTGACGGCCGACCCCGGGAGCGACGCCCCGATTCTGGCGGCCGCCCTCGATCCGTATCTGCGGCGGCTACGCCGAGACTCCCGGGTGTGGCTCGCGGCCTATGCCAGAAACCCGGTACCATGGGGCGGCCCGGTGGAGCCGCGCGCAACTCGCGCCGCCCTGGAGTCCGGCCCGCCGGTTCCCCGCGTCGAGGCCGACCCCTGGGCGTGGAGCTCGCGGCCGGATCGGGCGCTCGCGCACTCCGAGGCGGTCCTCGGGCAGGCCCCGGGCGGCGCCGTGCTGCTCGTGACCGATGGGCGTGGCGTCAACCTGGCCGCTCACCGTGCGGCGGCGTCGCTGGCCAGCCTGGGACACCGCCTGTTCACGCTGGATTCCCCCACGGCAGCTCCTCCGGGTGATCTGTTTCTCGACGGCGTGGAGGCCCCGCTTCGCGTTTCCCCCGGCGCGCCGATCCGCCTCCGGGTGCACATCGGCGGAACCGGCCGGCGCGAGCGGCCGTTCCAGCTCGTGGTGCGCGAGGATCGAGCGGCCGATCCCGGCGCGGAGATCCCGGGAGAGTGGCCGGGGAACGGAACGGCCGCGCTGGACCTGTCCTTTGCGGGTTCGGCGGCCGAGGAGATTCGCACGTTCTCCGTGCGGCTGGAGGAGCCGGACGCGCCAGCCCACTGCCGGAACACGGCGGCCGATCGGCTGCAGATCTCGGTCGCCATCGGCGCTCCAGTCCGGGTGCTCTGGGCGGGGACCGACGCGGCGCCACCGCATGCGCTCGGGGAGCTCGGCACCGGTTTCGGGGTCGTGATCGGACCGCTCGAGGACGATGCGCTGGCAGCCGCCGATGTGGTCGTGCTGGAGGAGACGCCGTTCGGTCCACCCCCGGTGACGGCCGCCGCGGCGGAGCGGCTGGATCAGGCCGTGAGGGCGGGCGTGGGGCTTGTCGCGCTCGGCACGCGGCTCGCCTTCGGCCCGGGGGGCTGGTCCAGGACGACGCTGGAGCGAATGCTCCCCCTGAGAACGGATCGACCGGGCGGACGGCTGGATGCGCTCCTGCTGCTCGACCGCTCGGGCAGCGTGGCGACCGGGGACCGCTGGGCACGGACCGTCGGGGCCGCACGCCTCTTCGTGACGAGCCTCGAGGCGGAGGATCGCATCCGGGTGAGCACCTTCGCCGCCGGCACGGAGGTGGCCCTGGACTGGCGCACGATCACGGCGCGCGATCCGGCGGCGATGGCGCAGATCGAGGCCGAGCTCGCCATGGCGCTCGGCCGCCAGCGGCCACACGGCCCGACCAACCTGGTCGCCGCCGTGGAGCAGGAGCTCAGGCAGTTCTCGCGGCGCGCGGATGCCAGGGAGGAGGATCGCCGCCGGCTCGTGGTGCTGAGCGACGGGCGGCTGGGCGAGCCGCTCGCCGCCTACCGGACGCTGGGCTCGGCGCTCCGGCAGGCCGGGATCGAAGTCGCGGCTGTCGCGACCGGTGATTCCCTCGAACCCAGCGGAAGGAATCGGCTGGCCGCGCTCACCTTGGACGGCGCAAACGGCCGCGTCACCGAGATCAGCCACGATGAGGAGCTCGCCTGGGCCTTTCGGAGAAGCGCCACGCCCGAGTGGTGGCTGCCCGGTCCCGTGGCCGTGCAGCGGGTCGGCACGGTGGGGGCCGGGGAACTCGAGCTGCCCTCGCCTCTGCCGGCGCTCGGCCGGGTGGTGCGCACGCGCCGCCAGGACACCGGCGAGGTGGTCGTCACCGGCCCGGAGGAGCTTCCGGTGCTTGCCGTCGGTCGACATGGCGAAGGCCGCACGGTGGCGTTCGCGGGCAGCTTGCGCGATGCCGGGTCGGAAGGCTGGAACCACGCAGCCCCGTGGCGCGGGCTCCTTCGCTGGCTGGCGCGTCGCGGGCCCGATGCCGGCGCCGCGGTGGTGGGCCGCATCCGGGTCCGGCGGGACCGGATGGAAGTGGAGGCCGTGCTGCCCGAGGGCGAGAGCCCGGCGGGCTGGCAGGTTTCCATCGGTCGCGAGACCCGCGCGCTGGCGCCGCTGGACGCCGGGCGGGTCGGGGTGTGTCTGGACGATCCCGGCGGGGAGCTTTCCCACGGCGAGCTGCTTCGCGGCGGCCGGCGCCGGGCGCTGCTGCCCGTCCAGCGGGATCCCGGCGAGGAGCTCCGCGAGATCGGGTGCTTCGAGCCGGGTCTGCGCGCGCCGGCCGACTCGGGCCGAGGGCGGCGGCTCGAGGGAGCCGACGGACCGGGCTGGCCTCCGCCGCCGGCCGGCGGGGGCCAGCGGCGGCCGGCCCCGTTCTGGCCGCTGGCGGCGCTCGTTCTGTTCCTGGCCTCGAGGGGGGTCAAGTCCCTGCGGATTCCGGGTCGATAGCAGGGCTGTCTCCAAGCCATGAAGCGTCGACCGCCAAGTCAAGAAGGAGGGCGGAACCTATGCGTCCAAGACTCGCTGCCGCCGGGGCCTGGGCCCTCATCGTGGGGCTGGTGCTGATCGCGGCGGCGCCGGGGTGCGTCACCGTCGACGAGAAGGGGAACATCGTTCCTCCCGAGGAGGAAGCCGAGACCACCGGTCCGCTGCTGAAGAAGCAGATCGACAAGCGCATCGACGGGCTCAAGTACCTCCGGGGCACGGCGCTCCTCGACTCGCTGAACTGGCTGATCCTGTACGGCGAGCACGCGGTTGCCCAGCTCCTCCAGGGGCTTGAGGATCCGGACCCTCGGACCCGTTCCTACTGCGCGTACGTGCTGGGCGAGATCGGCAACCAGGACGTGGTTCCGAGCCTGCGCGAGGCCCTCGCCCGGGAGGAGCACAAGCGGGTGCGATTCGAGATCGCGGCGAGCCTGGTGACCCTTGGCGACTGGGGACAGATGGGGCTTCTCATCGAGGGACTCGAGGAAGAAGCGCGGCTCTCCCGGCACAAGTGCTTCGAGATTCTCCGCAAGAATCTCAATCTGACATTCGGATTCGATCCCGCCGGGCCTGCCGACGAGCGGGCGGCGGCGGTCGCGAAGTGGAAGGCCTGGTGGGAGCGAAACCGCAGCACGTTCACGCCGGTCGTGAAGTGACAGCGTGACCCGCGGGAAGGAGGCCGGGAGCCCGCGCGGGAGCCCGCGTCGGTGGCAGGCCGCTGCGCGGGCCGCGAGGCCATTCGTGGCGCTTGCTCTGCGGCCCTTTCTGCGGTAAAAGCGGACGAAGCCAGTGCGGCACAGCCTTCCAAAGCCGCGCCAGGAGAAGGGGGATTGCGCGCCGGGATAGCCGGCGGGAGACCCATGCGGCTCGGGGCGCGGCCGAGGCAGCAGCGTACGAGAAGGAGAGTCTCGACGGCGCGCGCAGGCGCACGGGGCGGCCTCCGGGCCGCAGGCTCTCGTTGCGCCGCGCGAGGCGTCGGGACTTGGGGGGATCTCGAGGACCGGCGATGTTCGTGAAGCTGACGATCGGCGTGTGGCTCGTGAGCACGCTGATCTTCTTCTACTTCTTCATCTTCGATTCCCGCAAGGACGGCGAGACCACCGACTCCGGCAGGCGCCCGCCGCCCGGGAAGTGAGCGCAACGTCGCGCCGCTACCGTTCGCCCGCCTCTCCGTCCTGGGCGAGCCGCTCCACCAGCCGCCGCCACCGTGGATCGGCACGCAGGCGGTCGAGATCCCGGTCCTCCAGCAGCAGCTTGGTGTCGTCGAATCCGGAGCCGACGGCTCGGTCGAGCTCGTCGAAGGCGCGGTCCACCCTGCCCACGAGCGCCAGGCTGCAGGCGAGGTTGTAGCGGAAGATCGGGTTGTCCGGCTCGCGCGCGACGAGCGCCTCATCGAGCGCCAGCCCCTCACGGACTCGGCCTGCCCGCGTGTAGAGCTCGGCCAGCTCGGCCATCAGCGAGATGTCGTCCCGTCCCAGCGCGAGCGCGGTCTCGAACAGGCCGATCCGGAACTCGGTGGCCAGGTCCTCCAGAGACTTCCGATCCACCGATCGCATCTCCCTCGTGCCACGGCACTCGAGCCTCGGTCCCGGGCGCGGCACCGCGGCCCGACCCAGGCCGGGTCAAGGTAGACCACGCGGGCGGCACGCGTCAATATCACGGGCTCGCGTGGCGCGGTGATCCCGACGCCCCTCGAGGCATGTGCGGGAGCGATCTTACGAGATTCGCGCGAGCGCCCGGCTCGAATCCGGGTTGCGACGGGCCCGCTCGAGGGAGCGATGCCATCGGTCTTGCGCACCGCCGAGCACGGCAAGGAGATCCGCAAAAAGGGGCCGTGATTCTGGCACAGACCCTTACAATGATCACTGAGGCTGCCCGTGCCGAGAAGGATCGGCCCATGGAAATCCTGTTCTGTTCGCACTGCCAGCAGAGCATCCCACTCAAGGACATCCAGTCCGGTCTGGCCGAGCTGCAACGGGGCAAGTACCTGTGCGCGACGTGTCGCGAGATCGTTCCTGCCGATCGCGAGAGCCCGCGGAACCGCACGGCCCTGGTGCTCGGGATCCTGCTGGTCGGCGCGCTCGCCGTGGCGGGCTACCTGCTGCTCGAGGACGAGTTGTTTCCGGCGCGGCCGGCGGAGGGCGCCGCCGGGGGTCCGAACCTGGAGTCCGTGGCCGGCGGAGTGGCGCGGCTGCGCGCCGACCTGGAGGCGCTGGAGGAGCGCACCCGGAGGCGTCTGGACCAGGGGTTCCGCGATTCGGCCGAGCGACTCGCCAGGCAGGAGGCCGCGCTGGCGCTGGCCGCGAGCCGGCTGGACGGCCTGTGCGACCAGGGGCGCGCCGCTGCGGCCACGACTGCGGAGTTGCAGGCGCTCCGGGGCGAGATCGAGGGCCTCAGGCGCGAGGTCCGTGCCGTGAAAGAAGCGCTCGCCGCGCTCCGCGACACCCTGGGGCCGCTTCGCGAGCCGGCGGCGCCCCGCGCCGCGGCCGCTCCGGACAAGGAACCGGACGCTCCGGTGGAGCCGGAGCCGGAGCCGGCCGAAGTGGACCGCTGGCTGGCGCGCCTCGGCGATCCGGTGGTGGACAAGCGGTTCGGGGCCGTGGCGGCGCTGACGCGGTTCGAAGGGTCGAAGGTCGACGCCGCGCTGATCGGCTGCCTGAAGGACGGCGACTTCTTCATCCGGCGTTTCGTGGCCGAGGAGCTGGGCGAGCGCAAGACCGCGGCGGCGCTGGGCCCGCTGGTGGACGCGCTCGACGACGAGGAGGTCAGCGTGCGGGAGGCCGCCGTGGTCGCGCTGCGCAAGATCACCGGCAAGGACTTCGGCTTCCGGAGCGCCGCTGCCCCCCGCGAGCGGGCGCGGGCGGCCGCGCGGTGGCGCGAGCACATTGCGGCGCTCGAGAAGAAGAAGTAGAGTAGTTGCCTTCGAGGAAGCAGCGGCTTCGAGCGCGCGCGGCTGGCCCGTCGGATCCGGCCGGATCGAACGAGGTCGGCGGCCTCCGCCGGGGAGGCGGCCGGACCCGGCCGGTTCGCAAAGCCGCGCGCAGGGAAAGCCCTTTTTCTGGCGAGCGCTCGAGGCCTGGCCGTTCCGGGCGTGCTCGCCGAGGACCTTGGGAGCCGGGCGTGGGACCGGGAAGGCCGTGCCTGCGCCCGGACCGCAGATGTCCGAAACCAGCGTTCCAGACGCTTCCGGCAAGCGACCCCGGGAAGAGACCGCGCGGCTGTCCGCCCGTGGCTATGCCCGTCTGAGCACGGCGATTCTCTACTTCCTCGGCGCGTACATCCTGTTCGCCCCCTGGCTGGCGCCGCGGTGGCTGGGCTGGACGCTGCTCGCGGAGACCGTGGGCGGCGAGCCGGTGCTGCTGCGCATCCTGGTGGGGCTGCTCTTCCTCTACTTCGCCACGCTGACCCAGGAGAAGTACGCGCTCAAGTTCCTCACCCGGAGCATCCTCCACGCCTTCAACATCTACCTGTACGGCCCCGACTACCAGCAGCATCGCGCGGCCGTGGCCGAGCAGATCCAGCGGCTCCTCAGCCCGAACGAGGCCGCCCGGACCGCCGCGCATCGGGTGCTCCGCCGGATGACCGGTCAGGCGTTCGGCCCGGACCACCCGTCGTGGGCGGTCTGGTGGGAGCGCGCGCGCCACACGTTTCGCCTCGCCCGCGAGACGGGACCGGCGGCCGCGGCCGACGGCGCCCGGACCGCCGAACATGGAGATCCAGAGAATTGAGCGGCGTTGCGATCGTTCTGCCCGGCCACTGGGAGGTGGTCATCGTCGTGATCGTGATCCTGCTGCTGTTCTTCGCGCGCCGCATCCCGCGCCTCGCTCGCGATCTGGGCCGGAGCTTCCTCGAGTTCAAGGTGGGACTGTCGGGCCGAAAGGACGGCCGGGCGGGCGGTAGGCCGGAGGGCCGCGACGACGAGGACGCCCGCTGAACGGCGGCCGGGCGCGCGGGAAAAGGGCTGGCGGCGCGGCTCGGGAGTCGCTACGAATTCCCGAGAAGCCGCGGCGTTTCTTCGATCGGTCGGGCCGGCTCCGGTTGGCTCCGAGGTCCCACCGGCCGCCGCGGACAGGAGCAGCACGTGGGCTCAGCAGGCGAGGTCAGCGCCGCCGAGATTCTCGCGCCGGTCCGGGCGGAAATGGAGGCCGTGGAGCGGCGGCTCCGAGCGGAGGTGGAGCAGGCCGACCCGCGGCTGGCGCCGCTGCTCGCCGACGCCAGTCTGCTCCGCGGCAAGGGGCTCCGTCCGGGTCTGGTGTTTCTCGTGGCGCGCGCGACCGGCGCGCTCCGTCCCGATCACATCACGCTCGCGAGTGCGCTGGAGATGATCCACAACGCCACCCTGATCCACGACGACATCCTGGACGACGCCACCGCGCGGCGCAACCAGATGACGCTGAACCTGAAGTACAACAACGAGATGGCGGTGCTGATCGGCGATTACATCTTCGCGCGCGCGTTCGTGCTCGCCCATTCGATGGACAGCGCCGATGCCGTGGCTCAGATCGGTCGGATGGCGACCGCGATCTGTCGGGGCGAGATCAAGCAGGTGCTGCGGCGCTTCGACGCCGACCTGGACGAGGCGGCGTATTTCGAGCTCATCGCCGAGAAGACAGGGAGCCTCTACGAGGCGGCGGGTGAGCTCGGTGCGCGGCTGGCCGGCGCCGCGGCCGACACGATCCGGACCTGCGCCGAGTACGGCGCGGCGATCGGCGTGGCGTTCCAGATCGTGGATGACTGCCTGGATCTCGTCGGGCAGGAGGCGGTGATGGGCAAGACGCTCGCCACGGATCTGGACAAGGGCAAGCTGACGCTGCCCGTGATCCGCTACCTGGGCGCGGCGTCGCCGGAGGTGCGCCGTGAGCTCATGGAGCTGATCGGTTCGGCGGCGGTCTCGCGCGGGGACAAGCGGGCTCGGTTTGTCGGTCGCCTCCGGGACAGCGGCGCCATCGACTACGCGTACGCCCGGGCCGTGCAGGAAACCGAACGGGCCAAGGGGCTGCTGGCCGCGCTTGCTCCTTCTCCGGCGCGGACCTCCCTGGAGCAGCTGGCGGACTTCGTGGTCCGCCGACAGTGCTGATTGCCGGAGAGGCGTGCGGGTGCGGGTGCGGGTGTCGCGCGCGAAGGGCGCGCGCGAAGGGCGCGCGCTGAGGTGGCGCGGGCGAGCTGCGCCCGCGGGTGCAATTCCTTGGGGTCAGGCGCCAGGAGTTGCAGCGCAACGTCTTGGGGTCAGGCGCCGGAAGTTGCAGAGACGCGGGAAGTGTGGCTGAGCGTGCGGGTGAGCGTGCGCGTGCGGGTGACGCGCGCGGAATGCGCGCGCTGGCGTGGCGCGGGCGGGTTGCGCCCGCGGGGGTGCGGGTAAGCGTGCGCGTGCGGGTGACGCGCGCGGAATGCGCGCGCTGAGGTGGCGCGGGCGGGTTGCGCCCGCGGGGCACAGCAAGCTTGTCGTCACGCCCGCCGTGGCCTACAATCCCGGGCAACACCTCGGCAGGGCGGTGCCATGGCGTGCGACGGACCCTTTTCCCACTCGCGGCTGGAGAGTTTCCGCCAGTGCCCGCGGAAGTTCCGCCTGCGCTACATCGACGCGATCCCGGCGCGCCGGCGCGGCATCGAGGCGTTCATGGGAAGCCGCGTCCATGAGGCGCTGGAGTGGCTCTACCGCAAGCTCGGCGCGGGGCAGCCGGTGGCATGCCCGGAGTTGCTGCGCTACTTTCATCGCCGCTGGGACGAGTCGTACGGCGACGATGTCGAGCGGGTCCGCGAGAACCGCGGCCCCGATCACTATCGGGCGGCCGGGGTCGCCTGCCTCGAGACCTACTACCGGCTGAACCACCCCTTCGCGGATGCAGCGCGCACACTCGGCCTGGAGCAGCGCGTGGAGTTCGAGCTCGACGGGGATGCCCGCTACCCGATCCAGGGCTACATCGATCGTCTGGTCCAAGGCGCGGACGGGATGCTCGAAATCCATGACTACAAGACCTCCAGCCGGATGCCGCGCCCGGAGGACTTCGCGGCCGACGGCCAGCTCGCCCTCTACCAGATCGGCCTCGGCCGGGTCTTCGCCGGCCAGCGAGGGGTGCGGCTCGTATGGCACTACCTCGTGCACGGCGAGCGCGTCGAGCTCGGCAAGACGCCGGCGGACCTCGAACGGCTTGGCGCGCGCACTCGTGCCACCATCGATGCAGTGCGCGCCGAGCAGGCCTGGGAAGCTCGTCCCGGCGCGCTCTGCCGCTGGTGCGACTATCACGACCTTTGCCCCGAGGGGAGCCGCGTGGTCGAAGGCGCTCAGAGTGTGCCCTGGAACGAGGGGAGGCTCGTCTGGCGCTACGCGGGCGTCAAGCGCGCGGCGGGCGAGCCGGGGGGCAACCCCGCGGCTCTCAGGCGGGAGGCCGAGCTGCTCCGCAGCGCGCTGCGGGACTACGTCGTGCGAACCGGAAGGTCGGTGCTCACCGGCGGGCCCGGCCGGCTGGTGGTCCAGCCGCCGACCGAGACCGCGCCGCCGCGGTGGGTCATGCGCTTCGAGCCGGGAGACCCGGGCGGCGATCCGGGGTAGCACGCCCTCAGAACTCGGGCTCCTCGAGCGGGATCGGGCAGATGCTGCGCTGGCCGCAACCGTCGCACAGGATGCCCTCCCAGATCACGTCGAAGAGGCTTCGCACCTGCCGGATGAGATCCGGGTCCGCGGTCCGCAATCCGAGCTCGAAGTTGCGTCGCTCCTCGACCCGCATGCCGAGCCCGGCCCCGGTAAGATTCGCGCTGCCCGCGTAGAGGAGGCGGTCGTCCACCAGGATCGCCTTGAAGTGCACGCGCGGACAGCGGCGCATCGTGAAGCGAGCTTCCCGGTGGAGGCCCGAGTCCCGGAGAAAATCCAGGAAGGCCTCCGAGGGCACGGCCGCGTGGAGCAGCCGGACGGCGGCGCCACGACCCACCAGGTCGGCGAACACCGCCCCGATGGAACGCTCCGTCGAGAACTTCGGCCGGCCGAGCCTAAACAGCTTCAGATTGGCCGTCGCGATCCGGACCACCCGGTGGGCTTCCAGGAGATCCCCGAGCATGACGCGCTCGTACAGGTCCCAGCCCTCGAGCAGTTCCACATCGTGGTAGCCCATCAGCGGATCCTCCGGTACACGTAGAAGGAGACCACGTCCCCATTGTTCTCGATCCAGCCCGGGATCTCGGCGATCCGCGCGAACAGGCGCTCGGCTTCCGGCACGTCGGGGCGGAGAAAGCGGAGCATGGCGATGTCGACCGGCGTGTGGCCTTTGAGGCGTCCGTTTGGCCGGCGGTGCACCAGCGACAGGAAGTAGGCGGGCCGCCGCTCCCAGAGGTAGCGGTACACCTCGGGGTTCGTGATGCCGCCCTCGAGGTGGGCGATCACGGGATCCACGAGGCCGAGGAAGTCGATGTAGCGCATCTCCGGCGTGGCGTACGGAACGTAGCCCATGTCGCCCAGGGCGAGCAGCGAGCCCGGCCGGACGTGTTCCTGCACCCAGCGCGCCATGTCGTCGTAGTAGCTTTGCTGATGGAACCAGGTGCGATGGGGGCTCGTCGTCGGCTGGGCGGCATAGAGCGCGCCGTTCACGGCATTGAACGCGAGCGGGGCGGCAAGCAGCGCTCCGGCAAGGAGCCGGCCGGCCGCGGCGCCGGTCTGCCGCCAGTGGTCGGCGGCGGCGGCCGCCGCCAGCGCGAAGAGCGGCACTGCCGGCACCAGGAACCGAAACCCGCCCATCCCGTCGCCGCCCTCGAAAACCACGCCGCCGAGCCACAGTGCGGCCGTGATCGTGATGGCTCGGAGCGGGGGCGCGGTGAGGATTCGCCAGGCCAGCAGCGCCGGGGCGAGCGTGCACGCAAGCAAGGCGATGCGGGCGGCGAGCGGAAGCAGGATGCGCGGTTCTTCCCGGATCAGGAACAGCCACACGTAGTAGAGTCCCGCGCGCACGGGCGCGTCGGCCTTGGCGTAGTAGACGTTGGGCAGGAAGTGCCCGAAGTAGTGCCAGCGCCACAGGAAGTAGAGTCCGCCGGGCAGGAGGAACCAGAGGGCCGCGGCGACGGCGCGCCGATCCAGACGGGGCCGCGCGAGCAAGGCGTCGAGCGCAAGCCCGGCGGCCACGAGCACGCCTTCGGGTCGCGTCATGCACGCGAGCACCAGGGCGAGCGGCGCGCCGACGATGGCGCTGCGCCCGCCCCGGCCCCGGAGATGGAGCGCCACGAGCACCAGCCACGTGAAGAGCGGCGTCTCGAGACCGGCCACGCACCAGAGCACGAAGTAGAGATTCGTGGCGAGGAGGAACGGGGCGGCCGCGAGCCATGGTGCGCTGCGCCGCTTCCGGAGCTGCCCGGCCACCAGCGCGGTCCACACGACGGCCAGCGCGCCGAAGAGCCGCCCGAGCTCGGGCCCGGCCCGCATCGGCTCCAGCCCCGTCAGCCGCTCGGTCGCCGCGAGCAGCACGATCCACAGGAAGTGCACGTATCCCTCGACGCGCTCGCCGGGATTGAAGCAGAGCCCGTGACCTGCCGCCAGGTTGCGGGCGTACCGGAAGGTGATCGCCGCGTCGTCGACGGGATCCCCGCCCACCAGCACGGTGGCCAGCAGGAAGATCAAAGCGGCGAGTGCGGCGGGCGCCGCCGCGCGGACCGGACGAGACGGGCTCATGGCCGGGGATTATAGCCTGAGACCCGCCGCCGCCTCTCGACTCATTCCTCAGACCCGCGCCTGGACGCGCTCGACGAGACCTCGCTCGCGATCGAGATCGTCCGCACCGTGGACGATGCGTTCACGCAGACGCTCCGGATGATGGCCGAGTGGGCGAAGGCCGATCCCGAGGAGGTCCAGGTCGAGTTCAACAAGGAGCTGATCGAGACGCGGCTGAGCGGCCAGGAGCTCAACGCGCTCGTGGCGGCCTGGCAGCAGGAGGCCTTCTCCGAGGACGTACTCTGGGCGAACCTCCAGCGCGGGAAGATCGCACGTCGTGCGCCTCGGCGGCGCGCGGAACCGCGCGAAGTTCCTCCTCTCCGACCGCGCGCGGCAGGAGCTCCGCCGCCGCGCCAGCCCACCTTGCCGCCGGTGTCGTGCCCAGGGTGCGCAGCCATGCCCACGGTCAATGAAGAGCTCTGCAATCGCACCGTGGCCCACCCGATCGGCGTGGAGCGCTACGCCACGGGGGCGCTCGCGCGGCTGCTCTACGGTGCGGCCGGAGCACGCGTCGGGAGCCATTCGCAAACGGATGCCGGTGGCGGAGGCCCGGCTCGATCCTCAGTCGC
>JAFGQW010000106.1 GCA_016935485.1 Planctomycetota bacterium | reverse complement strand
TGACGAAAGCCCGCGGTCCTGGAGAACACCAGCACCCGAAACCCGCCGCACGGCTGCGCCACCGCTCCCGCGCCAGCGAGGAGCAACCACGCCAGGGACACCGTGCCGAGGATCGACTGGCGGCGGCGGGCGCGCTCGTTCATGGGCTCCTCGTCTGCGGTGGGTTCAAAATGGGGCGCAAGGACACGCTGGCCGAATTATCGCACAAAGCGCGATGTTTTGCAACCACGCACGCCGCCGCTCGGGCCCCTGTGCCGGCTTCTTCTCGTCACTTGACCATCACGCGCGCCGTGTTGGAAGCCCCGACCAGCGCCCGTTGCGTGTCGAGATACGCCGCCACGCCGTCCACCGCGAGGCCCTTGAGCAGGGTCACCAGGGCGGGAGGGAAGGCGTACGGCGTGTTGGGGAACGACTGCGCCTTGTGGTTGGGGAAGTGGTAGGGGCGGCCGGCGACCGGCGGCTGGAGGAAGCCCGAGATCGTGACCAGATCCGGCGCCAGCCCCAGCAGAGTGCCGAACCCGACCGGCCGGCGGGTGTCCACGGAGAAGAGCACCCATCCTTCAGCGTAGGTCGCGGGCAGGTTGGCCACGGCCACCGTGAGATCGCCCGGGGCGCTCGAGGTGAGCGCCAGGGTCGAACCCGAGGAATCGCGTCCGCCGCCGATGCCGCTCACCACCAGCGCGAAGTCGGTGTCCACGGCCGGCGTCTCCACGTGGCCGTCCTGGTTTAGCTCCGCGGCGGTCACGGTCACGGTCCAGAGGCCCGGTGCCGGGTCCTTCACGAACACGTTCTCCACCGTGTCCAGGCCGTTGGCCGTTCCGCCCGGCGTGCTGTAGTTGCCGGTCATCAGCCCGTTGTTGCCCCAGTAGACCGTGCCGTCCGGCGCCGTGACCCTGAGGTTCAGGTCATTGACCCGCTGGATCGCGGCGCTGGGCAGCCCGGCCGGATCCGCGTACACCATTGTCGCCCGCAGCTGCGGCTCGCCGGCCGGCACGAAGTGGAGATAGGTGATGCCCTGCCGGTTGGTGAGGATCTCGGTCTCGTCGATGGCCAGCACCTTGTCGCGAAGCCCGTAGAGGTCCTCCACGCTGGGAAAGCCGTAGCCCTGGTGCACGCGCGTCATGTCGTGGGTCAGGCCCGTGAACGGATACTGGCGGGCGGTGTTGATGAGCAGCGCCTTCGTGGTGGTCATGTGCGGCCGGTTGTCGAAGCGGTTCTGCCAGCTCGATCCCGGCTGGAGCGGATGGCCGAAGAGCCCGTCGGTGAACATCTCGACGATGAGGCCCACGTGGCCGCACACGATCGGCGTGGCGCCCGAGGTGCCGCCGAAGCTGGTCGTGTAGCTCGTGGACCCGTAGGTGGTGAGGATCGACTCGTAGTAGGCGGAGATGTCGGGCTTGATGCGGCCGTCCGGCGCCGGGCCGATGCTGCCGGCGCCGGCCCAGGCGTCATCGTTCGGCGTGGCCGTGTTCTGGTGCCGGAAGCCGCCCACCGAGATCATGTTCTTCGACCACGCCCGCGGGGTGGATTTGCGGGGCACGGCCTTCGATCCCTCGTTGGCCTGCGCGTGCGTGTGGGCGATGTCGTACTTGAAGAGAATATCGTCCATCTCCGCGGAGTGCGAGGTGTAGAGGGTGGTCGGAGATTCGCCCCACGAAGCGGTCATGATCATGGCCTTGTAGGGCAGCGCCGGATCGACGGCCTCCTTGGTCACGAGGTCACGGTTCGCCGCGACCGCGCTGCTCGACGCCGCGATGCACTGCGCGTCGGGCAGCAGGCCGCGCGCATCCGCCCGATCGCCGCGCGCGAAGAGAATGCCGTTCACGCTGCTGCCGTGGCTGGAGGTGCTCGTGGAGCGGTGGCGGATGGGGTCGCTCCGGTAGGCGGTGGCGTTGAACTCCGCGTGGGGGTAGATGCCCTCGGTGTTGTAGCCCCGGATGCCCTTGCCGGTGTACTGGAGCGACTTCTTCGGCTCGAGAAAGTCGGCGCCGCCCTGGATGCGGGCGTTGTCGACGAAAAACTGGATCTCGGTCGTCCGGTCGATCCAGGCCACCGTGTCGAGCGCGGCGGTGGCCAGGAGCTGCGGACCGGTGAGCTCCGCCTGCACGAGCAGGCTGCCTTCCTGCCGCTGGACGATGCGGCCCCCGAGGTCCTCGAGCTGGCGGCAAAGCACCGGCCGGTCACCCGCCCAGTCGACCATCACCACGTTGTAGCAGCGCACGGCCAGCGGCGGGATGCCGAGGAGCTCCTCGATGAGCTGCTCTTCCAGCTTGTAGGCCGGATGCAGATCGCCCACCCAGCGCACATAGGGCTGCCGGGCCACGGCGAGCGCGGTGTCCGCACTCATGCGGGCCACCACCGTCTGAAAGGGAAGGAAGTGGTGCAGGTCGGCGCCGAGATCCCTCAGCCCGGCCCGGTACTCCGCGATCAGCTGGGTGTGGAATTGCACGAGATGGAGGCGGCTGTTCCGGTTCGCCCGGAGCAGCTCCGGCACTACCGGAATGGTTACCCGGGGATCGAAGGTCCCGTGGCGCAGCCGGAGCCGGGTGTCCGGAGGGGCCAGCGACTGCCACGTCTCCCCGCGATCGCGGCTCAACCGCGCAAACCCGTCGCCGAGCTCGATGCGCGTGTCGGTTCCGGGCACGAGGATCACGGCCGGGTCCGCACCGGGCACTTGCGGGGATCCGGTGGTGGACGACAGGCACAGTACGCACACGAGGAGCACAAAGGTACGGTTCATCGTGGAGGTCTCTCCCTTTGCGGCGGTCGAGGATCGGCCCCGACCCGGAACAGGACCGGTCGCGAAGGCGCGCGCCACGGGCGTGCGGTCCGCCGTCTCGGCCCGGACATCGACCTTACCCGCAGCAGACCGGCCGGTCAATGAGGCAGGGCGCGACTGCCCGGCGGCCGGCGGACGACCCGAGCCGGCGATTCCGCCAGGCGACCCCCGGCGGCCGCCGTGTCCGGACCCTGCTTTGCGGCCGTCTTGCCTTGCGCCGAGCGTGCCTCAGAGGATCGTGAAGGTGAACGTGTTGGAGATGCTCTGGATCCCCGACGGAGCCGACGCCCACAACGTGACGAATGCCGTGTGCAGCCGAATGCCCTTGAGGGCCGGCAGGTTGGGAATGTTCATGCGTGCCTTCGCCTGCCCCTGGGCGTCGAGGAGACCGGCGTAGCCCGTGAAGACCGCGGGCCAGAGCTTGCTCGTGCTGACGACCAGCAGGTCGTCCAGACTGAGACCGATCGTGCGCGTGTCGATCGGGGTGGGGCCATCGCCGAGACTCGTGCCGACCTGATAAGGCAATCCGGCGTCGGCGGGCGCCAGGAGTGCGAAATCAACGGCCGCCCCGGGCGTGGGGTTCCCGGATCCGGTGATGCTCGTCCGATCGACCGTGAATCGGGTCTTCAGCCCGGCGGTCGTATCGGTGCCGGACCGGGTGGTGGCGTTGTAGTTGTTGTAGGCCCAGTTTCGCGGGATGGCGTTGTTGACGTACCGGAACTTGCCGAAGGACCCGCTCGCAACCGTGTTCACGCCGCCCATGTAGCGCAGATCGACCACGAGATTGCCGGTGCCGTCGTAGGCGAACATCCCCTGGAGCCCGAGAGCGCTCCACTGATCGGTCACGATGGGGTAGGTGAGCGGGCCGTCGTAGAGCGTGGTCGGATTGGGGAGGTTCTGGTCGAGCAGGGCGGCAAGCGAGGTCGCGCTCGTGTGGCTCACGCGCAGCTGAAACTGAGTCGCCGTGAAGGTCCCCGTGTACATCGGCGCAAACGCGATGTCACGCACCTGGAAGGGCTGGTTGCCCAGCTGGGCGGCGGTATAGAGGGCCTGGTAACGAATGGCGCCGGCGATCGGCGACCACTCGGCATGAAACGGAATGGAGTTGTTGGTGCCGACATTCGCACTGGGATCGGGGACGTACACTTCGTCGGCGCGAGTGACGGTGGTTGCCAGCAGCAGCATCAGCAGGGTGGCGAGCATCCTCATCGTGTCCTCCTTGGCGAGATTGCCACTTCTCAGGGGTCGGGACCGGCACGGGCATCCGCCCGCCCGGAGCCGTCATTATACGACGTCGCGGGCGCAAGCGGACCCGGGAATGGGCCGCGCCGAGGGGCG
>JAFGQW010000105.1 GCA_016935485.1 Planctomycetota bacterium | reverse complement strand
GTGGCGCGGATCTGCAACGTCACCATCCGCACGGTGATCAAGTGGTTCGAGAGCGGGGATCTCGTCGGCTACAAGATCCCGGGCTCCAGAGATCGGCGGATTCCCAGGGACAACCTGGTCGCCTTCATGCGCCGCTACAACCTGCCGCTCAAGGGGCTCGAGACGCCGCGGCGCAAGCGCATCCTCATTGCCGACGACGACGTGAATCTCACCGAGATCCTGCGGGCGGAGTTCGAGGAGATCGGCCTGTTCGAAGTCCGCGTGGCCCACAGCGGCTACGAGGCCGGCATGGTGACCGTCGACTTCAAGCCCGACGTGCTGCTGCTCGACTACAACCTGGGCGACGTGACGGGCGTGGAGGTCACGCAGCTCATCCGCCAGAACCCGGTCGTGGCCCGGACGCGGATCATCGTCATGTCCGGCTTGCTGAAGGGCAAGAAGGCCCGGGAAGTGCTCGAGGCCGGCGCGGACGAGTTCATCGCCAAGCCCTTCGAGTTCGAAGACCTCAAGCGCCGGGTCCTCGTCGCCGTGGGGCTGATCGAAGCGCGTGCGTGAGGGCGCCCGCCCCCGCGCCGCCCGGCCGTGCACGCCCGGCCCCGGATCCCGCCCGCGCCATCCCGCCATCTTCCCGTGGCGCAGGCACCTGGAGCGCCGGCGCCACGCCGCGGAAAATCCGCGCCGGCCGGCGGCGAGAGATCCTATAGGTTGTCCTTCCAGCCGGCGATCCGGCGCCGGCCGGCATCACGGCTCCGGGAACAAGAGGAACCGACGGTGACCGAACGTCCGCCGCTCGGGAGTCGCTCGCGGGGCGATCTCACCCGCGGCACGACGCTCGGCAACGTGCTGTGGTTCGGCCTGCCCCTGGTGATCGGCATGGCCGGCCACGCGCTCTTCAACCTCGTCGACCTCTTCATGGTCGCCCAGGGCGTCAACCGGCCCGGCGCGCTCGGCGCCGTGCACCTCGCCACCACCATCAACATGGTGCCGATGGTGCTCTACAACGGCATCGCGACCGCGAGCATCGCGCTCATCGCCCGCGCTTTCGGCGCCGGCGACCGGAGCCGGGCGGCCTGGATCTCCAACCAGGGCATGGTGGTGTGCCTCGTGGCCGGGGTCGTGCTCGGCGCGGCCTTCTACCTGGTGGCCGAGGATCTCATCGATCTGTTCCGGCCGACGGAGGCGATGCGGGCGGACGCCATCGATTACCTCGAGATCGTCTCCCTCGGCACGATCACCATGTTCCTGCTCATGCAGATCACGGCGGCGCAGCGCGGCGTGGGCAACTCGGTCTTGCCGCTGTTCATCCTCACCGCCTCCAACGTGCTGAACATGGTGCTCGACTACCTGTTCATCTTCGGGGTGGGGCCCTTCAAGCCGATGGGGGTCGCCGGGGCGGCGTGGGCCACCGTCGTGTCGCGGCTGGTGGGGTCGGCGTGGGGACTCTACCTCCTGTGGAGTCGGACCTCCCCGCTGCGCCTCAAGCTGCGGGAGCTCCTGCCGCGCGCGCGGATCCTGTTCGAGCTCCACCGGCTCGGCATCCCGGCCAGCGGCCAGCTCGTGATCCGGGTGCTCGCCGTGGTGGGGCTCACCTGGATCATCACCGACGTCATCGCCGATCCGGGCGACCGCCAGGCGGCGCTCGATGCGTTCGGCATCGCCATCCGCCTCGACATCCTCGCGCTCTTCTCGGCGCTCGGCTGGGGCACGGCGGCCGCCACCCTCGTCGGCCAGAACCTCGGTGCCGAGAAGGCCCATCGCGCCGTGGCCGCGACCTGGGTGGCGATCACGCTCAACGTGGCCATGATGGGGGCGATCGGCGGGGCCTTCATCGCCTGGGCCGAACCGATCATCGCCTTCTTCAATACCGACCCCCGCGTGCTCGACTACGGCGCCCACTTCCTGAAGATCGTCGCCCCGAGCTACCTGTTCCTGGCCTTCACCGTCGTGCTCTCCCAGGCGCTCAACGGCGCCGGCAGCACCCGCGCGCCCATGCTCATCGATCTGTGCTTCGTGCTCCTGCTCCAGCTGCCG
This sequence comes from Planctomycetota bacterium, assembly GCA_016935485.1. Classification (GTDB taxonomy): domain Bacteria; phylum Planctomycetota; class JAFGQW01; order JAFGQW01; family JAFGQW01; genus JAFGQW01. The sequence goes on along the minus strand of JAFGQW010000105.1, from coordinate 10,372 downwards.
GTCGCGTACGTGCTCGCGAGCTGGGGGCCACTGGGAGAGAGGATCTGGGGCGTCTACCTGACCTACAGCCTGTTCAACGTGCTGCTGGCGCTGGTCTACACGGTCTGGTTCAACAAGGGCTACTGGAAGAGCCTAGAGCTTCGCTCGACGGGCGAGCTCGGACGGCCATGAGACGAGCGGAGCCGGACGCTCCGGTCGTGCCGACCCCGACCGGACGGCGGCGCGGGGGCGCGGTATACTGCCCGATGCCGGCGCGTCGAGCGGCCGGCGCGAAGTTGGTGCCCCGGGCACGAGAGGACGAGGAGAGGCCGAGCCGACCGATGAGACCGCGAGCACGATCCGGGAGACTGACGGCGTCGGCGGCCGCGCTGGTGCTCCTTGCCGCGACCGCCGCGGCGCAGCCCGAGCTCGACTGGGGCGTGGCCGAGGCCCGGCTCGTCGCCGGCGAATACGCCCGGGCGGCCGCCGAGTACCGGGCGGAGCTCGCGAAGAACCCGGGCAGCGCGGCGGACCGTTTCGGGCTGGCGCTGACCCTGTTCGAGACCGGCGGCTACGACGAGGCTCACGCGCTGCTGGACGGGCTGGTCGCGGACCATCCCGGCGTGGCGGCCTACCGGCTGCGCCGCGCGGAGCTCGACCGACTTCGTGGCCGGTTCGAGCCGGCGGAACAGGCCTGGCGGGCGATCCTGGACACGGACCCGGATCACTTCGAAGCCCGGGCGCGCCTCGGCCAGCTCTGCCTGTGGCGTGGGCAGACCGCAGCGGCGGCGAACCACTTCCGGGTTCCCGAGCGCGTGGCCTCCCGCCGGGTGATCACGACGGCGGAGGAGCTGCTCTATCTCGGCGGCTGCTACGAGGGCCTCGGACGGCTCGCGGACGCCAGCGCGGTCTACCTGGAGGCGCTCCAGCACAAGGAGCACGGCGATCCCGAGTTCTATCCGGCCTACGTGAGTCTGATCGCGCTCTACCTCAAGACTCACCACATCCACGGCGCGCGGCCGAGCTACATGCCGGTGCGCGACGAGGCCCTGCGGAGAAACCCGCACCACCCCGACATCCACCTGGTGCTGGCCGACGTCTACCTCGCCCGGCTGGAGCACTCCCGCGCCCGGGAGGCGCTCGACAAGGCGCTCGCGGTCAACCCGAACCGGGTGCACGGGCGCTGCCTCGAGGCCTACTTCGCCATCGACCGGATGGACTTCGCCGCCGCGCGCACGGCGCTCGCGCACGCGCGACGCATCGACCCGACGGACAAGGAGACCGCGGCCTATGCGGCGAGCCTCGACCACATCGAAGGCCGCCCGGAGGCCGCCGCGCGTGCCTTCGAGGCGCTGCTCGCCGTCGATCCCGGCTACGGCGAGGGCTTCTACCTGCTGGCGGAGCTGCTCGGCAACCTCCGGCGCTACCAGGAGGCGCGCCGCTTCGCCGAGCGCGCGGTCGAGGTCGACCCGAAGCTCTGGAAGGCCTGGGACAGTCTCGCCCGCTTCGCGCTCCACGTCGGCGAGGAGACCCGGGCACTTCAAGCGCTGCGCCGCGCGCGCGACGGCGACCCCTTCGGCACGTTCCACCCGTGGCGCCACAACATGCTGGAGCTCTATAGCCACATGGACGAGTTCCTCGTCCACGAGTGGGGGCCGTTCCGGGTGCGGCTGCACGCCGAGGACAGCCCGGTTCTCCGGCGCTACATCCGGGAGACCCTCGAGGCGGCGCTCCGGGAGCTCAGCGCCAAGTACGAGTTCGCGCCGGCGGGCCCGATCCGCGTGGAGATCTTCAGCAAGGGCAAGGACTTCGCGGTGCGCACGGTCGGCGTGCCGGGCATCTACGGCGTGCTCGGGGCCTGCTTCGGCCAGGTGATCACGATGAACTCGCCGCGCGCGCTTCCGCTCGGAAGCTACGTCTGGAGCGCGACGCTGTGGCACGAGTTCGCCCACGTGATCACGCTGCAGATGAGCGACTACCGGGTGTCGCGCTGGCTCACCGAGGGGCTGAGCGTCTACGAGGAGAAATGCAAGAACCCGGCCTGGGAGGACACCGAAGACGTGGCGCTGCTCACGGCGCTCGACAACGGCGCGGTCGTGCCGGTGCGCGAGCTGGACGGGCTGTTCCGCACGCCGCGCATCGCGTTCGCCTATCTGCAGAGCCTCCACCTCGTGGAGTTCATCATCGCGCGCAAGGGCGGCTTCAAGAAGCTGCCGGAGATGCTCCGGAGGTACGCACGCGGACGTTCCACGGCCGAGGTGGTCGAGGAGTGCCTCGGCCTCGGGCTCGAGGCGCTCGACCGCGAGTTCCTGGACTACCTCCAGGAGCGATTCGCCGGCCAGCGGATCCGGACGCCGATCTCGCTTGAGCGCTACGAGGAAGCCCGGGCGGTGCTCGATCTGGATGGCGCGAATCTGGACGCGCTCAGGACGGTGGCCTGGTATCTCTTCCAGCAGGGTCCGGAGCGGACGGTGGACTGCGAGGTGGCGCTCGGGCGCCTCTTGGGGCGCCGGCCCGACGATGCGTCCGGGCTGGCGCTGCGCGGGGAGCTGGCGCTCCGCAAGCGCGAGCCGACCAAGGCCAAGCAGTATCTCGAGCGCGCCCGCGCCGCCGGGCACGAGGAGTTCTTCCTCCGCCTCCACCTGGCCCGATTGGCGGAGCTCGGCGGCGCCGGCGGGATCGAGGAGGCCATCGCCCATCTGGAGGCGGCCAAGGCGCTCTTTCCGCGCTACACGGGCCCGGAGAGCCCGCACCTCAAGCTCGCCCGGCTCCACGAGCAGCGGGGCGATGCGGACGCCGCCCGCGCCGAGATCGAGGCCTTCGTCAAGCTCGAGGCCACCGATATCGACAGCCGCCTCCTGCTGGCCGACCACTACCTCGCCGCCGGCCAGGCCGAAACGGCGCTCACCTACCTCGAGGAAACGAACCAGGTCAACCCCTTCTCGGCCGCGATTCACCGGCGGATGGCCGCCGGCCTGGTCGCGCTCGAGCGCTATCCGCAAGCGCTGGAAGAGCTGGACCTTGCGATCCTGCTCACCGAGGAGGGGAAGGGCGCGGCGCCGGGGGCGAAGTCGAGTCTGGCGGACTTGAGACTGGAAAGAGCCCGGATCCTCCGTACAATGGGCCGCCGCGAGCAGGCCACGGCCGAGGCCGAGGCCGCGCTGAAGGAATCTCCGGACCACGCCGGGCTCAAGGCGTTCCTCGCCGAGGAAGGCGGATCCAGGGGCGACTGAAGACACGACCGGACTGACGACCCGGTCGCCACTTCGGTCGCGCTCCGCCCTCCCGAGCCGCGGCGCTGCCGCGGAGGTTCCCCGGTCGCGCCCCACCTCTCCGGGGATCCACCCCGGGCCGGGATGCCGACTCGCAAGGGAAGTGGACCGCACCGGATCTCGCGCGACCGCAGCGCCTCCCGACTTGTGCCGGGGGGCTCGGGGCAGGGTCCGGCACGAAACCGAACAGAAGCGGCTACCCCTCCGGCTCGAGGCCGCGGCCGAGCCGGGGCGCCGGTGGTCGAGCGCGACGCAAAACCATGCCGGGTTCCTCGCCAACCAGGCCTGCCGCAGCGGATCGGATTGCGCGTGACCGCGGCGCGGCGCCGCGGCGCCCGGACGTCGTGGCGCTCAAGGAAGAGCTTTTCCTCCAGGCGCTCGACGAGGTGCGCCGCCGCCAGCCGGGCGCGGAGACCGGCGCCGGTCTGCGGGGGGTGAAGCTCCGCGACTGGTCGGGCTCGACGCTCCACCTCGAGGTGCCGCACGAGTTCGTCCGCGGCCTGTTCGAGCGAGCGGTGCGCCTGCCGCTGGAAAGCGCCCTGCTCGGCCTGACCGGCTCCGTCGTGCGGGTCCGGTTGCATGTCGCCGCCGACGACGGGGGGCCGCACCGCCGCGACTCGCCGGCCGCGCGGTCGCGCCCCTCCAGCCTGGCGGACTTCATCCAGGACGAGAACAACCGCGTCGTCTTCCGGCTCGTGACCCAGTACCTCAAGGGCAATCCGCTCTTCGACCCGTTCCTGGTGCATGGCCCGGCAGCCGCCGGCAAGACGCACCTGCTGCGGGGCTTCGTGGAGCTGTGCAAGCGGGACGGCGAGTCCGGGTCGGCGGCCTACTTCACCGGCTCCGTCTTCGGGCGCGCCTTCCGGGCCACGTCCTATCGCCGGCGGCTCGACGCGTTTCGGGCCGAGGTCGATCGGCCGCGCATCCTGGTGATCGACGGGCTGGACCGGCTGGGAACCATGCCGGCCACGCAGCGCGAGCTGGTGCGGCTCCTGGAGCGGCGCCAGGCGCGCGGGCACGTGACGCTGTTCGCGGCGCGGGAGCACCCGCTCCGGCTGGAGGGGCTCGAGGACGCGCTGCGGTCGCGGCTGCTTGGCGGCATGGTGGTGCGGATGATGCCGGTGTCGTTGGCGGCTGTGCAGGCGCGCGTGAAGGCCGGCCTTGCCAAGCGGGGCGTCCGGATCGAGGACGGCGTCCTCGGGCGGGCGGTGGAGCTGAGCGGCGGGCACCCGGTGGCGGCGGAGACCATGATTCTCCGGGCGGTGGCGGTGGCCCGGGCCGAAGGGCGGGCGGTGCGGGCCGCCGAGCTCGAGCCGCCCGAGCGCCCGGCGCCGGGCGACGGCCCGGACTGGACCCGGATCGAGGGGCTTGCCGCCGAGGTCGCCGCGTACTTCGCGGTCTCCGTCGCCGACCTCCGGTCGCCCCGCAAGGTCCACCGCGCCATGGATCCGCGGCGTTTTCTCGTGGTGATGCTCCGCCGGAGCTTCGCGCTGCCGGCGGCGGACATCGGGCAGTATCTCGGCGGCCGCTCGGTCTCCACCGTCGCCGCGCTCCAGCGCCAGGGGACGGCGCTCCTGGCCGAAGACCCCGCGCTCCGGGAACTCGCCGATCAGCTCCAGACGACCTGCCATGCCGACGTCACCGCAGGACACTGAGCCGCGGGGCCGCCTCGTGGTCCTCGACGGCCCCGAGGGCTCCGGCAAGAGCACCCAGGTGGCGCGCCTCGAGGCGCATCTCCAGCGGGCCGGACGTTCCGTCGCCGTCTTCCGCGATCCCGGGGGCACGCCCGCCGGAGAACGGATCCGCGCGCTGCTGCTCGACCCCGGGATGGGTCCGGTCGACCCGCTCACCGAGATCCTGCTATTCCTGGCTTCGCGGGCCCAGCTGCTGGCGGAGAAGGTGCGGCCGGCGCTGGCCCGCGGCGAGCGGGTCCTGCTGGATCGCTTTCACTACTCCACGGTCGCCTACCAGGTCCACGGTCTCGGGGAGGGGAAGCTCCCGCCCGCTACGCTCGAGCTCATCCGTGGGGTGAACGGCGGGCTCGAGCCCGACCGCGTCGTGCTGCTCGACGTGCCTCCCGAGGTGGGCATGGCGCGCCTGGCGGGCGCGCGGGACCGCATCGAGCGGCGGGATCTCGCGTTCCACACCCGAGTGCGCCGGGGATTCCTCGCCCAGGCGGAGGCCGATCCCGGGCGCATCCGCGTGGTGGACGCCACGGCCCCGGCGCGGGAAGTCTTCCGCCGGATCCTCGCGGAGGTGGGCGATGTCCTTTGACAGCGTCGTGGGGCACGCTCGCGTCGTCGAGCACCTCCGCAGCCTGCTGACTGCGGACCGCCTTCCGCATGCCTGCCTCCTCCACGGCGAGGAAGGGATCGGCAAGTATTGCGTGGCGAGGTACACCGCGCTGGCCCGGCTCTGCTCCGCCGCACCTGCCGATGCGTGCGGTCGGTGTCACGATTGCCGGCTCGGCCTGGCCGGGGCGCACCCGGACCTCCACGCCCTCGACGAGCCCGAGGCGGTCTCGCTCCGGATCGAGCAGATCCGGGAGCTCATTGCGCTCAGCGCGCGCACACCGTACCGCGCGCGCGGCCGGACCTTCCTCGTGCGGGACGCCCACCGGCTCACCGAGGAGGCGCAGAACGCGCTCCTCAAGACGCTCGAGGAGCCGCCGCCCGGCTGTGTGCTGCTGCTCACGAGCGGCCGGCCCGAAGGGCTCCTGCCGACGATCCGATCGCGCTGCCAGGAGTTCGGCATGCGGCCGCTCTCGATCCCGGACGCCACCACGGTGCTGGAGCGAAGCGGCTGTCCGCCCGAGCGCGTGGGCCTCCTGGCCCGCATTTCGGGCGGGGCGCCGGGCAAGGCGCTGGCCCTGGAGGCGGGCGGATTCCTCGAGCTCCGCGCCGCGCTGCTCGACCTCGTGGGAGGGGACGCCGCCGATCCGCTGGAGACGGCCGAACAGGTGCTGGCGCGGGTCAAGACGGGCGAGACGGGCGTGCGCGGCCGGACGGAGATGCTGGTCGAACTGTGGATCTCCGTCCTGAGAGACCTGCTCGTGCTCGGCGTCGGCGCCGCGGACACGCTCGTCTGGCATCACGACCTCGAGCCTCGGCTGGGCGCCGTCGCAGCTCGGCGCACGCCGCGCGAGCTCGAGACGCGGATCGAGGCCGCGGGGCGCGCCCTCCGGGCGCTGGCGGTGAACGCCTCGGCCGAGCTGGTGCTGAGCGACCTCGCGCTGGCGCTGGCCTGACGGCCCGCCCGGCGGCGGCCCGGCTTTTCTCACGCCCCGATTTGGCGCTAACATTCCTGCGGTCGGCTGGCATGCGATGCGCTCGGGCACGGGCCCGGGCGCGGGATCGAAACGGCACGGAGAACCTCGTTCGCCGCCGGCGGGGGGCGATGCATGAGCACGGACGTGAGCGACACCAGGCCTTCCGGAGCGCCGCCGCCGGCCGTTCCCACGCCGCCGCCGGGCTATCCGTCCGACGGGGACGAGCGGCTGGAGGTGGTGCGCTACGGCAAGATGCACCTCAAGGGGATCTTCCGCTCGCGCACGCCCGGCCTGATCTACAACGAGAAGGTGGTCATCCAGACCGAGCGCGGTCTGGAGATCGGCGAGGTCGGTTTCCCGCCGGCCGCAGGCGCGAACGGCGCGGCAGCGCCGGAGGGATGGATCCTGCGCCGAGCGCAGCCCGAGGATCTCGCCAGACAGCAGCACCTCAACGACTCGGGGGCGCCCGTGGCGGAATACCGGTTCTGCGCCGAGCGCATCGCGGCGCTCGGCGTGCCCATGCGTCTGGTCGACGTGGAGCGGCCCTTCGGCGGCGGCAAGATCATCTTCTACTTCACGGCCGAAGGCCGCGTGGATTTTCGCGGACTGGTGCGCGAGCTGGCCAAGCGCTACCGCACACGGATCGAGATGAAGCAGATCGGCGTGCGCGACGAGGCCAAGGTGCTCGGGGACATTGCGGACTGCGGCCGGGAGCTGTGCTGCCGGGCCTTTCTCACGCGCCTGCAGCCCATCAGCATGCGCATGGCGAAGGTGCAGAAGACGACGCTGGACCCCGCGAAGATCTCGGGCCGGTGCGGCCGCCTGAAGTGCTGCCTGCGCTACGAGTACGAGGCGTACCTGTCGCTCCGCGCGGCGCTGCCGCGCAACGGGGCGGTGGTGCGCGTGGGGGATCGCGTTGCCACGGTGGTGGCAGCCGATGTCCTCAGCCAGCAGGTCCAGGTCCTGCTCCCGGAGGGCGAGCGCCTGACGGTGCACGCGAGCTGCCTCCGCGCAGAGCCCGGCCCGAGCGAAGCGGTCCCGAAGGCAAGCCCGGGAGCGGCGGGGCCGGACGTCGACGTCCCGGAGGCCGGGGGGGAGGTGGCGCTGGAGGAGTCGTGTTTCCCCCCGCGCCCCGAGGCCGCCGCCGCCCTGACGCCGCCGCCGGATGAGGCCACGGCGCCGGCGGCTCCGGCGGGCCCGCCCGAACCGAAACCCGACGGTTCGCCGCGGTCCGAGGCCGGGGCCGACCGGCGCGGCCGCCGCCGCGGGAAACGGAGCGGCTCGCGTCGCGACCGGCGCGCGGCGAGTCGGCGAGCGAATTCCGGTGCGCAGCAGGCTCCCGGCGCCGGCGGCGGCGCGGCCCCCCCGGGCCCGCCGGCACGCCAACCGGGCGGCGTCCCCCGCGGGCGGCGCCGGCGAGGCCGAGGCCGCGGACCCCGTCCGCCCGAGGCGGGACGCGAGGGCGGCGCGGGCGAACCCGGAGGACGCGGCGGACAGGGAGGCGGCCCCTCATGAATCTCGGTCGCAAGCTGCGCGAGATCGTGGCCCGGGATCCGCGCTTCAAGGTGGACGCCTACGAGTTCGTCTTCCGCGCGCTCGACTACACGATGGAGCGGCTGGATCGCCGCAACCGCCCCGACGAGGAAAGCCGACACATCTCCGGGCCGGAGCTGCTGGAGGGCATCCGCGAGTACGCCGTCCAGCAGTTCGGGTACCTGGCGCGCTTCGTGTTCGAGCGGTGGGGGGTACGCACCACGGAGGACTTCGGCGAGATCGTGTTCAACCTCGTCGACGACGAGCTGCTCCGCAAGCGCCCCGAGGACACACGCGAGGACTTCCGCGGGGTCTACGACCTGGCGCAAGCGCTCGACCGCGCCGCCCTCGAGGGAATCTCCTGGGAGGGCGGATCCTGACCGTGGGGGGCCGCACCCCGGCCGGGCGGACGGGGGCGGCTCAGCCGCGGGCGAATCGCGCCGGAAACGAAGCGTACTCCGCGATGCCGCCGGCGGCCAGCCCCGGCTCGAGCACGCTCAGGAGTTCGAGGATGGCGCGCTGGAGCTGGCGGTCCTCCTGGAAGTCGCCGTTGAAGTAGATCCCCACGAACTCCCGCCCGCGGTGGTCCATGACGCGACGGCGCACGAAGACCCGCAGCCAGCGGCGCACGTCGCCGCGGTCCAGCCGCGTGTCCAGTTCGCGGTAGAACGTCTCGAATTCGGGGTAGCGCGCGGGGTCGTCGCCATCGAAGGTCGCGAGCTGGTCGAAGAGCGCCTTGTGGGCCTCCCAGTACTGGTCCACGTACTGGCGGAAACGATTCTCCTGGAGGAGCCGCGAGACCTCCTCCTCCTTCCAGCCCGGCCAGTCCTCGGCCTCGACGGTGACGTCGGGCTGGATGCCGCCCTCGGCGATGACCACGCCGTCGCGGTCGCGCTCCTTGTGGATCGAGCGCCCGTCGGGCAGGTAGTAGCGCGCGATGGTGATCTTCACCCCCGGGCCGACGTCGAAGACGCCGTTGCCGTTGAGGTCCTCGAACTCCTCGGGCGCGCTGTACTGTCCGTCGCGGTTGGTGTCCTCGTACGGCTCGCCCTCGTCCCATCGGCCGTTGTGGTTGAGGTCCTCCAGCGGCTCGCCGGGATCCCAGATGCCGTTGCGCCGTGCGATGTCCACGAAGGGCTCGCCCTCGTCGTAGCGGCCGTTGCCGTTGCGGTCGGTGAAGATCTCGCCGGGGTCGTACTGGCCGTTCTTCCGGAGCGTGTCCCGGAGGATGTCGCCGGGGCGGGAGCTCAGCGGGAGGATCTGCTGCACGCTGCCCTTGCCGTAGGTGCGCTTGCCGACCAGCCGCGCCCGGCCGTAGTGCTGGAGTGCTCCCGCCACGATCTCGGAAGCGCTCGCGCTGTGCTCGTTGACGAGCACGACCATCGGGTAGTCCGGCTGCGTGAGGGCCTGCGTGGTGTGCACCTCCTCGCGTGCGGCGATCTGCTGGTTGCGGCCCTCCCAGTAGACGATCAGCCGGTTCCTCGCCAGGAACTTGTCGGCCACTTTGATGGCCGTCGGCAGGTAGCCGCCCTGGTTGTTGCGCACGTCCAGCACCAGCGCCCGCATGCCCTCGCGGTTGAGCGCCGCGAGCGTCGCCTCGAGCTCGTGGGCGGTCTCCGCGCCGAAGTTGGCGAGCTCCACCAGCCCGATCTTGCCCGGCAGCATCTCGGAGCGGACGGACTCGATCGTGATGCGGGCGCGCTTGATCGGGAGCACGCGGGGTTCTTCCCAGCCGCGCCGCTGGACCTTGATGGCAACCTCGGTGCCGGGCGGTCCCTTGAGTCGGTTGATGATCTCGTTCAAGTCCTTGTCCCGCGTCTCCCAGCCGTCCACCTCGAGGATCTTGTCGTCGGTGCGCAGCCCCGCGCGGTAGGCGGGCCCGGAGTAGATCGGCCTCAGGATGGTGAACACGCCCTGGTCGTCGAAGTTCACGAAGGCGCCGATGCCGCCGTAGTTCTTGTGGAGATCGAACATCCACTCGGCCCGCTGCTTGGCGGTGAAGTAGGTGCTGTGGATGTCCATCTGGCGGAGCATGCTCCGCGCGGCCGCCTCGAGCAGCTCCTCCTCGGTGAGCCGGCCGCCGCTCACGTGGTGGTGGTGGAGGAGCTGGAGGGTCTCCGCCACCGGGTCGAAAGGGCCGTCGGTCGCGACGAAGCGCTCGCGCGTGCGGAGCGCGCTGGAGAGCTGGCGCTCCACGTCGAGATTGCGCAGGTGGGAGCGCGCTAGCTGGCCCCGCTCGGTGGGCTCGTCCCGGAGCGCCTCGAGGGCCTTGCGCGCGACGTGCACGCGATCGGTTTCCGCGAGCGCCAGCGCGGCGTCC
>JAFGQW010000104.1 GCA_016935485.1 Planctomycetota bacterium | reverse complement strand
TCGGAATCAACTCCGGTCGTATCGCCGGCGGCGCGCGCGGATCAACTCCGGTCGCGCCACGCGGCCGCGCCACGTGGCAGAAGAACCTGCAATGTTCCCCCCTCCGCGCCGGCTCGAGGCCGCCCGTTCGCTCCGCCCGCCCCGCCGCCCGCGCCCGCGAAATCGTGCGCGCCCCGGCACCGTTTTTGTTCGCCGTCGCCGCCGTGTGCGCGCCGCGATCGGTGCACGGGTCGCTCGCCGCGGCATGCAGGGGCGAGCGCGACGAGCCTCCCGCCAGGGCCGCCGCCGCCGGCGGCGCGAGGAACCGGGCTCCGGTGCGCGTCTCAGGAGGACAACCGACCATGGGCGGCATCTTCGGCGAGATCGGTCTTCACGATCCCGCGCCATCTCCCGGGGCCGTCGGCGTGATGGCCGATCGCCTGGCGGAGGACGGCGCGCAGGCCGAGGGGCTGTGCGCCGATCGCTCCAGCATCCTTCGGCTATCGCCGGACTCGATCGCACACGCACGCCGCCGAGGCGGCCGGAGACCACGGGCTCCAAGCCGTGCCCGCTGCTGCCCGGCAGGCGAAAAACGCGTTTGCTTGTCCTATCCGCATGGCCGTCCCGCGCGTCCCGTTCCTCGACGCCGTGCACTACCTCCGCCTGCACGAGCTCCGCGTCCTCCGCGACCAGCAGCTCCCTCGATTGCCGTGATCGGAACCCCATCGATCACCGTGCGCACGCACAGATGGCTGTGGGCTGCGGGCGAAGCCCGCGCCATGAATTCCATGGCGTAATCCTCCCAATCGGTACTCGCACATCACCGTGCGAGCCGGTTGCCCTCTCACCACTAGCGCCAGGGATCCTGCACAACCGGTGAGCACTACGCACGTGGGGTCGGCCTTGATCGCCCCCAGCGGACTCGGGCACATTCGCGATCCTTCTTCGATGCAGCGTGCGCCTGCCGGAGCGGCTTGACCAGAATGATCCCGGCGCCGACGAAAGCCGCGACTGTCAGCAGTAGCCCCGGTCCCGGAAAGGCGTGCTCCGCGCTGAGAAGCCCCACCAGGAGCGTACCGGCCAGCAGGAATCCACATGCCGTCAAGGCAAACGGCACACCTGGGGGAACCTTCCAGATCGAGAGGGCCTTCAACCAACACAATGCAGTGGCGCCAGCGGCCGCAAGCACGACCAGCCAGCTGGAGAAGTGGATCCCGAGAGCCGTGACATAGGAGTTCCAGCCGGTGAGGGTGACGACCAGGGTTCTGCTCCCGGGCATCCCAGGAAACTGCGGCACCCGGAGGAATCGGTGGGAACTCAAGACGGGATCATCTGTCGGGAGCGACGGGAGTGCAATGTCAGTTGCGACTTCCCCCCATGGCATGAACGCGACAGCGAAGGTAAGGACCAGTAGCATCGTCATTCCCACGGCACACTTCGTGCTCGAGGAGATGTTCCCGCCTCCTGGATGTCCACGAAACACTTCGGCGCGTCTTCGATGGAGGTGAACGTCGGCCCGCGTGCTCGCCTCAATCCGGCGCACATTCAGAACGGCCGGCGAGGAACTCCCGGGCGCTGCTTCTTCACCTGCCGCCCGCAGACGGGCAACGGCTCCCGCCTCCGCCCGCATCTCGCGAAGCGCAATGGCGAAGTCATCGATCGTGGCGGCGTCCACAGGCATGCAGAACGCGGCAGATTCTGGCTCGCCTGATGCGTCGATTCGGTCGCTGCGAAACTGGACCCACAGCACGGCGTGCCCGGCTGGGTCGGTGCAGGCCAATCGGAACCTGACGCCGCCTCCGGCCCACTTGGGGTCGAATGACCCAAGTTCGATCTCCCGGGAGTCATCGCCCGCCGCGGGAAAGCCTCGAACGGTGTCGGCCAGCTCCCGGAGTTGCTGGTGGCCCACGTAGATGTCTGCCGCACCTGCGAACTGACCGTTTGACCCCTCGGCGCGAAGCTCGATCACGTCGTCATCAAACCAGATGACCTTCAATTCCAGCCCAGGAGTCATGGCAACCCTCGCGTCAACGCGACCCCGGCGAAGTCCGGTCAGATACTGTGAGCTGCGACGCCTTCTTCCGGAAGCGATTGGGATGTCGCCGGCCCAAGGGGAGTCTACCAGGCTATGCTCTCGAATCAATAGCGCTCTGTCGCGGGAGTATCCTCGGGTGCCCGTCGCAGGGTAGAGAGGGAATCCCCCGAAGCGCCGCCTTCCGAACCGCGCTCAGCATCGGATGGTGTCTCCGTCAATCTGGACCCGATCAAGCATCGAAAGCCGCACCGGCATCGAGCCGTTTGCAGCGGGTACCGGCGGACTGTCGCATTCCCCTGCGCCGGAAAGGCCGAGTTGTTCAACGCCGCCCCGCGCGACCGGCTGACGGCGAGCAAGAGAGCAGAAAACGGTTCTCCGACAGCCGCATGCCTCGGCCCCGATCCACTCCGGCCTTGACCCGACCTCGGGCCCTCGATACCCTGCCCCGCAGGCGAAAACCGCGTTCGTAGGCTCTGAGGCGCGAGTTTCTCCGCGCAGTAAGAAGAAACCCGCAAGTCGATTCGCGGGCGCCGGTTACCCGGCGGGGGGCGAACCTGCCGGGTGTGCGGCGAGGATTCCGGAAGACGTGCGGCCACGCGTGACCTCGGTCACCCGCTGCGCCGGCGGCGACGCAACGCAAGCTGACGGCTGATCGCTGCGGGCTGCGGGCAAAGCCCGCGCTACGATTCGCCCGCCAGTGGCGGAATCGCACCGCGAGCCGATTGTGCAGACGAGTGGCTTCCAGACAAGACCTGCTAGCTGGGCAAGAGGGGACAAGATACCATGCGCGAATTCCTGATACTCACCGCCTACCTGCTGCTCGCACTGTGCTTGGCCGCCGGCCTCCTGCCGGTTCTCGATGCCGCACTGGCGTCGGTTGCCGACGTCCGCGCCGACCGGCTGTTCTACCGCGCTGCCATGGTAATAGCGCTGTTGGGGTTGTGGCCGCTGCTGCGCTGGCGGCGACTGCAAGACCGGGCCAGCCTCGGCTACGCGCTGTCGCGGGCACAGTTTCTCGCCAGACTGTGGTGGGGCTGGCTGGCCGGCCTGGTCGTCCTCGCTGGCCTACTGGGCCTGGAGTGGCTCGCCGGCATACGGCTGCCGCGCCCCGAGATCGACCCCAGTAAGCTGTTAACCGTCGTCGTCGGGGGCATCATCGGTGGCCTGCTCGTGGCACTGATCGAGGAGACGTTCTTCCGCGGAGTGATGCACAGCGCACTGCGCCGACGCCTGTCCTTCGCCACCACGGCCAGCCTCAGTGCCGCCCTGTACGCCAGCCTGCACTTCGTGCGACCTCCGCGGCTCGCCGCGGACTTCGAGGTGACCTGGAACACAGGCTGGAAACTGCTAGCCGCTATGCCGCGTGCCTACGCCGAGCCGTTGGCGCTACTCGATTCCTGGATTGCACTGTTCGCAGTCGGTGTATTCCTGAGCCTGGTGCGCGAGCGCAGCGGCAACATCGCGCTCGCCATCGGCCTGCATGCCGGCTGGATCGCCGTAATCAAGACGGGCAAGTACGTGACGATGCTGCAGACCGAGGCCCCACTTGCCTTCCTGGTAGACCGCTACGACGGCATCATCGGGTGGCTAGCGGCAGGCTGGATCGCGCTGTTCGCCTGGCTGTACCGGCAGGGCGCCGGGACAGCGCGAGGCAGCTGACTAGTGGCTGCCCGCGCCGCGCTCGTGCGACGCGTGGTCGCCACGGCCTTTCCCGGCTACCCGGACGGCCCGCGCTGCGGATTCCGTTTCGTCCTCGACACGCGCGCTCACGAGGAGGGGACCATCGCCCCGGCATTCGCGTGTTCAACCGGGCGGGCGAGGTCTCCCTCGGACCGCGGCGACCGGTCCGCTTCGTCGGCGACCGCCGGCCGGGCCGGCCTGAGCGAACGGATCCGGGCCGACGTTCCGACGTTCGGCCGCGGGTGGCGAGCGCGTTCGGCGGGCGTTTCCGGGTACCAGCAGGGGCGGACCCCGCGGGTTTCGCTCCGCGCGCTTGCACGCACCGGGCATGCCGGTCCGTCAAGGGCCGATGCGCGTGGCGACGGCGCTGGACAGCCCGCCGTTCGTGCCATTGTGCACGAACGCCTGGAAGTAGAAGACGCTGCCGGCGAGCGGCGGGACTTGCGGAATCGGGATCCGGGCCGTCGCCACCCCAGAGGCGTCGGTCGTCAGCGGCAGGAGCGCCGCGCCGGCGGGGTTCACCAGCAACGGACCCCAGCCCGCGACCTCGAGCGGGAAGGGGGCCGTCGCCACCGCCAGCAGGCCCGGCGCCGTCGGCGGCGCGTTGCTGGTCGCGTAGGACACGCTGGCGCCGAGCGTCGGCTTGCCCAATCCGGTCAACGCGAAACGCGCCGACATCGGGTCGGCTCCCCCGTACGGGAGATGGCCGCACGGGTCGGCTCGATTCGGCTGGTGCGGCGTCGGCACGGGAAAGGAGAACGTCAAGCCCGGGAATCCCGCCAGGCGGCCCGTCGCGATGTCGGGCTGCTGCGGACCGAAGGCGATCCGGTCGAGGACGGTCTTGCCGTCGGTGGCGACGAGCGCCACCTCCTCCCCGTCGGCGCTCAGCTTGAAGTTCGCGTGCAGCGGTCCCTGCCCCCCGTCCTCGTCGGCCCACACGAGCAGCGTCTGGCCGGGTTGTAGCACGGAGCCGGTCGGGATGGGCCACTTGTCGAGGTGGCTCGGGTTGTCCGTGAGATACATCCCGCTCACGTCGACCGCGGTGCTTGCCGTGTTCACCAGCTCGATCCAGTCCTCGCGCTCGCCGAACTCGTCGCGGATGCCGTTGTCGTTCTTCGCCATGAGCTCGCTCAGCACGATCGGGCCGGTGGGCGGCGCGGTTCCGACTCGGTATCCGGGCGGCTGGAAGGACGCCGTCGGCGGCAGGAAGGCCATCGCGCCGCCGGCCGCGAGATTGCCCGCGGCCCCGACGTAGTACTCCACCCAGTCGAGCGGACTGGCCGGGGGAACGGCAGCGCCGAAGACCCCGTCTTGCGGCTGGCCGTCGTGGTGCTGGCCGTCATCCAGCATGGGCGTCTCGATGAACGGACCGCGCGTCCGCGAGTAGAGGGTCACCGCCGTCGGGGTCGCGCCTGTGACGGTCACGTTCACCCACACGGTCTCTTGCGGTCCCGGGTTCTCCGGCGCGTGCGTCAAGGCCGTCAGGGTGGGCGCCACCTTGTTCACCTCGGCGTGCGCGCGCAGGAAGGCCTCGCGGTCCTGGAAGAAGGGCTGGAGGCCGGGAACCGTCACAAACCCCACATTGATGCTCACGAGAACGTTCTGATCGAACTGCTGCATGGTGTAGATGCGCTTGGAGTCCTTCTCCAGCTCGGGCCGGATAAACGTCCGGAGCTGCTCGAGCCGGGTCCCGAGGGTGTTCCAGCCGAAGGACGCGAGCATGTGGCGGTAGTGGGCCAGGTACCGGGCCCGCCACTCTGGCCGCTGCACGATCTGGCCGAAGAGGGGCCGCGGGTTCGTGGCGCTTTTCTCGTTGTAGAAGGGATCCATCCGCGCGATGCCGCTCACGCCCAGCTCGAAGGTAAGGCCCCCGAAGCCGTTGTTCATGTCCCACGGCTGGAACCGCAGCCGGCCGTGGTAGGGATCCTCGTAGATGTAGAAGTTCTTGCAGACCATCCCGATGTAGCTGTCGAGCCACGCCGTGATGTTCGCGACGGCGAGGAAGCGCAGCGCGTCGTCGATGTCGATCACCTTGGGGAGCTCGGCGGGAAGCGCAGCCGCGGGCGTGTTGTTGAGGACGTCGATGGCGTGGATCAGCCGGGTCCAGGGCGGATACAGGCCGCCCTCGGTCTTCAGCTCGTAGGCCGCCTCGTAGCGGGCCTGGGACGTC
Source organism: Planctomycetota bacterium (assembly GCA_016935485.1). Classification (GTDB taxonomy): domain Bacteria; phylum Planctomycetota; class JAFGQW01; order JAFGQW01; family JAFGQW01; genus JAFGQW01. Next base: position 9,592 of record JAFGQW010000104.1, on the reverse strand, counting down.
CCGAGCCAGGTGAGCGCCGTGTCGCTGTAGGGGGTCTGGGTGCTGGCCCGCTCGCCGCGATAGCGGTTGCCCTCGTCGTCCGGGAACCACTCCTCGAGGAAGTCCTTGTTGATCTGCTGGGCATTGGTGAAGAGGCCGAGATCCTCGCCGTTCACCTCGAGCTTCACGAAGCAGCACTTCGGGGCGGGCACGAAGGCGCGCATGTACTCGTAGCCGACCACCTCCCGCATGAAGCTCGGGTCCCAGATGTTGTTGTTGAGGTTCAGCGTCCGGTAGCCCTGGATGCGCTGTCCGGGCACGTACTCGTCCACCGCGATCTTCCAGGGGCGCTTGTCCGTCTTGTTCGCCGGGAGAAACCGGTAAGTGGAGTAGCCGCGATGACGCACGCCGACGTCCTTGTAGGTCTTGCCGTCGATCGTCACGTCGGCCTTGATGCAGGTCTGGGAGGCGTAGTTGTTGGCCATCACCGTGCGCCAGTTGGGCTGGGCGATGGTGACCGCAATGGTGCGGATGGTGTCGATGGCGTAGAGCTCCTGCGCCGGGAGCGATCCGGCGGCAAGCGCGAGCGCGAGCAGGATGCGCAAGCGGCGGCCCATGGTCTGATCCCTTCCGACGAAGCCAAACCCCGATTTCCGCCCTGACCGGACGTATCCTACCACGTCGACCGGGCCCGCGCGAGGGTCTGATCAACCTCCGCCTTGACCCCACCGCGCCGCCGATGCCCTGCCCGGCAGGCACGACCGCGTTCGTTTCTCCTTCCCGCTGCCGGCAGACCGCCGCGGCAGGGCCCGACCCGGCGCAAGGTACGACCGAAAGCGCAAGCACGGGCATTCTCGGGGTGGGAACGCAGGCGTACGAGCACGGCGTTGCCCGGCGTGCTGCTTCTCGCGCGGATCGCGAGCCTCACCTTTGTTTCGCCGAACTTCCTCATCGACGCCCTCGAGCGAGCCCGTGGCCGGCCGGGCTGCGCCCCAGCTCGGAACCCGGACCCCGAAGCCTGCGCCCGCGACCTCGCCTTGCGCAGGGAGGTACACGCCCCGGCGAATCCGGCTGTCTTCCCTTGCGCTGCACCTGTCCGTCGCCCATGATGGCATCTTCGTGATGCTGGTCTGGTCCAAGCCGCGTGCTTCCGAGGTGTACTATGCGCTGCGCGAACCTGCCCACTGCAATTCGCGGAATTCCGTCCTGGATCTTCACGGTTGCGCTCCTGATGTCGAGTCTCGGGGCGCAATCTGCTTTCCGCGCCGATGGGCCGCAGGAAGACGGCGCCGTGGCCCCAGCGGAGCGGTGGCTCACGGACGGGGGGGCCGGGGCTCGGACCGGTGTTGCCTTGAACCGGCCACTCACGGACGCGGTGCGCGAGGCATGGCGCTGCACGGTAGACGGCCAGATCGTGGGCGAGCCGCGGGTATGGGACGGCTGGGTGGTGCTCGAGGTGCTGGGAAAGAAGGACCGCCGAGCGCTCCACATGGTCAGGCTGGCCGATGGAGAGTGCCTCTACAAGACGCGTGGCTACGAGGTGCCGGGCCCCTTGGCGCCGTGTCTCGGCCAGCGCACGGTGGTCGCGCGCACCGGGACGAACGAGCTGACCGTCTACCGGCTGGAACGAACCGAGCTGCGTCTGCTCTGGAGGCTGATGACGGACGTGCCAGCCGGCGAACCCCTCGTCAACCGGAGTGAGATCTACTTCCATAACGGTCGCCAGCTCTGCCGGTACCAGTTTGCCCGGCCGGCCGCGGTCTGGAAGACAGACGGCACCTACCGGGGTCGCCTGGCCCTGCGCGGTGGACAGCTCTACGTGCTGGACTACGACGGGAACGGCGTGGGCTGGCTGGTGCTCGTGGACCGCGAGACCGGGCGCTCCCTTGAGCGACGCGAAGCCGCGTACCATGGCGGGAAGGTGCCGGAGTTTCCGGACGCCACGCGGATTTGCGTGGGGTCGGATCGCGTGTACGTGCGCCTTGCCCTCGGCGTGGAGTGTCAGGGCGGCGTGACGGCCAGCGCCTGCCGGCTCTCACGCACGCGTTCAGCGAACGGCGCGGTCTCGATCGGGGCGGGGCAGTTCCTGAATCTGCCATCGGATCCAGCGCTCCACCATGAGCGCGTGCTCCGCGTCGAACAGTGCCAACTGGTACCGGAAGGCTCGGAGGAACCATCGGCCGGGGAGGAAACCTGGGCGTGGATATGGGGCAGCCATGATCAGGACGATCGCGTGCTTGCTCACCGGTACTTCCATCGGTCCCTGCTGGACGTGCGCACGCCACCTACGGTGGTCGGCAACGCCTGCTACCTCGGCCCGGTGGCATTCGATCTGGAGTCGCTGCGCGTCTTCTGGCGCCAGCCGATCCGGTCCGGAGTCCGGCTGGTGCCAGCCCGGGGAACCCTGCTGGCCGTGGAAGACGATCACACGCTGGTCGCCTACCGCGAGGTCAGCGCAATCCTGAAGGGCGCCTTGCATCGTGCGTCGGCCCGGGCGGCTCCCGACCGGCCGAAGCTGGATGAGCCGGTGCCGGCCGTAGCCCATCTTCGGGACGGCTCGCGCGAGCGGGGCACGTTCGAGATTCACCGCGAGAGTCCGCGGGGTCTGGTGCGCGTGGCCCCGGTCCACCGCCGAGGAACCTGGCCGCTGGCGGATGTGCTGCTCGTCCTGGATGACCAGGGCCGGCCCGTCTACTGCGGCAGCCAGGAGGACGTGATCCAGGCGCTCGACCGCGAGATCGACGACGAGGTAGCGCAGGGCTACGAGAAGCTGCTCGCCAAATCGTGCCGCACCAATGACGCGCGCGCCATCGAACGGCTCCTTGCCGACGCCTGGCTCCAGGGCGTGTCCGACAAGGTGGCCCGCGAGGCGGAGAGCAAGCTGAAGATGCTGGCGAAGAAGTCGCCGCGGGTGAACGCCGATCTCGTGGCTCGTCTCCAGGCCGAGGAGCAGGGCTTGCTCGGCCAGGCCGTGGGCCGACTCGAGGCGCCGCTTGCCCGGATGGACGCGCGCCGGGACATCCGCGTGAAGATCGCCTTCCTGAAGGCGATGCTGCGCCGCGACCCCCACCAGCCGGCGGCCGTGGCCGCCGTGCGGGCGATGCTGCCCGCTGGCATCCTCGCGCCCGAGCCGTTGCACGCGCTCGACTGGCTCGATTTCCTGGAGGTGATCGAAGCCACGCCGGTGGCGTTCGTCAAGCCGCCGACTCCGGGTGCCGAGCTCAGCCGCGAACAGCAAGAACTAGCGAAGGCGTCCAAGGGATGGCGACGCGACGTCGTGGGAATCCAGAGCGACCGGCTCTTCCTTCTCACTCCCCTCACCCAGCCCGGACGGATCGCCCGCTGCCTGGCACTCGGCGAGCTCGTCTGCGACCATCTGGACAGCCTGTTCGGACCGCTCGGCAAGCCGCGCGGCGCGGGCCACCGGCTGAAGATCTACCTGCACGACAGTCAGGAGGACTACCTCCAGCAGAGCGGAGGGGCCGAGGTGGCGGACCACCTGCAGTGGTCCGCCGGTCACTACAACAAGGAACAGCGCCATTCCCGCATGTTCCTGCCTCCGGGCGCCGACGCGTTCGAGCGCGTGATGGACGTGTTCGCGCACGAGCTGACCCACCAGTGGGTCGACGAACGGTGCCCGCTCTTCACCGAGGACGAGCGGTTCCGAAGTCCGTGGATGCAGCCCTGTTTCTGGATCATGGAGGGCATCGCCTCGTGGATGGAGGAAGCGCGGTTCGACCTCGAACGCGGCGTGGTCCAGACCTTCAATCCCCGCTGCCGACACCTCGATATCCTCGCCTCGCTGGTGGAGGCCAAGGGCCCGCGCCTCGAATGGAAGGACCTCTTCACGTTCACCCAGATCCAGTTCTCCATGATTCCCCGTGGCCCCGAGAAGGGGTTCGTAGCCGAAAGCCACTGGCGCCTGGGTGCCTTGCACCAGCTGGGCTGGACCCAGCTCTTTTATGTCCAGGCCGCCGCCGCCACCCAGTACCTGTTCCACGCGGCGGGTGGCAGACACCGCGAGCAGCTCTTGCGGTGCGTGGGTCACTACTACAAGGGGCACTACGGGCTGGTGGACGTACCGCGCGCCTTTGGCGTCTCGCCCGAGGAGCTGGGCCGCCGCATCGAGTCCTTCGCCCTCGAGGTGCGAAAGGGCTGGACGCCGGCGCGATGATACGGCGCGGGCGGCCCCCGGCCGCGGCGACTCCGCCTTCCTGGTGGTCTCGGCGCGCCGGCCCTAGGCCGGCACCCGCCACGTTCACGCTTGCTCGCACTCGCACGCTTCTTGCTCGTGCTCGTGCTCGACTTCTCCTTGCTTCTCTGTTCGTGTCGTTGGTATCTCGTTGGTGTCCTTCGTGTTGAACACCACCGCCCGACTACCGACGACGCCCCGCTACTCCGGCGCCGGGAACTGCTTCATGCGCTGGTACCAGCCCTTCCAGGCCGCGAGATCGAGCGGCGCGTCTTCCCCGGCGACCGGCGCGGCGGGCACGCCGGTCTCCCGGTTCCACTGCTCGGCCCACGCCTTGAGGTAGCCGGCAGCGGCCTTCCTCTCCGCGTCGGCGCCGCGCTCCGCGAGGCCGATCATCGCGCGCACCGGCTCCTCGGGCGGGCCGAAGCGGAGAATCGTCGAGCGAAGGGCCGCGGCCTCGAGCTTCTCGTCGAGTAGCGCCGCGGCGAGCTCCCGGTCGAGATCGGTCTTCACGTGCTCGATCACGACCGGCTCGAGGCTCGGCTCGTACTCCTCGCGAAGCCGGATCCGCCACGTGACCGGCCGATCGCGCCGGCCCAGCACGAAGGTGACGCGCTCGCCCTCGTCGAGGTAGGAGATCGGCGCCGAGGCAAGCGCCTGCACGAAGTAGCCGATCTCCCTGCTGTTCTCGCTGTCGTCGTCGTACTTGCCGCTCTTGCCGCTCTTCATCACGTCGCGGATCATATCGTCCACTACGCGGGCACGGAGGGCGGCCCATTCCCCAGGATGCACGGGAAACGACACCCGGATCGCGTGGCCGTCGAGCGCGATCCACTGCCAGCCCTGCTTCGCCGCGGCCAGCACGCGCTCGATCGTGCGGGGAGCCTGCTGCCTGGCCTCGTCATCGAAGGCCTTCCCTTCCACTTCCACAAGCGCGCGGCTGAGCAGCGCGTTCACGTCGCGCAGGAACGCCGTGACCCCCGGTAGGGTCACCCGCTGCACGCCGCCGATCCGCCCGGCGGGCTCCCGGTAGTGGCCGAGCGGCTCGCTCCGCCAGGCCATCACGAGGCGTGCGGCCTCGCGCTGCAGCGGGTCGTCACTTGTGGTGTTGCCGGCGATCCGCGTCCGGTCGAGATGAAACGGCCAGTCCCCGATCATCACGCTGCCGCTCTCGACGAAGGCCGGGATCTGTTCGGCGCCCTCCGTGCTGCCGTCCTTGTCGTTCAGTTGGCGTTTCTCAAGCCAGCCTTTCCGCGCCCGGTCATGGATCCCGTCGTAGTGAATCACAAAGACCAGCTCGTCCTTCTCGACGTCGTGAAACCAGCTGATCCGCTGGCCGGTGAGCTCCACGCAGGCCGGCACGGCCAGCAGCGCCGCAGCCGCCAGCCCTAGCAGCCACAGGGTCCGATGGCTCATGATCTTCACCTCCCGGTAACCCGCACCCGAACGACCGCCCGCGCGCTCCCGCCACGCTCGGCATCCGCCCCGGAGCGCCCGGGCCGGCCCCCCCAACCCGGGGGATTCTCGCAGACCGGCCTTGCCTCGCACGCGGGCAGCGTGTCATGATACTCGATGCTCGTCACGCGCGCATCCTCTGCTTATTGCCCCGGGCCCGCCGCCCGGCGTCAAGGAGGCCGGATATGAGCTGCCGGTTCATCCAGTTCAGCCCGATCGAGCCCATGAACGAGTGGGTGCCCATGGCACTCCGCGATGCGGTGTGTCTCCGCCGCAAGGCCGACCCGGCCCGCTGGAACGAGGCGCTGCGCCAGCACGGCATTGACGTCGAGGAGGACGACTGCACCTGCCTCCAGAACGCGACCTCGAGCTGGGCTTCCTGCCCGTTCTACGACGAGCGGACGTAGGTCACCGCGCGCCCCGGGGCGGTTGCCGGGATCGAGAAGCCCGAACCATGCGCTCGTGTTGCTTGCCGGCCTCGTCGTACTGATCGGCGCATCGGCCCGCGGCCGGATCTGAAGCGCGCGCTCGTGCGTCGGCGCGTATCTGAGCAGCGACGGGCAGGCCGGGCCGGGAAAGACTGTCCTCCTCGATCTCGTGGACATCGACAGCCCCGCGAAGCCCTACTGGATGGCGGCGAGCCTCGCCACGGCGCCGGGCATTGCACTGCCCGACAGCCGCGCGATCCCGCTGCACCCCGACGCCCTGTTCTTCCTCAGCCTCTCCGGGCTCACCAACCTGTTCGTGGACTTCAAGGGCTCTCTCGATGCCACCGGCTTCGCCACCGCGAAGGTGAACATCCTGGACGCACCGGTCGTGCTCGGCCTCACGATCCACACGGCCCTCGTCGTGCTGGATCCCGCCACGCCGACCGGCATCGGGACTCTCTCCAACCCGTGGCCCATCCCGGTCACCGCCAGGCCGTGACCGGACCAGCCGCCGCCGGAGAACGGGCTCCGGTTCCCGCCGCTACCGGAGGAGCTGCCGCACGGCCTCGAAGACGTGCACGTAGGCGTTGCCCCAGGCCTCGTCCCGGAAGAACGCTGTGGGCAGCCCGGGCGCGCCCACGAAAGGGCGGAGCATCCAGGCCAGCTGGACGGCCACGAAGACGTAGAGGACGAGCCAGACGGCGAGCCCGATCCGATGCCGCGGGTTGGCCGCAATCAGGGGCCGGTAATGGCGGGCCAGCATCGCCTGACCGCCGATGGCGGCGAGCGCGAACATCCCCCCGTTGAGCACGGTGGCGAGCGCGTAGTCACTCGAGGAGAGGTAGGCGACTGCCGTAAGGGGCGCAAGCCCGGCCAGAGCGACCGCGACCGTACCCTGCGCGACGAGCACGCCGCGGCAAGCCGCCGCGAAGTCGTCGCGGAGCCCCAGCACCGTGTTCAGCACGAAGAAGCTGGGCAGGCAGATCAGCGTCGAAAGCCCGAGCAGGATCGGCACCTTGACGCCCGAGTAGAAGGCCTGGAGGGGACGCCCGCCCCAGAAGCCCATCACCGCCCCATAGCCGAAGCCCGTGGCCGACCCGAGGACGAGGACCGAGACCCACGGCACGCGGCCGCCGCCAACCGCGTGCCGTCCGAGCCCGCGGAGCAAGGCATCGACGTGGCGCAGCACGACCTACCGGAAGAGCTGGGAAAGGGCCCGGATCACGGCCTCGAAGAAGCTCGATTCCCGCGCCCGGAAACAGGCGAACGGAAGGTCGGGCGAGCCGACGAACGGGCGGAGGATCCATCCCATCTGCGCGCCGACCATGGCGTAGATGACCAGCCAGACCATGAAGACGCGTTGCGCCGTGGGCGGCGCAGGCGGCTCGCGGCGCGCGCGCGGGGCCGGCAGCTCTGGCGCCTCCGGAGCCGCAGCGGCAGTCGCGGTCTCGAACACGGTGGCGAGCGCTTTCCTGAGAAAGCCAAGCCCCACCAGACCCGCCACCGCGAAAAGCACCACGTTCAGGAGCACCATGAACGGGTAGCTGTCCGTGGACAGCGTGAAGAAAGCCGTGACCGGACCGAAGCTCGCCAGCACCGCCAGGTTCACGGCCACGGCCGCGAGCAGCAAGCGCAGCGTCTCGGGCGCGGCCAGACGCGAGCGGGCCAGCGCCGAGAACACGTAGAGCGACGGATAGGTGACGAGCAGCGTGAGCAGGAAGAGCAGCGGCACCTTGAGCGTCGTGGCCACCAGCTGCAGCAGGCCCGCCGCACCGCGGCTGCCCACGGCATACAGTCCCATGGTGACCCCGTAGACGGCCCCGAACACGACTCCGCCGATCAGCAGCGTGCGCACCGGCACCTCGATCCGGCCGGCCCGGAGGGTGTCGCGCTCGGTGAAACCGCCGCGGAGCAGCCGGTCGATCTGTCCGAGTAAGCGTCGGGCATTGCCCGGCGACGACGAGTCGTTCATGGCGATTCCTCTCGAGGAGCCGCTCCCATTATAGCGGGGGCGTTCCCGATCCCACACGCCGTCCTCGACACGGCACCGGGAGCGGCTCCGCCCGCCACTTGACAGCCGTCCCGGCCCGGGGAAAATGGGATCGGCGTGATGAAGCGCCGGATCCGGGAGCCGCGTCCCGCAAGCCGCCCCCGTTCCGGAGAGAGGAGCCACCCATGCGACTGCCCGTTCTCGTTCTCGCCGTTCTCGCGCTGCTCGGCTCGACGGCCGCCACCCAGTCCTACACCGGTGACTTCCTGCTCGGCGGCGCCGTCTACGGGACGAGCGACGGCGTCTTCCGCGTCGATCGGAAGCTCGCCGTCACGACGATCACAACCGGCATCACCCCGGCCTCGACCGGCCACTACGTGTGGGAGGTCATCATGGCCGAGGACAACCAGAACTACTACGCGCTGAGCGCCAACTACAACACGGTCAACCGCATCGTCAAGCTCGACCCCAACGGCACGATCCTCGCCACCGTCGTCGTCGGCACCACGGCCCTGCTGAAGAGCGCGGTGAACCTGCACTTGAACCAGAACGGGAAGCTCGTCGTCTACGACTGCGGCGGCTCGACCACCTTGAGCTACCTCTACGAGGTCGACCCTGCCACCGGCGCGGTGGCCACGCTCGCGACCTTCCCCAAGGGCGACTCCTACTACGGCAGCGCCACCATCGATTTCGACAGCGGCGACGACCTCGTCTTCGTCTACGATTCCGTGTTCCGGGTGGACCGCGCCACCGGCGCCGTCAGCACGCCCGTCGTCATCGGCACCCGCGTGGCCCGCATGAGCTTCGAGCAGGACCCGCTGACCGGCAAGGGATATGCCGGCACCTGCTGCACCAACACGCTCTGGGAGCTCGACATCCCGGGCGGCAAATCGACGCTGCTGGTCGGACCGCTGGGACTCTACGGGATCTACGGCCTGCGCTTCGACCGGCGCGTCGATGCGACCCTGAACAAGTTCTACATCGCCTACGGCGGTTTCGGCAGCGCGACCTACCGCAACGGCATCGCGCTGATGGACACGCAGGGCGTTCTCACCTCGATCGTCTCCTGGCAGGCCGGAACCGGCCAGCCGATGCCCTACAGCCTCGAGATCGAGGGCTCGCGCGAGGTGCAGGCGGTGCTCTTCAGCGCGCCCAACGACCGGCGCATCCTGCTGAGCTTCCCCAACCACGGCGGCAAGCCCTACGTGGCCGCCGTGAACATCTCCGGCGTGCGGCCGGGGCTGCGGCTCGGCGACGGCCGCATCATCAACATGGTGCCCGACTCGATCTTCTTCGCCTCGGTGAGCGGCGCCCTCGATCCGCTGCTGCCAGGACGCGTGGGCATCCTGAGTCCCTTCGGCAAGGCGACCGCCGGCCTGGCGCTGAACGTCCTCGGGAACGTCCGCGGGCTGCCGATGTGGTACCAGGTCGTGGTGCTCGATCCACTGGCGCCCAAGGGGATCGCCGCGATCGCCGAGCCCTACCCGATCAAGCTCGAGTGAGCGGCCGCGCGCGCGAATCTGAAAAAAATGCCCCTGGGGCGTTTTT
>JAFGQW010000103.1 GCA_016935485.1 Planctomycetota bacterium | reverse complement strand
GCCCGGCCGCCAGCCCCGTCATCGCCGAGAGCTGGCCGCCGCCCGTCACGCGGAGATCGACCCCGATGCCCGGCCCCACCCCGAGGCCGAACCGCACGATCTCGAGCAGGTCGAGCACGCGGTTCACGGGCCACATGGCCACCTGCACCACGACCGGCGGCTCCCCCACCAGGTCCTCGACGGGCGCGGCCGGAGGCGGCGCCGCGGTGCGGCAGCCCATGGCTCCCGCCAGAAGAAGCTCGATCAGCACGACCAGCAGGATTCGGTTCATGTTCCCTTCTCCAGAACGGCCTTGGCCGGAAGGCGCGCTCGGGTCCGCGGTCCAAGCGCGCGCTCGCGATCACGGCGGCCGGCGTGTCGCGACCGGCCGCCACTGTCCGCCCTCGTTCGACCAGTTCTCGAGATTCCAGCGGATCATGCGCACCTCGCGGATGCTCGCCAGATCCAGCTCGAGCTTGACCAGGGTGCGCGCGAGAATCGGCGAGGCGTAGCCCGGCAGCCGCTGCACGATTCCCGAGAGCACCAGCCGCCCGGACCCGAGGAGGACGCGAATCGCGCTGGGATCGAGGTAGCTGATCGTGAACACCTTGCGAATCTCGTTCACGACGTCGAGGCTCGCCTTGCCCACGACCGCACCATCCCTTCGGCCGCCATCTGTATCGACCGCGTGGCGGTCCACCGGTGAGCCGCGGGGCCCGGGCGGCGTTAGAACCGGAGCGCGCAGAGGTTACGGCACGGCCGCGACGGCGAACTGGAAGAAGTCGAGGTCGAGGTAGCCGGCCGGCGCGCTGCCCACCACGACGGCGACGAACAGGTACTCCCCCGCCGGAAACGCGCTCGGAATGGGAAGCGCCACCGGCCCCTCGACGCCGGCCGCCGGCAAGAGGAACGGCAGGGGACCGAGCAGGGGGAGCACCGCGGCGGACGCCATCTCCACGAAGCCCGCCAGCAGGACGGTGTGCTGCGGCGCCTGCACCCAGTTCTCGATCTTCAACCCGAACCGGAGGTTCTCGCCGCGCTTCACGATCCGCTGCGTCATGGGCACGTTGATCACCGCACCCGGCTTGGCAATGCCGTCCAGGCTCGCCTGCCCCAGGGCGTCGAACTTCACCGGCCATGCCATGGCACCGCGGGTGGGAAACGTGATCTTGCGCTGGAGATCCTGCTCGAGGGACCCCGTGCCGCGCTGCGTGAGGAGCGGGATTCTCAGGTACTTCTCGGTGGCCTTGAAGCGCGAGTCCTCGGTCGGGTCGAGCGCGCCCTTGAAGTCGTGGTCGCCCCCCTGGATGGTAATGAACGCGACGGCGGCACCCGCGGCGAGCAGCGCGAAGTGGAGATCGCAGGAGTGCTGCCAGTCCACGACAGGATCGGCGTCGCCGTGGAGCAGGTAGACGGGCACCCGCTTGAGGTAAGGCGCGAGCCGCTGGGCATCGCGGATGTCCCATTCCTCCTCGGTGTAGCGCCCACCCGCCCCGAGCATGGCCGTCTCCCAGCCGCCGGCCGGATCGGTCCCGTAGCCGCGGAGCATGCGGTCCTCCTCCGTGGTCGGCCGCGTGATGGGCGCGAGCGCTGCGACCAGCGCGAACGTCCCGGGCGCCATCTTCGCGGCATGCAGCGCGACGTTGCCGCCTCCCGACGCTCCCCACAGGAAGATCCGCTGCTTGTTGACGGCGTAGGTATCCACCACGTGCTTCACCACCCGCAGCGTGTCGATGGCCTGGTACTTGCCGAAGTCGTAGCCCGGGGGCGGCACTCCCGTGCCCCGGTAATTGACCTGCACGGTGATCACGTTGTACTCGTTCACCCACGTCTCGCACTCGGTGTCGTACCGGTGGAAGTTCGTTCCGATCCCGTGCAGCACCACGAGGAGCCCGGTGTCGGCATCCCGGGTGGCCGGAAAGTGCAGGTTGATGTCGATCTTGCCCGTAAACGCGGGATTCATGAAGTCCCCTGGAGACACCGGCTGGGTCTCGATCACGCCCTTCACTTCGGTGCCCGAGGCCCGGGCGGCGGCCGCGCCGGCAAGCAGCGCGGCGCAGGCGCACAGCACCGTGGCAATGCTCCCGCGCATGAACACCCTCCGACCGATCGTCCTCGCGTCGTCCGCCTGAGCCCGTCGCCCCCTCCGGCCGGGCGGCACCCTTGCCCGCCCGCGGAGTCAGGCGGTCCAACGCTCCTTCTCGGGATATGTCAAGATTATACGCCGTACCTGCCGCGGCGGCAATACGGCGCCCGCGCGCGGCGCGGTTCCAATCCGGGATGCCGCAAAGCGCGCTCGAAGGTCGCGGGACCACAGCGCAAGCTGACCGCGGATGGCAGAGCGCGGTGGACAGCCGGCCAGGCCCGCGCTCGGCTTGATCCGCGAGGGCTTCCTCGCTATCTGTCTCCTCCGAAGCACCTTCGCGCCCCGCACGTCCCCGTCGGCCGCCAGCCATGAGCACGCCCGAACCGGCCCTCCAGGTCGTCGCTCTCACCAGGACCTTCCGCGTCTTCGAGCGCCGGCGGGGCCTGGTGGGCGGGCTGCGCGACCTGCTCCACCGCGACTACCGCGAGCTCCGAGCCGTTGACGCCATCTCGTTTCGCGTCGCGGCCGGCGAGATGGTAGGCCTCATCGGGCCCAACGGCGCTGGCAAGTCCACGACGATCAAGATGCTGACCGGCATCCTGGTGCCCACCTCGGGCGAGATCCTGGCCGGCGGCCGGGTCCCCCACCGCGACCGGATCGCCCACGTCAAGCGCATCGGCGCCGTGTTCGGCCAGCGCACCCAGCTCTGGTGGGACCTGGCGGTGATCGAGAGCTTCACGCTGCTCGGCAAGATCTACGGCGTGCCCGCCGCCGCGCTCGCCGACCGCATCGACCGGCTGGACGCGATCCTCGACATCGGCGCGCTGCTGCGCACGCCGGTGCGTAAGCTCAGCCTCGGCCAGCGCATGCGGTGCGATCTGGCGGCAAGCCTGCTGCACGCGCCCGGCCTGCTGTTCCTCGACGAGCCCACGATCGGCCTCGACATCGTCGCCAAGGACGGCGTGCGCGCCTTTCTCAGGGACATCAACCGGCAGTTCGCCACGACGGCGATCATCACCACGCACGATCTCCGGGACATCGAGGAGCTCTGCCCCCGCATTCTGATTCTCGACCGCGGCCGCCTGCTGTACGACGGACCGCTGGACCGGATCAAGGCCGCTCACGCCGGCCGGACGCGGCTCATGGTGGACCTTCTCGCGGCGGCGCCGCTCGCGGCGCTCCAGGCCATCGGCGGCGCGGCGGTAACCTGGGAGCAGGTCGGACCGGTGCGGTACCGCGCCACCTTCGACCGACGCGTCACGCGCCCCGCCGAGCTCGCGCGCGCGCTGCTCAACCGGTTCGCCGTCTCCGACCTCCAGATCCCCGAGCCGAGCATCGAGAGCGTGATCCGGCGCATCTACGCCGAGGGCGCGGTGCCGCCGCCCGAGCCGGCCGGCGCCGCGCCGCCGCCCGAGGGAGGCCGGCGTTGATCCGGGCCCTGACCGCGTTCGCGCGCGCCGGCTTCCTCCGGCTGGTCGCCTACCGGCTGCGCTACGTGACGGGCATCCTCACCTACACCATCAACGTGTCGGTCTACTACTTCATCTGGCGGGCGGTCTATGCCCACGCCGCCCCCGGCACGGAGCTCCGCGGTTACGCGCTCTCGGACCTGGTGACCTACGTCGCGCTCGGCTGGATCATCCGGAGCTTCTACTTCAACAACATCGACCGCGAGATCGCCGCGCTGGTCGAGGAGGGGCAGGTGACGACCTACCTCGCCCGGCCCACGAGCCTGCTCCAGGCCATGACCGGTCTCGCGGCCGGCGAGAGCCTGTTCCGGCTGGCCACCTTCACCGGACCGATCACCATCGTGATCTTCCTTCTCTTCCCGGTCGGCGGCCCGGCCGGGCCGGCCGCCTTCGCCGCGTTCCTGGCGAGCGCGGTGCTGAGCTTCGCGATCTTCGCCTATCTGAATTTCCTGGTCGGCATGGTGGCGTTCGCCACGCGCTCGATCGCCGGTCTCATCAGCGCCAAGCACTACACGATCCAGCTCCTGAGCGGGCTGCTCATGCCGATGGCCTTCTTTCCCGACTGGCTGCGGCTGGCCTCCGACTTCCTGCCGTTTCGCCACATCGCGCACACCCCGGCGGCCCTCTACCTCGGGCGGGCCGCCGGGCCGGAGCTTCTCGGCGCGCTCGGCCAGCAGGCGCTGTGGGCGGCGATCTTGCTGGTCGCCTGCCGGTGGACCTGGGGCCGGATGGTCCGGCGGCTGGTGATCCAGGGAGGTTGAGCGGATGCGGCGTGTGCTCTCGCTGTACACCGGCTTCTTCGTGCAGAGCTTGAAGGCGCGGCTGGCGTACCGGGCCGACTTCCTGAGCGAGCTCTTCGCGAGCCTGCTCGCCACCGCCGCCGGCATTCTCTTCGTGGTGCTGCTCTTTCACCGCATTCCCGATCTGGGGGGCTGGCGCCGCGAGGAGGTGCTCTTCCTCTACGGGCTGAGCCTGGTGCCCTACGGGATCTTCAACATCTTCAGCATCAATCTCTACGAGTTCGCCGACCGCTACATCATCGAGGGGCGCTTCGATCGCCTGCTGCTGCGCCCCATGCCGACGCTGGCGCAGCTCCTGATGGAGCGGAGCCGGCTCACGGCGCTCCAGGAGGTGGCGGTGGGGCTGGGCGTCGCGCTCTGGGCCGGCGCCAGGCTCGGACTCGCCTGGAGCGCGGTCGATCTGCTGTGGCTCGGCGTGGTCGCGGTTTCAGGCGCCGTCATCCTTCTCGCGGTGTTCTCGATCCTGGCAAGCCTCAGCTTCTTCTTCGAGGACCGCATCGGCGTGAACGCACCCGTCTGGAACCTGATCCAGTTCGGCCGCTTTCCGCTCCCGATCTTCGGGCCGTGGCTCGGCGCGGTGCTGAGCTGGGTGATCCCCTTCGGCTTCGTCACCTTCTATCCGGCCACGCATTTCCTGGGGCGCAGCGCCTTCCGGACGCTGTGCTACGCCACCCCGCTCGTGGCCGCCGCGTTCGCGCTGCTCGGTCTCGCCGTCTGGACGCTCGGCGTGCGCGGATATCGCAGCACCGGCAGCTGAGTCGCCGCGGCGGCTTCGCGGGCGACCGGGCACAGGGCGGCGGAACCGGTTCGCGGCCCCGCCACTACGCACCCCGCGGCCGGAAGAAGCACCCGGCAGCGAGAAGCACCAGCACCCCCACGACCAGGAGGCCGAGGCCGAGCCGGAAGCTCGCCGGGTCGTAGCGAAACGTGACCGTGAACGAGCCTTCCGGCACGGCGACGGCCCGGAAGACCTCGAAGGCGCGAGTGATGGGCACTTTCACGGTCTCGCCCGCGCGCTCGATCGAAGCCTTCCAGCCCGGAAACCAGACATCGGTCAGCACCAGCGTCTCACCCGGTCCGGCCACGCCGGCAATGCGCACCCGGTCGGCTTCGTACTCCAGCATCGTGGCCGGGCGGATGTGGCGGCGGAGTCCGACGATGGCGGAATTCTCGGGGGTGCCGCGCATCAGGAACGCCCGCGGCAGGGCCCTCGTGTTCTCGTAGAGGTCGATCTCGCCCCTGAAGAAAGGCTCGACCTCGGGATCCAGCGTGCCGCGGCCATCCGCCCAAGCCAGGCCGATCCCCTGCACCCGCAGCCCGCCCTCGGGATGCTGGTAGCGAAGGCGTGCGCCGCGGGCCCGACCCCATGCCGGGGACCACGCCAGGCGGGCGCGGAACACCGCGCAGGGCCGTTGCCCTCCGGCCTCGTCGAGCACGGTGAACTCCCGCTCCTGCGTCACGGGCCGGTGACTGCTCGGGAACCCCGGCGCGGCGAGGGACTCGTCCGCAGTCTCCCGCCCGGCGCGCACCGCGAACGTGTGGATGGTCTCGCGCTCGTCCATGACCTCCAGCACGGCCACCGGTTGGTCCTGGGCTACGGACGGGGCGTCGACGAGCCCGGACAGCAGCACCACGGCCTCCGGCGGCTCGTCGCCCGGAAACAGAATCGTGTGCTCCTGCCCCGGCCAGAGGATGGCCGCCGAGGGAAACCGCTCCAGCGCGACGGGGATGGCGATCCAGCGCGCGCCCAGGAGATTCAAGTAGTCGCTCTGGAGCCCCGCGGCCATGACGGTGTGCATGGCCCCGATCACGTAGTCCTCGAACTCCTTGTGCCGCAGCGCGTCGAGGTTCTTGATCTCGGCCAGGCCGAACGCCTGACCGGTATTGGCAGGCAGAACCCAGGGCCCGCCCTTGAGCCCCAGGGCCAGCACGCGGTCGCCCGGCGCCTGCCGCACCCCAAGGGCTTCGAGGGCCGGCGTCGTGGGCAGCACCTCGGCGGGAGGCACCGTGGGATGGTATCCGCTCCACGCCAGGTTCGTGTCCACGGCCAGGAGCACGACCAGCAGCCCCGCGGCGCGGGGGTGGAGAGCGCCCCTGCTGACGAGCGCGATCAGCAAGACCGAACCGGCCGCCCCGCCGGCGAAGAAGGTCCATCCCGACGTCGCCGACCGCCGCAGGGCTTCGCGTCCGGGCTCGCTCGAAGCCAGCACGGCCGCGGCCGCGCCCAGCAGGAGCAGGGCCATGGCGGCCACGAGCCACGGACACCGGCGGTCGCGCGGCCCGCGCCGCATCAGCGCATCCAGGCCGAGCGCCCCCAGCGCCGCCGCGCCGAACGCCACACCCAGGATCATCCGGTGGTTGGCGGCCATGGAGAATGCGGGTAGCCGATTCAGCACCCAGGCGATGCCCGGCGCGCCCGCGGCGATCAGCGCGCTGAGCACGACGACCGCCACCAGCACGGCGGCGACCTTCCGGTGGGGAGGATGGCGGAAAGCCAGCGGGACCAGCAACCAGGGCACGAACCCCACGTAAGCCACGGTTCCGATGGGGTCGCTGACGCCGCACCAGTTCCCGGTGACCGGCCAGCCGAAGATGTGGGGGATCACGAAGGTGGCCAGCACGTGCCACGGGAGCCACAGCACGTCGGCGATCCCGGAGCGGATCGCCATGGCGCGGCTCAGCGAGAGGTACTCGAGAAAGGGAAGCAGCATCGGGGCGGCCAGCAGCGTGCCGGCCACGAGGCCGAGGGCCAGCTGCAGCCACGCCGTCGCTCCGGCCCGAAAGCGCAGGATCAGCCAGAAGAGCGCGGCCACGGTGGTCACGTGCAGGCTGCAATCGGGTTTTCCCGCCAGGAACTGCAGCGCGTAGACCACGGCGAGCGCGAGGATGGCGCGGCGCTTGTGGTCGCGAAGCACCGCGTCCCCGGCCCACACCACCGCAGGCAGGTACGCGGCGACCATGCTCTGCGGATGCTGGAGCCACGGCACCACGAGCCCGCCGAGCTGGAAGGCGGCCGCCCCGAAGCAGGAAGCGGACCGCCCCGCCCCCAGGTGGCGCAGCAGTCCGAACATGAACCAGCCGGCGAGCACGAGGCACAGCGCCAGGCGCACCGCGTGGGCCTGGCGCGGCGGCCAAGCCAGGCTGAGCAGATGGATCGGGTCGAAGAGCCTCGTCTCGGGATTGCCGAGCCGCGGCGTGCCGCCGCCGGACCACGGGTTCCAGAGCGGCGGGCGCAGCGATTTCCAGTCGCGCCGGAGCGAGAAATCCCAGGGGATGAACTCCGTGATCGAGTCGCCGGCGCTGTGGTTGGGGACGTGAAGCCCGGGCGGGTGCAGCGCCAACCAGGGCAGCGCCGTCGTCTCCAGCAGGTTCTTCGGGTAGGGCACTTCCCCCCGCAGCCACGTTCCCGGGAACAGGACGGCGGGCGCGCAGGCGAGAAGCACGAGGCACAGCACGGTGCGGAGCCGCGCTGTTCCTTGCTGCGCCCGGCCGGGATCCTGGATCATCTGGGCGCCCTTCGCGGTGCGGGTCACGATGCTCGCTGGCGTCGAGATCCCCGAGCCGAGGATCGTGCCGGTGTCGCTGCGATCGCTCCTGCTCGTGCGCTGAGCGATCCGCCCGCCGGCGGACGCCACTCCGGCGCAGGGCGGCAGGAGATGCGAGGAGGGGGAGTCGAACCCCCACGGGTTGCCCCACGAGATCCTAAATCTCGCGCGTCTGCCGGTTCCGCCATCCTCGCATGTTGCGTGCCCCGGCTCCCGAGCACCGCGGCACAAGCGCCGCTGCACAGCCGACTTGCCCGCTCCCTCCCGCCGCGGGAGGAGGTCCGGGCGCCGTAGTATAGCCGCCCGTCCGCAGCGGCGTCAAAGCGCGCCCCGCCCGCTTGCCCGCCCGGAGGCCGCCGCGGACCGCGAGCCGAGCTCTGCAAGCGAAGGCTTGCTTTCCGGGCCGGGATCGGTATGCTCTCTGCCGCGTCGTTCGCCGCAAGCGGCGACGCCGCAAGCGAAGAGTGCGGGACCCGGGGACCGCGATCGCAGACCGACAGCGAGAGAGATGATGCACCGACGCGCCGCCCTGATGTGGCTGGCCCTGCTCGTTTCCGCCCTGGCGACAGGCGCCCAGTCGCTCGGCACGACCGGCACGCCAATCGGCAACTGGAGGGACGTCCGGGGCACGAACTACGTGGTCGCCACGGCCACCGCGCGGAACAACGTCCAGATGTGGCTCGACCCGGGCCCGAACCACGGCACCTTCGACGCCGCGGTCGTGGACCAGGAGCTCGGCCTGCTCGCCGCCCACGGGCTGAACTCCGTGCGCGTCTTCGGCTCCTTCTTCGCCCATGTCGTGGACCCGGCGCAGTACCTCGCCAACTTGAGGACGGTGCTCGCCGCCTGTCGCACACACGGCCTCCGCGTCACCTTCGTGCTCTGGGACGTGTTCGGTCTGGACGGGCTGGACGTGCCCGTCCTCACCAGCAATCTCCACGGAGCCCCGCTCCGCGCCCGGATCCTCCGGATCGTGAACGACGAGATGACGCGGCTTTGCCAGAATCATCCCGACCTGCCCGCCGGCTGGGGCGGCACCTGGTTCGCCAGCCCGGGAAACCGGTTCCTCGTGAGCGGCGAGGACCCGCAGACCTGGCCGCCCGTGTTTCGCGAGCTCGCCGATGCCTACCTCGAGAGCGTGGCCCGGCTGTTCGCCGGCGATTTCTCCGACACGTTCCTGTCCTACGACTTCGTGAACGAGCCCGACAACCTCCTCTACCTGCGGTGGGTCAATCCCGCGACGATGGCGCACATCAGTGCGCTGCTGTCGGCGTACAGCCTCGATCGGATCACGCCCATGCAGCCCGAAGCCCGGTTCACCATCGGCACCGGCAACGCGTTCCTGGGCATCGTGATCCATCGCCGGCTCCGCGGGCTAGCGCACCGCGGGCTCGACTACCTGTCCTACCATGACTACCTGTCGGGAGGCGGGTTTCTCGAACGCGCGCTTCACGCCGCGACCCTGGGCACCCTCGAGCAGCGCGAGATGGTCTGCTCGGAGTTCTTCATGGCCGCCCGCCAGGGCCACCTCCCCATCCTGCTGGCGAGCCTCGACCGCGTCGGGGTCGGCGGCCAGCTGTGGAGCGCCATCGAGGACCGGATCTTCGTCGTGCGATACGACCAGGCTCTTGGGCGCCGCTTCCTGGGCAACCCCACCTGCTGGTGGGTGCGGGACACGGGCGTCTTCCGGCCGGTCACCGACCCGAACTCGCCCACCGGCTGGCGCTACGACGTGAAGAACGCGGTCTTCGCCCGCGCGCTGCGCATCTGGGCGGTCCAGGAGACCCCGCTGGCGACCTCCTGGCCGAGGCTCGCCGCGACCTGCCCGCTTCCCAACGTGGACCCCCGGCTCGTGAAGCTCACCGTGGAGGGACCGGTGGGCCTGCCGGTCACCCTCCTGGTGGGCAACGCGTCCACGCACCTGACCTACTTCCCCGGCTTTCCGGTCCCCCTCCTCGACGGCACCACCCTCGGCCGGATCCCGATCGGACGCACTGAGCCCACAAGCACGCCGCACGTGGGGCGGATCTCCCTGACCACGCGGCTGCCGGCCACGGTCCTGGCGGGCACGCTCCCGGTCCAGGCCATCCTCGGCAGCGACTACGACCTGCTGCGCTGGGAGACGGCGAGCCAGACGGTGGTGACCGACGTACTGCGGCTGCCGTAGCGCGGGCCGGTGGCGGCCCGGGCGGCGGCGAGCACAACAGGAAAGCGCGGCCGCGTCCGACCGCGCTCGCTCGCCGCCACTTCCTGCCGGTGTCTGCGCGCTCGCCGCCGTCTACCGCCCGCCCACCGGTGGCGCCGAAGTCCGCGGCGCCGAAGTCCGCGGCGCCGGATTCTGGGGCGCCGGAGCCTGCGGCGGCGGGGTCGGGGCCGGCGGCGGCCCCACCGGATAGCCGCGCCGGCCGAGCCACCGGGCCTCCTCGCCCGTGAGCCGCCGTCCCGCGCGATTGCGCGGGTGAATCTTGCGGCCGCCGTCGTCTCCGAGCTCCTTCTTCGTCCCGAAGACGCGCACGAGCGCGTCCGGCCCGAGCTTGTCCGCAGCCTTGGGGTCGATCTTCTTCAGCTCCCCCACCAGCCGCAGCGCGGTCGTCCGGCTGCCCGCCGCGGTGTACTGCGCGATCAGCTCCTGGTAGACGCCGACCACCCGCGCGGTAGCCTCCTGCAGGATCCGCTCGTGGCGGGCGCGGACCTCCGGGGAGAGGGCCGCCTTCTCGTACTTCTGGAGGCTCATGTAGGCGCCGCGATAGGTGCTCCGCACGGAGTCCATCAGCGAGAACCACTGGAGCGTCGCCTTGGGATACTTGGCCGCGCTCTCGGCGAGCTTCTCCCCCCGGGCCATGCGGTCGTCCGCGTTCTTCATCACCGCGAGCACCAGCGAGTCCAGCTCCGACGCCGCCTCCGCTTCCTGCGCGACGGCCGGAGCGGCGGCGACCGCGGCGAGCACGACCACGAGCGTCGCCGCGACGAGCACGACGGGAAGATACCGGCTCATGCGTCTTTCCTCTCGAGTTCCCTTACCTTTGGGCCCCGCGCCGATCCGACCCCCACGTGCATGATGAACGCGAGCGTCCGGATGCGCCACGAAGAAAATCGGCAAGTCGCCCGGTTTCGCGAGAAAAACCGGCGCGGGTTTCCAAAGAATACAGGTCGACAAAACTGCACAAGCCGCTGGAGCGCCGGTCCACCGCGCTCCCCCGCGCGCCGCGGCCGCCACTTGTGCACTCCGGCCGCGCGCCATAGGATGTGGGGTCTGCGGTGGTGTCGGCTGGCAACCTCCTTCTCGACTTTCTGGGAACCGACTCATGACCGGACTGCTGTATTTCCTGCTCCTCGCGCTCCCCGGCGGCGACGATCTCGCGCCGTTCGGGTTCTCCGGCCTCGAGCTCTACAAGGCGAGCACACGCGCGCAGTGCCTCGTGACCGCGGACTTCGACGGCGACGGCCGCCGCGACTTCGCGTTCACCAACAACGAGCGCTCGCGGATCGAGATCTTCCTGCAGAAATCGCCGGAGGAGCTGGCGAAGCCTCCCGATAAGCCCGCGCAGTACGACGACGTCAATGAGATTCACGACGACGCGCGCTTCCAGAAGGTGCTGATCCCGCTCGAGAGCACCGTGCACGCCATGGTCGCGGTGGATCTGGACGGCGACGGCTCGGCCGAGCTGGTGACGCGCTCCGATCCGCCGCGCCTCGAGGTGTGGAAGCGCGAGGCCGGCGACGTGTGGGCGGTCACGCAGCGCTTCAAGATCAAGGAAGGCGCGGGGCCGCGCCAGAGCCTCCTCGCCGCGGACCTGAACGGTGACGGGCGCATCGACATCGCGCTCCTCGAGAAGGAGGCCGTGCAGCTCTACTGCCAGGGCGAGGAGGGCCGGCTCAAGCCGCCGGAGGAATTCCCGACGGGGCTGCGCGACGCGACGGGCATCGCGTTCACCCGCCCCGCCGAGGGTACCGCGGCGCTCGTGCTCTACCGGCTCGGCGAGGAGAACGGGCTCGCGGTCCGGCCGCTGCTCGGCAGCGCGCTCGGGCCGGAGTGGGTCTTTCGCTCCGGCAAGATGGAGACCGTGCTGATCCCGGAGCGGAGCGAACGGCTGTCGGTCTACACGGTGATGCGCGTCTCCGACCGGCTCCACCTGAAGACGCTGGTGCCCAAGGCGGAGGCGGACGCCGTGTTCGAGGCGCCCCTGTCCCTCTATCCGGTGGTCGCCGAGCGCGGCATCGCCGAGCGCGGCGTGGTCGCGGGCGACGTCGACGGCGACGGCCGCGGCGACATCGTGGTCGCCCGCCCGTCTGCCTCGGCGCTCGAGGTCTATCTCCAGGACGCCGACGGCCTGTTCCGCGCGCCGCGCACCTCGTCGACGTTCGCGGGCACCGCCCACGCCGAGGTGGGTGACTTCGACGGCGACGGCAAGACGGACGTGCTCGTGGTGAGCTCCGAGGAACAGGTGGTCGGGGTGGCCACCTGGGAGGGTGACCACCTCACCTTCCCGCGCCGCGTGGACGGCATCCCCGACAAGCCGCACGCCGCGGTGGCGGCCGCCCTGATCGAGCCCGGCCGCACCGATCTGGCCGGGGTGACCGAGGCTGGCCGCAAGTACGCGCTCGCGGTGCTGCCGGGCTGGAAGGAGCCGGCGGTGACCGTAGCGCTTCCGTTCCTCGACAACCGGCCCACCCGGCTGCTCGCCGTGGACATCGACGCCGACGGGGACTTGGATCTGGCGGTCATCACCGAGCGCGGCGACATGGGCCTCGTCCTCAACGAGGGCAGCGGCAACTTCACGGCACTCGGCAGCGAAGCGTTCGGCGGCAAGTGGCTCCTCCAGGACGTCGACCCGAACTCGTACACCACCACGACGCTGCCCGGCGGGCGGGCGGCGATCCTGGTCGCGAAGAAGACCATCGGCCGCGCGATCGGCCTCGATGAGAACCGCAAGCTCGTCGTCGTGGAGCAGATCAGCGCCGGCGACAACGTGAAGCTCCTCGGCATCGCCTGGTCCGGCGAGGAGGTGGTGGTGGCGGACGAGAAGACCGGCTCGCTGCTCGTGCTCCGGCGGCGCGACGGCGAGTGGAAGCGCGTCCAGGAGATCGAGCTGCCCTCGAACGTCGTGCGCAGCGTGCGCGCGGCGGCGCTCCGGCCCGGCGGCGGCATGGATCTCGTGGTCTCCGAGAAGTCGGGCTTCCTCGTGGCGCGGCGCGGCCGGCAGGAGCTCCGGCTGGAGTCGCGCTGGAGCTACGAGAGCGACGTGAAGGGCTCGAAGCTCCGCGTGATCGCGGCCGGCGATCTCAACGCCGACGGCCGGCTCGATCTCGCCGTGACCGACGTCGAGAAGCGCGCGCTCGAGCTGCTCGTGCCCCCCGCCGCGGCCGGCGGCACGCCGGTGCGCGCTCTCCGCTTCGAGATCTACGAGGAGAAGCGCGAGGGCCGGCGCGGCGGCAGCTACGTGCGCGAAATGGAGGTCGCCGATCTGACCGGCGACAAGAAGGACGATCTTGTGTTCCTGCTCCACGACCGCGTGGTGCTCTATCCCCAGGAGTAGCCATGAAGATTGCCATTCTTACGCTCTGTCTGCTGGCGCTCGGCGGTGAGGAGGTTCTCAAGTTCGACGGCGGCGCGGAGATCCGCGGCCGCATCGTGAAAGAGACGCCCGACGCCCTCTTCGTGGATCTCGGCTACACCGTGGTGGAGGTGCCGAAGAAGCAGATCCGCGAGCGCGCGCCCGTGCTCGAGGCGGCGGCCCAGGCGGCGGCCGAGCAGAAGTCGATCTTCTTCACGAAGGCGCTGCCGCGCGCGCCGATCCAGGATCTCGTC
The DNA here is from genome assembly GCA_016935485.1 of Planctomycetota bacterium. Taxonomy (GTDB): domain Bacteria; phylum Planctomycetota; class JAFGQW01; order JAFGQW01; family JAFGQW01; genus JAFGQW01. The sequence goes on along the minus strand of JAFGQW010000103.1, from coordinate 5,348 downwards.
GAGCAGTTCGGCCAGGCCGTGGTGCTGGTGAAGACCTCCAGCGCGCTCGGCTCCGGGTTCATCATCAACGACCAGGAAGGCTACGCCGTCACGAACTTCCACGTCATCGAGGGCGAAACCAAGCTCAAGATCACCGTCTTCAAGAAAATCGGCAACGAGTTCAAGAACGTGGTCTACGAGAAGGTGAAGATCGTGGCCATCTCGCCCTTCTTCGATCTGGCGTTACTCAAGATCGAGGACACGGACCGCGGCGAGCTCGGCAAGGTCTACCTCGGCGACATCGCGGATCTCGCGCGCGGCGACCGCGTCTTCGCCGTCGGCAACCCGCTCGGCCTTTCCCGCTCGGTCACCGAGGGCATCGTGAGCACGCGCTACCGCGAGCAGGAAGGCAAGGTGGTGATCCAGACCACCGCGCCGATCAACCCGGGGAACTCCGGCGGCCCGCTCTTCAACGACCGGGGCGAGGTCGTCGGGGTCACCAGCTCCAAGCTCATGGGCTTCGGCATCGAGGGCATCGGCTTCGCAATCCCGGTGAACTACGTGATCGACTTCCTCGTGAACCGCGAGGCGTTCGCCTACGACAAGGAGGCGCCCGACTCCGGCGTGCGCTACTACCCGCCGCCGGGGAAGAAGCGCGGCCAGGACCAGGCGCGCGAGGAGAGCGGCGACGCGGACGAGTGAGACCGCGCGCGCGGCGGGCGGCGCGGCCGGGCCGGGCTCGACGAGCGGAGGAACACCCGCGGTGCGATTGCTGCTGTTCGCGGACGTGCACGCGAGCCTCGACGGCGCGCGCGACCTGGTGGCGCGGTCGGGCGCGGTCGACGCGGTGGTCGGCGCCGGCGATTTCGCGCGCGTCCGCCGCGGGCTCGGGCCCACGATCGACGCACTCGCGGCGATCGCCCGGCCGACGGTGCTCGTGCCCGGCAACAACGAGACGCTCGCCGAGCTCCGCGCCGCCTGCCGCGCCTGGCCCGCCGCGCGCGTCCTGCACGGCACGAGCGCCGAGATCGACGGCGTCGTCTTCTTCGGGCTGGGCGGCGGCGTGCCGGTGACCCCGTTCGGCGCGTGGAGCTTCGATCTCGACGAAGACGAGGCGGCCGCGCTCCTCGAGCCCTGCCCGGAAGGCGCGGTGCTGGTCAGTCACTCGCCGCCCCGCGGCGTGCTCGACCGCGATGCGAGCGGCCGCCATCTCGGAAGCGCCGCCGTGCGCGCCGCCATCGCGCGCCTCCGCCCGCGGCTGGTCGTCTGCGGCCACATCCACGCGTTCGCGGGTCAGGAGGCCGAGCTCGACGGCTGCCGCATCGTCAACCCCGGCCCCGGTGGCTTTCTGGCGGAGGTGTGAGTGGCGGGGCGGCGGCCGTCCAGAGGAAGCGAGGTGACCGATGAGCTGGGCAATCGGCGGCGCGGCGGTCCTGGTGGCGATCCTCCTGTGGATCTTCCTTCGGCCCGGCGAGCCGGCCGAGCGCGAGGTCTCCGACGACGTCGACGACATGGTCCTTCACGACCTCACGAACCCCGACGACGACTTCGACGTCGGCCGGTGAGGGGCGGCGCGCGCCGACAGATCCCGCCGGGAGCGCTCGAGTCTGGAGTTGCAGACTCTTCGGCCCCTGCAACGCCGGCGCTCTCGGAGGACGACGTCGGGGCGCTGGTGCGGCTGGGGCTCGGCAGGCGGCAGGCGCGCGCCCGGATCCAGCGCGCGGTGGATTCCCTCGTGGCGCGCGGACGACGCGACAGGCCGCTTCGATCCTCCAGGCAGTCGCGGCGCAGGCGGGACCCGACGCGCTCGCGGGCGAGCCGCTCCCCGCCCGGCCGCTACTTCGTGATAGCCACCTGCCACGGCCCGGAGATGGCGTGGACGCCGAGCGGCGCGGCGGGGTCGGCGGTCAGCCACGCGATCGACAGCGTGATCCCGGCGAGCGCGGGCGCGTTGGGCACCGCGAGCGCGCCCGCGGCGGTGCCCCCGGGGTCGAGGACGCCCTCGAACCGGACGAACACCGCGGGCAGCTGGAGCGAGAGAAAAAACAGGTTGTCGACCGCGATCGGGAGGTAGCGGTTGAAGAACCGGATGCCGGCGATCCGCTCGGTGAAGGACGCGGCGGCCTTGTAGATCCTTCCCGGGCTCCCGTCGGCCTTCCACTGGATCGCGAGCACCTTGCCGATCGGGACCGAGGTCGCGGCGTCGACGCGCGGGTAGCCCGCGTCCTTGTAGGTGATCCTGCTGATCCCCTCCTCGACCACGACCGGGCACTGCCACCGATCCCACCACGCCGACCCGTAGCCGCTGGAGACCCCCGCGTAGGAGACGAGCAGGCGGCCGGTCGTCGCGTCGAAGACGTAGCCCATGTTCGTCGTGCGGCTGTTCACGTACACGACGTCGTTCACCGGACTGAAGGCCACCCCGGCGCTCGTCGTGCAGCCGACTGCGGCGAGGTTGATGGTCACCAGAACCGCGGGAAGGTTCCGCGCGTCGTAGAGCTTCAGCGTGTTGGTGTTCCATGCGCACAGCCAGTAGCCGTCGCGGTGCGTGTCGTAGGCGGCGCCGACGTTCCGGTCCCCGGGCGTCGCGTAGAAGGTGGTCACCTTCCCGGACGTGTCCGCGAGCGCCAGCCCCTGGATGGACGTGTCCCCCATGACGAAGCAGTTCCGCCGCACGTCCCAGCCGAGCCCGTAAAGCCACGCACCGGCCGGGTAGCCGCTGAGCGTGATGGTCGACTTCACGGCGCCGGTCGCCGTGTCGAGCTCGTAGATCTCCTCCAGCGTCGCGCTCGTCTGGTAGATGCCGTAGAGGAGATCGCCGATCATGGTCAGCCCGTGCATGCGCGGCTTGGGCAGCGGCAGCTCCCTGAGCTTCGTGCCGGGCGGGTCGTCGAGACCGGGAAGCGGAGATGGCTGAAGCGGCGCGCCGTCGTCGCCGATCTGGGCGGCGGCCGGAAGCGCACTCAAGACCAAGAGCACGACAAGCAGGATGCTGGGCGAGTTGCGGCGCATGATTGGAGACCTCCACCAGTCAGGGATTCGGGTGCTCCGTGCGCACGGCGGCCATCCACACCGCGGCAGCGCACGTCGTGTCCAGCCCCATCCCCGCTCCATTGTGCAGAATCGCCGCCACACTGCAAGCCCGAACCCCGCGGCGGGCCGGCGGGCCGTCCCGGAACGGGAAGGCGCAGCGGCGCCGACCTCGACGAGCGCGGGGGGCGAACCCGCCAAGCGCGCCGTTGCCCGGTGCCCGGAAGGCGCGCCGCGCACGCCGCCCCTTGGCAAGCGCGGCGCTGGCACTACCATGATCAGGAACCTGAGCCGGTCCGCCGGAAACGCTTGCCTGCTCCGGGGCGCCGGCGCCTCTACGAGAAAGGACACCCCTCATGCGAACCGATCGCGCAGCTCTCCGTTGCATCGCGCTTGCCGCCGTGCTCGGCACGGCGTTCGGCGCGGCGCCGGCCGCCGGCGCCCAGACCCCCTACGACCTGAGGATCCGCTCGACCGCGGGCGAGAAGTGGAGCTTCGAGACCTCGCAGATGCTCGTGCAGAAGCTCACCATGACCGCTCCGAGCGGCGAGACCAAGCCGTTCGAGCAGACGCTCACGATCCGGCGCAAGGGAGTCGCCGAGGTGCTGGCCGCCGCCGAGGGCAAACCGACGGCTCTGAAGATCCGCTTCGACGAGACGTCGGGCGGCGTCGCGGAGGGCGGCGGGGAGCGCCAGGACCTGCCTTTTCCGCTCGCCGCAAAGACCATCACCGTCCGCAGCGGCACCGGCAGCGAGATCACCCACGACCATCCGGGCACTCTCGATCCGGCCGTCATCGAGGAGCTCAAGGAGATGCTCGACACCCACGAGCCGTACCTGCCCGGGCGGCTGGTCAAGGTCGGGGAAAGCTGGCGCGGCGACCCGCGGGAGGTAGCGCGGAGCTTCCAGATGGCGGAGCCCGAGGGGATCACGATGGAGTGCACGCTGAAGGGCATTCGCGCCGTCGGCGCGCGGCCGGCGGCAGAGCTGGCGCTCGCCATCGCGTTCGACCGGGCCGAAACCGGCGGCGTGATGTTCACCGGCACGATCAGGGGCACGATCCTCCTGGACCTCGCCACCGGCCGGCCGCTCCAGGCCGACGCGCGCGGACGCCTGGAGATCACCGGCGCCCAGCAGATCCCCGGCCCGCAGGGAGACGTCGTGGAGGCCCGCGTCGCCGGCCACATGGAGCTCACGAATCAGGGCGCCGTCGTGCCCGTCGGCGCCGCGCCGGGCGCGCCCGTCGACCCGACCATGCCGCCGGTTCCCGAGCCCGGTGAACCGAGCGCACCCGCGGCGCAAGACTTCGCCGGGAACTACACCGGCGAGAAGGTCTCCGCCGAGCTCACCCGCGCAGCCGACGGCAGCTACACGGGCCGGATCCTCCGCGGCGAGCAGACCTTCCCGCTCCAGGCCCGGGTCGTCGAGGGCCGGCTCGAGGGCACCTTCACGCACCAGGGCCACGACTTCCCGCTCTCGGCGCAGTTCGAGGGACAAACGCTCGTGCTGAAGACCGGCGCCACCACCTACCGGCTCACCAGGCAGGCCCCGCCCGCGCTGAACCCGCTCGACGAGCCCGACACGCCGGCCGCGCCACCCAACCCGCTCGAGGGCACGCTCGACGCGCCGCCCGCCACGCCCGCCCGCCGGGCGCGGGGCACGCTCCGCTTCGTCCGCCACTCCGTGATGGACACCACCCCGCAGATGATCGGCGGCGAAGCCTCGGTGCTGCTGGTCCCCGTCGGCTGGAACGTGCAGTCGCAGGTCGTCTGGCGGCAGCGCCCGGCCGCGCCCGCGTTCATCGTGGCGCGGGTCAGCGACCCGGCGAGCCTCCGGCAGGCGGAGTTCCTGCCGAACGAGGGGTTCAGCTGGGGCGACATCTTCGTCGACAACCCGCACTTCCCGATCGGCGCGAACTACCTCGGCACCGTGGTCCACCCGCCGTTCCAGCACGCCGCCGAAGCGCTCCGCGACTACGTCCTGCCGCAGACGCGCGGCCACGTCGACTTCCGCCTCGTCGCCACGCGGCAGCTCCCCGAAGTCGCCCGCGCGGCCGAGCAGGCCGCGGGTCCGGTTGCCGCGGGAATGGGGCGGATGGCCTTCGACGCCGCCCGGGTGCGCATCGCCTACCAGCTCGGCGACCAGGCCGTCGAGGAGGACATCTACTGCGTGCTCAACCACCACGAGATCCCCGCCGCCGGCAACCAGATCTCCCAGGAGGTCCATCGGGTCGTTGCGCTTCGCGCCGCCAGGGGAGAGCTCGACGCCGCGACACCGCTCCTGCAATTCGTCGCCAACTCCCCACGCCTGAATCTCCAGTGGTTCAACCGCTACCAGCAG